>JAGAWH010000147.1 GCA_017941505.1 Faecalicoccus sp. | reverse complement strand
GCTAGCCTCGGATGATCCAGATGGTCCGGTCACCCAGCAACAAAACATATGAAAACCGGCAGACTGTTTTATTCCTGCAGTCTGCCGGTTATCTTTCTGATCAACTGTCAACATTTTGTCCTTGACTTTGGGACCAGTTTACGGTGTTCCCATATTAGAAGATTAAATTTCTCGGTGTTCTTGGATACGGCTGTACATCACGGATATTCTGCATACCGGTTAAGTACATCAACATTCTATCAAATCCAAGTCCGAATCCGGAATGTTTACATCCGCCGAAACGGCGAAGATCTAAATACCATTGCAGAGGTTCCTGCGGGATGTTAAGATCCTTCATTTTCTGTACTAAGACATCATAGCGCTCTTCACGCTGTGATCCACCAATCAGTTCACCTACATAAGGCACTAATAAATCGCAGGCTGCCACGGTTTTATTATCGTCGTTTACACGCATATAGAATGCCTTAATTTCCTTTGGATAATCAATTAAGAATACCGGTCCGTTCACAACCTGTTCGCAAATATAGCGCTCATGTTCTGACTGCAGGTCCATACCCCAGAAAATATCCTTGTTTTCAAAGCGGTCTTTGACCTTTTCCAGTTCTTCGATCGCCTCGGTATACGTCATACGCTTGAAGTCGGAATTGGCAAGAGCTGTAACACGTTCGATACATCCTTTATCAATGACACGGTTAAAGAATTCCATCTCTTCTTTGGCATGTTCTAAACAATAGTTGATGCAGTATTTAATCATTTCTTCTACACAATCCATATCATCGGATAAATCCGCAAATGCCAGTTCCGGTTCAATCATCCAGAACTCGCTGGCATGACGTGTGGTATTGGAGTTTTCGGCACGGAATGTAGGTCCAAAGGTATATACATTGCGATAAGTCAGCGCAAACGGTTCAACATGCAGCTGACCGGACACGGTCAATTGGGCGTGTTTGCCGAAGAAATCTTTTTCATACTTATCATCACTGCGGGTTGTAACTGTAAAACATTCACCGGCACCCTCGGCATCGTTTCCGGTAATTTCCGGCGTATGAATATATACAAATCCTCTATCCTGGAAGAAAGTATGGATAGCCATACTTAATACAGAACGTAAGCGGAACATCGCATAATAGGTATTGGCACGCGGACGTACATGAGGAATCTCACGCATATATTCAAAGCTGTGACGTTTCTTCTGAAGCGGATAATCATGATCGGAAGCACCCAGAACTTCAATGGATGCAGCCTGGATTTCAAATGGCTGCTTACTGTTTGGTGTTACTACCAATTTACCCTTTACTTCAATGGCAGAGCCTAAAGTGATCTTTGAAGCTTCTGTAAATCCTTCCATATCCTGTGAATATACAATCTGCACATTGGAGAAGCAGGATCCATCATTCAATTCAATAAAACCAACAGCTTTCGAATTACGATTGGTACGAACCCATCCCTGCAGTTCGATGTCCTGTCCATCCATTTGTGAATACGTTTCTTTTAATTTTTTTACCAGCATTTTCATTCTCCTTTTCATAAAAAAAGACCATTCCATAAGGAACGATCTATTACCGCGGTACCATCCTATTTCAAATTCATGCACTCTAGGATATAACGTGTCCCCCGGAACTGTCTACTGTAATTTCTCCAGTTCAGCCAAGCAGCTGTTAACTTTCCGATATCACGGTCCTTTTGCACCATCCGGACTCTCTGATGCGCTACTTATCGGAAGCCTTCTGCTTCATCGCCTTTGTATCCATCGAATTGGTCACAAACACCAATTCCTGGATTGATGATACCACATCGACAGCCTTAACGACAACCCCTTTCGGTGTCAAAAAATGCTGGTGGGTAAAGTCAACAAGCCCGGTAATTCCACACTCAACCAGACGGTCTACCGTCTCCTGAATATGCTGGGATATCGCAACAATCGCAATATGACAGCCTTTAGGAATTCTGGCTTCCAGTTCTGTCATCGGATACACCTGAATACCAAACTGCTCCCCGCATTTTGCCGGATCGGCATCAAAGGCACAGGCAATTTCGCCGACAACGTGATCCCATTTATTATAATTCATTAAGGCTCTTCCCAGGTTACCAGCACCGACAAGAATAATTTTCTCATCAAAATCAACACCGAGCTGCTTATTGAAAATCTCAATGAGCTTTTCTACATCATATCCATATCCCTGTTTTCCCAAATTGCCCAGAAAAGAAAAATCACGACGTATTGTAGTCGATTCAATATCTACGTAAACGGACAGTTCCTTGGACATGATACGCGTTACACCATTATTTTGAAGCTTGCGCAGAGCTTTTAAATATACCGGATATCGCTGTAAAGTAGCCTTAGGTACCTTTTTTGTACTCATGCCATCTCCTCCATCTTTTTAATACATTTTATCATGGTTACCTAATTTGTGAAACCGTTAACATGATAAAAAAAAGACCTCTTTAAGAGATCTACCTTTGCACCATGGTATGTAAAGACATGTCCAATACATTGAGTATCTTATCGGCCCTTCTGCCACAGGATTGAATCTGCGCTTCTTCTATGTAGTCCATACCCTCTGTGGTTAAATAAAAGAATCCGATAACACCTAAAGCGATTGCCAGAATCCAGCCAACGATAAACGGAAAGCGAAGTAACAAAACTAAAAACATCATCAAAAGAATCGATAGTACGACGCTGATCAATAAGATTCGTTTGATAAATGTCTCTCTCAATTTTTTAAGATAACGTGGTTTCCCCCGCAAGAAATTCCTTGTATCCTCATCAAGCCGGGAATGAAATTCCAGGCGTTCCATAGTGGATTGAGAAACCGGATGTTTTTTTAGATAAGCCAGCTTCTGGATGCGCATTACGCAAAATTTACAGGCTGTCTTTTGATTGGTTCTGCGATATTTTTCATAAAACAGCTCCAAGAGCATAATATAATCGTTATCGGAAACATTGCCGGAAACCATCGCTTCGGCAATTTCATTTAAACGGGATGATGCCCGTTTCGAAAAGGCAAGATCTGTTTTCATGACATCGCGATTTAACTGGCTGAGAACGCCGAAATAATAGTTAGCCATTCAAAACAAACCTCCCTTCTATTCTTTTCATTACATTGGATGACAACAAAGCTACCAGCATACCGCTGAAAATGGATAAACCGACAAGCAGCGGTGCATACAGCTGCATAAAATACTGTTGATAGATCCAGGTAATTGCCCCAACCTGTCCTACAGAATGAGCAGCAGCCCCTGCCACCGATATGCCGTATATTGAAAATAAGCCTGTTTTCTTCGCAAGGCACATCATAAGTCCGGCACAGATAAAACCGGCAAGGGATACCCAGAAAGATATGGAAAACAAAGTTCCTGTTAGTAAAGCAGCCAATATAATTCGTAATGAATTGACAATCCACATAGCCCTTTGCCCATACATCATCAATACCGTTAAAGTAATAATATTGGCAAAACCGATCTTAAATCCCGGTACCAGAAATGTCGTAGGTAAAAAGCTTTCTAATATCTGTAATACAATTCCCAAAGCAATAAAGATCGCAAAAAGAACACTTTTTTTCGTTGTCATTGAATCATCGTATCCTGTTCATCTTTTCCTTCAATTCTTACTACCGTTTCATTAGGAAGACAGACGATCGGCTCAGAACTGGTGGATACAAATCCCTGTTTAGAACAATAATGATGCGGGCTGTTTTCCTGTGTGACCCGGATCTTATGATCTTTTACTTCAATATGAACCTCACCCAATGTTCCCTCTACGACATATTTGTCATCATGGGACAGATCAATTTGAAGTACTTTCTGTTCCTTAACATAAACCGATGCCACATCCGATGCGGGACGTCCCTTCCAAATGGGAATAAAAAGAAAAACGGCGGTAACCATTAAAAATACGATCAGGATTTTATCTGCTTTGGTCATATAAAGAATTATACACAAAATTATTAATTAACCAACAATGATTTTAACCGGCTTTTGCGTGGTATTTCCAAAGCGGTCACTGATGTTTAGAATGCAGTCGTACTCTCCCCGATTGTTGTAGTCAAGGCCGGTAATTTCATAAGAAACACCGGATAAATCCGTAGCCGGAAAATACTCGCTCCATGGAATCTGTTCTCCCGGAGCAATGGTCAGCTCGGAAATGGATGATAAAACAACGGGCGGCTTGGTATCCTTGATCTTAATCTTAAAAGGAATATCATTATTACCGGAAACAATTTTAAAATCATATTCACCTACAACGATATAATCCATATTTTTCGTGATAAATCGATTATCTTTTTTTACAATTCCGGTTGATAAGGCAACAACCTTCATTTTCGATAAATCATAATTATCAGGATTTTTTATATATAAAGATGGATTGGCATATACATCCTGTCCGAGTTCAATCGTAAAGGTCTGTTTTTGAAGCCGGATGGATGCACATCCGCTTACCATTAAAACTAAACATATGAAAGCTAATAAGCGTTTTTTCATACCTTTTCCTCCATAAATGGTTCAGCCAGCTCCTTGATTTTATTCAAACGGTGCTTCATGCCCGATTTTGTGATAACTTCACCATATTCTTTATAACATTCATCGCATAATTCATTCATATTTGCCATAGGAAACTTTTTACGCATCTCCATGACGTGCCGAATCTTATCCGTAAGTCGAATTTGACTTTCATTTTCTTCGATGATTCGGATGTATTCTAACTGCTTCGCTGCTGCCTTCTGCGTTTTTACCTCATTGGCCAGTTCGCAATTATCCAGTCTTGTGATCTGATTGAAAAAATCTCTCTGGATACGGTTATCCTCAAATTCAAAGAGAGCCTGGGATGCGTTGCATAACCTTAGAAAATCCGCAATCTTATCCCCTGCTTTTAAATATACAATATAATTGTTCTTCCGCTTCACAATCTTAGCCGGCAGATAATAGCGCACCATCAGCTTCTGTATGGCTTTGGCAAGATTTTCTTCAACACAGGATATCTCCAAATGATAATTAGCAGTCTTGGGATCGTTGACCGAACCTCCTGCTAAAAAACATCCCTGCAGGTACGCTCTGGCATTCTTGTCCGAGCGGATCCACTTTCTGGAAGGAGAATAATGCAGGCCGGTATCGGTTAATATCTCCAAATCCTCTAGGATTTCCGTGCATCTTTCATGAATCTGAATACGGTAAACATTATTTTTCTTTAATTTCATTTTTTTGATGACCGAAAGCTGCGGATCCACACCATATGTCTTTTTTAACAATTTATAAATATGTTTTGCGATGGCTGCATTCTCACTCTGATAGGAAATATGCATTCCCTGAAATGTCATATGCAGGGATGCGCGCATTTGAAAAAGGGCACAAAGCTGTGCCTTTGATGTATACGTATCCAGCGATTCCTGACATATTTGCGTTTTTACATCACCAGTAAACGACACAAGCTGCCCTCCTTAAATCTTACTTAGAATTTCCTCTACAGTTACTTTTACGGCATCCGGGTCATGACGTACCCTGCCGTTTTGATCAAAATATATTAATGAGCGCTTCCAAACTTCATAAGGATGGGAATCCTTAGAAAGCTTGATCGGAACAGAGCCCATTTTCGCATAACGCTCTAAAATGCTTTTAGGAATATATGACTCATTTACAACTACCATATCTACCGCATTATCAAAAGAATGTTTTTCGATCGCGCTGACATGATCTTCCACACTGTATCCATCGGTTTCACCCGGCTGGCTCATCGCATTGCAGAAATAAATGTGCGGGCAGCTATTCTCTTTAATCGCCTGTGATATTTCTTTAATAATCAAATTCGGCATGATGGATGTATACAAAGAACCGATTCCATAAAGAATCAAATCGGCGTTTTTGATCGCATCTACAGCAGGCTGATAAGGTGTTACATTCTGCTGGTAAAAGACATGATCAATGGAGTTATTCACTTCAGGAATATTGGATTCCCCGCGAACCAACGTACCGTCTTCCATCATCGCATACAGCGTAACGACATCTAAGGTACTGGGAACAATTTTACCATCCACCTTTAATACGCGGGAAATGGCACGAATGGCACCGATAAATGAGCCTGTGGTATTCATTAATGCCAGAAAAATCAAATTTCCCAGATTGTGACCGCCGATATCTTCACTGCCTTCAAAGCGGTAATTCATTAAATCGGAGAAAAGATGATCATCATCATCCTGAGCCATAGCACAAAGGACATGACGAATATCTCCTACAGCGGGTATATTATAAATATCACGAATTCGTCCGGTACTTCCTCCATCATCAGCTACCGTAACCACGGCAGTGATATTGACATCTTTTAACTTTTTCATTCCCGACAACATACTGGAAAGGCCGGTACCTCCCCCGATTACTACAACGTTTTTCATACTTCATCCACCCCTATATCTCGATGTGATTTGAAACAGCGATACGTTGGCTTATATAGATCATACAGCCAGTTACAGATAGAAACAGAGCGATGCTGACCACCGGTACATCCGACGGCAACAATAGTATGCGATTTATTCTGCGAATCATAGGATTTAAAGACAAAATCCAGATAATTGCGTAAGCGGACAATAAAATCCTGGGTTTCCGGTTTTTCCATTACATAGTTATAGACTTCCGGATTGTTTCCTGTTTTATCCCGTAGTGTCGGATCATAGAAAGGGTTAGGCAGAAAGCGTACATCAATGACAATATCCGCATCCATAGGAACACCATGTTTAAATCCAAAAGACTGGAAGGTAATCGTGAATTCACTCTTTTCCTGCGTTTTAAAGCGATTGCGGATTCGCTTTGCCAGCTGATCGTTAGACAACATCGTTGTATCAATATGAATGGTATTATCGGAATTCTCGCTGATATTGTTGAAAAGATCGCGTTCGACCTCAATGGCTTCTTCCAGTGTTGTCGCATGACCGTTCACAATCATCGGATGATGACGGCGGGTAAAACGATATCTCAACAAGAGCTGTTCATCCGAACAATCCAGAAATACAATCTGCAGACTGAAGCGGGTACTGGAGAAGAAATTGATAAATTGTGTATAATCAATCGCACTAACCGATAAAGCCACATATTGATAACTGGATTCTCTTTCCAGCAATTCCTCTAACTGGGGCAAAAGCTTGCTGGGAAAATTATCAATACAGTAATAGCCTAAATCCTCCAGCGCATTCATTGCGCTTGATTTTCCGGCTCCGGACATACCTGTCACAATTACGATGTGCTGATTCATAGCAGTCCACTTCCTTTCATATTAGACCGAAACGGCTTTTTTAATAAAAAAAATCATAACAGTACTTTAGAATTGATTATATCATTGCCAAAACAATTGCACAAGAAAGGCAAACTGAGTAGAATAAACAAAGAGGTGAGTTCATGAATCCAGTTCTTTTTTTAGACATAGATGGTGTTTTACAGTCGCATCATGTACCAGATTATGAATTTGATTTTGATCTCAATAATAAGCTGGCAAGAGACCTGAAAAATGACACAATAAAAAGTTTAAACATATATTTTACCAATCAGATCTGCTTTGGATTTGATCAGGACAGCTGTCAATATATGAGAGATCTGGTTGAAGAGTTTGATGCCAGAATCGTTCTTACCAGTTCCTGGAGGCTGTATTATACACGTGAAGAAATTGAAGCCATGTTTGAAATTCTAGGTATGAAGGGAGCTTATCTGGGTAACACCAAAATCGGTGCCAGCCGCTCAGAGGTCATCAAACAGTTTGTTCGTGAGCATAATATCGACAAGTATCTGATCATTGATGATTTCAATCTTTCCAAAGCTTTTGGTTCCCACTTTATAAGAACTTATGATCATTTTGATCAAAATAACTACAATCAGGCCCGCTTCCTGTTGAAACTGGCATGACAAAGCGAAAACTATTCTGGACGGTGGCTGCATTATCCATCACACTATTAATATTTATGTTCTCTCAGGACAGTGCTCCGGACTCCAGTGAAAAAAGCGGATTTATCCTTATGATTTTGGAATATTTCCATATTCATCTCTCTCAGCACTTTATCCGTAAGGCTGCTCATTTTACGATTTATACGCTTTTATCCATCAGCTATATTCAAATGTTCAAGGCATATGGTTTTAAACATTATGCGATAATCGGAATAGTGCTGGCAATCCTGTGGGCATCTCTCGATGAATATCATCAAACCTTTGTGGATGGAAGATCCGGTGAAATTCGTGATATTCTATTAGATACAACCGGTATCCTGTTTGGATATCTCATCACAACACTCATTAAAAAAATTAGGCCTGACTTTTAAAAGTCAGGCTCTTTTTTATTGATTTACATCCTCGGCAATTGCCTTTGCGAGCTCTTTGATCTGAATGTTGGAAACATCATCCAAAGCGCTGGTAATCTTTACCTCTTTATCAAGGACGGTCCAATTCTTTAAAGAAGTTGTCAAGAATTCACGCATTGCCTTACCGGCAGCCGGTGCCCATATGCCGTTATATACGATGGCACCGGTACGCTTATTTAAGTTGAGCATTTTTAAATGCATCATGAAATCCAGCATTACCGGATAAATCTCCAGATTATAGGTTACCGAGGCAAATACGATATGGGAATATTTAAATGCTTCCGAAACTAAATAGGATACATGCGTCTTTGATACATCATATACCGCAACCTTTTTTACACCGTTTGCGGTAAGCTTGGAGGCAAGAATCTGGGCTGCCTGTTCGGTATTTCCATACATCGATGCATAGACAATCAATACTCCCTTTTCTTCCGGGGTATAAGATGCCCACATTTGGTATTTTGAAAGCAGATAATCTAAATTACTTCTCCATACCGGTCCATGTAACGGGGCAATGATCTTGATATCAAGAGCGGAAGCTTTCTTTAATAAATTCAACACTTGAGGACCGTATTTTCCGACAATATTGGTGTAATACCTTCTGGCATCCTCCAGCCAATCCTTATCAAAATCAACTTCATCATTGAAAAGCACGCCATCTAATGCGCCAAAGCTGCCAAAGGCATCTGCAGAAAAGAGAATACCTTCTGTTTCATCATAAGTAACCATAACTTCCGGCCAATGCACCATAGGAGCCATCACAAAGCTTACAGTGTGTCTGCCAAAACACATAGTATCTTTTTCTTTGACGGCAATGGTTTTGCCCTCCACATGAAAGCCAAACTGCTTCATCATTTGAATCGCCTTGGCACTTGCGATAATCTGAGCTTCCGGCCAGCGGATCAGCAGCTCCTCCAAAGATGCACCATGATCCGGTTCCATATGATTCACTACGATATAGTTCAGTGGATCCCCATCTAAAATCGCCTCCACATTTTCGATAAAAGTTCTGCATACAGACCAATCCACTGCATCAAATACTACATTTTTTTCATCCTTGAGCAGGTAGGAGTTATACGATACCCCTCTTGGGATAGGATGGATATTTTCAAATAAGGCACGCAGGCGATCGCTTGCCCCCACCCAGTAAATATCATTTGAAATTTTTCTATAATTTGACATATTATTCCTCCGTTCTTTATTTTAGCATCATTTACTTATTTTTTTCATAAACCGCTCAATATCAACAATAAATCTTTCATGCGTCCCCTTTGAAACACAGATCGAATCTTCATATGCGGCTACTTCAAATCTAAGTCTTCTTCCCTCGTGTTCCATCAATTTTGCCTCTACACGAATTTGAGCACCTAATGGTGATGCCTTATCATGTGAGATATTCAACAAAGTGCCAACACTTGTCTTTCCCGGCTCGCATTCAACACAAGCGCAGGCTGCTTCTTCCATCCATGCAGCAACCACCGGTGTGGCAAGAACATCCAGTGAACCGCTTCCTACATGTACTGCCAAATCATTCTTTGTGACAGTTTTTGTGAATGTATACGTCTTTTTCATCATCTTTACCCCCTGTTCATTTGTGTTATAATACCTTATAAAGTTAAACAACATGACCGGTATATAAAATCCGCCCAACTAACTGGGGCGGAATGTTGTTTAGCTTAATTGAACTAACACACTCTCTATGGATAAAAGTAAATT
>JAGAWH010000146.1 GCA_017941505.1 Faecalicoccus sp. | reverse complement strand
TGACCAGAAGGATAATTTTTTTAGAATGCGTCGAAGCCAGTTTGCCTTATGGTCGGATAAAATGTTAGAAAGCCGTTTCTGGGATCTTGAAAGAGCGAAAGATTCCGGTCACAATCTGCTGGCCGATAAGTATACATGGGTATTGAAGTATACCGATCCGGAAGATTTTGAAAAGACAAAATTAAATCTCGCAGTTGAGGATATGGATCAGGAAACATTAATCAACATCATTACGACGATTGAAACCGAATGGGAAAATATGTTTGAAAAAGAATACCCGAATTTATCTCGCTTCAGCAGCAGGCTGCATTCTTATGAAGACAGAAAAGAAAATCTGCCATTTAATGCCTGCCTATGGGGAGAGCTGCATACGTTCTCCAAGAACACATTAGATGCCTATTGGGATATGGTAGACTACTTTACAGAGACAGGAAAAAATATGATTTCTGCCATTATGTATGCGATGGTAAAGGAATATGGATACCGTTCTCTGGAAGAGGCTGAAAAAGCCGCTCCCAGAAATTTCTCAATTTATCATTAAAAACAATTAACCATTATGATAAAATGGATATACGATGGAGGGATTTATCCATGGATACGTTAACAAGTGTTAAAGAAATCAATGAAGCACTGAATGCCGTAAAAGAAAAAGCAGACGAGCTAACAGAAGCAGTTGTAGAAAATAATGATGTTGTATCCGAAGCAGTGGATCAGGCTCTGGAAACGGATGCTGCCATTATCGAAGATAACGAAACAAATGCACCGGCAGAGACCGGATTTATGCTTCCTGATCAAAATACATTGATTAAGACAGCGTTGATTATCGGCATTGCGGCATTAGGCGGTATTCTATTCGCAAATCGGAAATCGGTTGTGAGTGGTGTTAAAAAAGTCATTACTTCAAAACCGGCTTCATTTGCGAAAAAGGCAATGGAACGAGATGAGTCTGAATCGGAAAGTAAAACTTCAAATCTCAAAGATAAATTGAATGGGATCATTGATAAATTGGATGGTCTAAAGCGTACCTTTGAGAGAATTACTAACTTTTTCAGTAGAAAGAAGGATTAATTCCTTCTTTTTTTAGGAGCAGACAAGATGATAAAACTATTCGCAAGTGACTTAGATAATACTTTATTAAATATCGATCATGAATCGGATGCATTTATTGATGAAACCATCCGGCAGATTGTTGATGCCGGCTTGTTTTTTACCATTGCGACAGGCCGCAGTGCCACAAGGCTCATGATTCCGAATATGGATGATAAAATTTATCATATTTATATGAATGGGGCTTATATCACCGGACCGGATGGCGAAGTAGTATATAAATCCGTCATGGATAAAGAGATCTTAAGGGAATTGATTGAATCCTGTCCGGAATATGAATTCTGTTTTGTCGGAACCGATAAACAATATATGATGATTTCCCGGGAAAAGTTTTTAGAACAGAGCTTTAAAGCCCCGAAAGGAATGGAAACAACTCCGGAATGGATCAAGAACTATACAGAAATGCGTTTAAAAGATACCGATTTTTCTATGACGGAAAAAGAAATTCTCGATTTGGATATCTGTAAAATTAATTTATATGTCAAAAATGATATGGACCTGGCTAAAATGGATGCCTTTTTAGAAAAACATAAGGATAAGATTATTAATGCTCCAACCAATGAAACGATTTATGAAATCACTATGCAGGGTGTTGATAAGGGAGCTGCGGTTGCCGTATTGGCAAAATATCTCCATCTTTCTGAAGATGAATGCGCAGTTTATGGAGATGGCGGAAACGATGTGACAATGTTGAAGCGATTTAATCATTCTTATTCTCCGGTGGACGGAAGTCCGGATGTCATCTGCCATGCATCAAAGCTTCTTGAACCTTATGCGACATATTCTGTTTCTAAACATATGCGCAATACACTTCTAGAACAAGAAAAGAAAGGATAGGTAAGAGGTATGGTTGACATTCTGCAGGCGATTGATGATTTTCTATATGTTCCTATTTTGGTTTTGATTTTGATTCTGGGAGGGCTTTATTTTTCCATCCGTACCGGCTTTGTACAGATTCGCTTATTAAAGGAATCCATAAAACTGATTATGGAACCGCCTGCATCAAAAG
The DNA here is from genome assembly GCA_017941505.1 of Faecalicoccus sp. The sequence continues at coordinate 8,497 of JAGAWH010000146.1, read as the reverse complement.
GAGAAAACCATGTTTCATCTTTTCAAGCTTTGATGGTATCGACCGCCAGCCGTGTCGGCACAGGTAATATTGTCGGTGTATCAACTGCCATCTGTGTCGGAGGACCGGGTGCGGTATTCTGGATGTGGTTAATTGCGATTATCGGGGCTGCCAGCGCATTTATGGAAAGTACTTTAGCGCAGATCTATAAGCGGAAAAATCCGGATGGAAGTGCTTACGGTGGCCCTGCTTACTATATTGAAAAGGCATTACATGCACCGATGGCATCGGTTATCTTCTGTATTTTTTTAATTGCGACCTATGCCTTTGGATTCAATTTATTATGTTCTTATAATCTGCAGTCTACTTTTGCGGTATACAGTTTCTACAATGAAACAACACCGTATATCGTAGGTGCTGTTATAGCACTTTTAACCGCTTACTGTTTATTTGGCGGAGAAAACCGCATCATTAAAATGACCAGTTTCATCGTGCCGATCATGGGTGTTGCCTATGTGATCATTTCTTTAATCGTAATTATATTTAATATCGGCAATATTCCGGCTATGTTTGCAGAAATCTTTAGAGATGCCTTTAACTTCAGGGCTATTTTCAGCGGCCTTACAGGCTCCTGTATGATTTATGGAATTAAGCGCGGTTTATTCTCAAATGAAGCCGGTGTCGGTTCTGCTCCCAATGCTTCGGCTTCTGCCGATGTTACCCATCCGGTAAAACAGGGCCTTGTACAGACGGTTTCCGTTTATCTGGATACGATTGTATTATGTACAGCCAGTGCTTTAATGTGTCTTTCTACCGGCATCGCTCATACACCGGATGTGGCAGGAGCTCCTTATGTACAAAATGCGATTTCCACGGTATTTGGATCTATCGGTCCGACATTTATCACAATTGCGATGTTACTGTTTGGATTTACGACATTATTGGGTAATTTATATTATGTAGATAACGCTTTAGCGTATTTGAATGGGAAAAAGGTTCCATCCAAGAAATTTATGAACTACTTCTATATTGTCTGTGTTGTCGTAATTTTCTTAGGTGCGATTATTCCGATGGATGCTGCATGGGCACTTGCGGATATCACCATGGGCGGTATGACCATTATCAATATTCCTTCCTGTCTGCTGATGTCAAAAACTGCGCTGGCTGCATTAAAGGATTATGAGGTACAGAAAAAAGCCGGTGGTCCTATTGTATTTATGGGAAAGAATATCGGCTTGGATGAGTCTACTATTGATTTCTGGAAATAGTTACATTAAAAAAGCCTTGAGCTCATAATGCTCAAGGCTACTTTTTTATTCAGCTTTTGCGATCAGTGCTAACAGATTTTCTTTTGGCTGGAAGCCAACAGCTCCGGCAACGGCCTGGCCGTTTTTCATAACAACTAAAGTCGGGATGCTCTGAATACCGAATTTTGCGGCCAGTTCATCCTGGTCATCTACATCGACCTTACCGAATACGACTTTGCCATCCAGTTCTTCTGCCAGTGCATCTACAACAGGCGACTGCATCTTACATGGGCCGCACCAGGTTGCCCAGAAATCGATGAGTACCGGTTTATCTGATTTTAATACTTCTGTTTCAAAATTTTCTTCTGTTAAAGTGATAATTGCCATAGTTAGAATCCTCCTTGTTTCTATGCTTATTATTGAGTTATTGGTCTGAATTGTCAATTGTTGTGCTTTCCGCTTCTTCTGATTGTTCTTCCTTGAGAGCACGGTTGGCCCGCATGATCATATGAGAGGAAATCGCAAAGCAGATAAAGAACACAAACAAACCGGTAAGGGTATTGGCAGCCTGTCTTACAGGTGCATTTTCTTCTTCGACAAACATGAATAAATAAGCTGTCTGTAAGGTGTATGCTGCAACAATGGCTGCAATCAGATTTAAGTTGTTGACTGCCGATGCGATCCAGTCATCGGTTTGCGAATAGTGGATTACGTTAATGGTAGCAGCATATACACGGTAAATGGTATACAGTGTTAAAACGAACAAAGATATCGGGGCATATACATACGATTGGTTTCGATAAATCATCTCCATGGATATGATCGCAATAAAGATGTTTAAGATCATGATCCAGGCACCGGTTGAGCGATATATTTGAATATCATCCCGGCGCTGATACACCGTCTGGTGTAAAAGCTGGTAGCGGATGGCCAAAAGTATGATGTGGTAACCACCAATACCCAGAAACCAGGTGGATCTGTTCTGAAAACCGATCCAAAGATAGAAGGCACCAAACAGGATGTTGATACCTGTTGTTCCCACAAGGGTCAGCTTGGTACGTACATCTTCATGGGTGATAATTTGATTGACATAGTATCGCCAATGAACTTCCTTTGGGAAATTAGTGATAATTTTATCGATATAGATCCATACCAGAATCATCGCGTAACCTAAGAAAATCAGAGATATGGCGGTAGGGATAATCCCGGCATTGGTAAAACGGCAATAGAAAAAATAGACAAAGGCCAATACAATCAAAAATAAGGAGACTGTATGAGGCAAATGGAATATTTTCAGCCGCTTGATGTCATTTAGTAAGTCCATGACAGTATACTAACAATTTTACAAATCTTTCACAATAAAATTATCTACGATAAAAAATAGATTTTTTTCATCTACCATACTATAATAGACAAGAAAGTTTGAAAACTAGGAGGATGTTATGCCCAAAAGAAATGATGTACATAAGGTTTTAATTATCGGATCCGGTCCGATTATTATCGGACAGGCTTGTGAATTTGACTATTCAGGCACGCAGGCTTGTAAGGCACTCAGAAATTTAGGCTATGAGATCGTATTGGTCAATTCCAATCCGGCAACTATTATGACGGACCCGGAAATGGCAGACGTGACTTATATTGAACCACTCAATAAAGAACGTTTAGAGCAGATCATTGAAAAAGAACGACCGGACGCATTACTTCCAAATTTAGGCGGTCAGTCCGGATTAAATTTATGTGCCGAGTTAGCATCAGCTGGTATTTTGGATAAATATAACGTTAAGGTCATCGGTGTTCAGGTAGATGCCATTGAACGCGGAGAAGACCGTATTGAATTTAAACAGACCATGGAATCCCTGGGTATTGAAATGGCACGCTCTGAAGTTGCTTACAGCGTTGATGAAGCACTGAAGATTGCCGATGAACTGGGATATCCGGTTGTATTACGTCCTGCTTATACAATGGGCGGAGCCGGCGGCGGTCTGGTTTACAACAAAGAAGAATTAAAAACAGTATGTGCCCGCGGCTTACAGGCTTCCTTAGTTGGCCAGGTTCTTGTCGAAGAGTCTATCTTAGGCTGGGAAGAGCTGGAACTTGAAGTCGTTCGCGATGCCAAGGGAAATATGATTACTGTATGTTTCATCGAAAATATTGACCCGATGGGTGTTCATACCGGTGACTCTTTCTGTGCCGCTCCAATGTTGACCATTGACCAGGCAACACAGGATCGTTTACAGGAACAGGCTTACCGTATTGTAGAATCCATTCAGGTCATCGGTGGAACCAACGTACAGTTTGCCCATGATCCAAAAACGGGCAGAATTATCGTTATTGAAATTAACCCGAGAACATCCCGTTCTTCCGCATTAGCTTCCAAGGCAACCGGTTTCCCGATTGCGCTGGTATCCGCTATGCTGGCATGCGGCTTAACATTGGATGAAATTCCATGCGGTAAATACGGAACATTGGATAAATATGTACCGGATGGAGACTATGTAGTAATTAAATTTGCACGCTGGGCTTTTGAAAAGTTCAAGGGTGTTGAAGATAAATTAGGTACGCAGATGCGTGCGGTGGGCGAAGTTATGTCCATCGGTAAAAACTATAAGGAAGCTTTCCAGAAGGCAATCCGCTCTTTGGAGACAGGTCGTTATGGTTTAGGTCATGCTTCTAATTTTGATCAGCTGCCTAAAGAAAAACTGCTGCAGATGTTAAATACACCATCCAGCGAACGTCATTTCATCATGTATGAAGCGCTTCGTAAGGGTGCTACTGTAGATGAGATTCATGAACTGACAAATGTTAAGAAATATTTTATCGAACAGATGAAAGATCTGGTAGATGAAGAGGAAGAATTATTAAAGACAAAGGGTTCTATTACCGATGAAGCCTTAGTACGTGCTAAGAAAGATGGATTCTCAGATAAGTATCTATCTCAGATCTTAGAGATGTCTGAAGATGATATCCGTAAACAGCGTTTAGGCATCGGCTTAACTGAACATTGGGACCGTGTACATGTATCTTCTACCAAGGATTCTGCTTACTATTATTCAACATATAACGGAGCCGACAACAACCCGGTAAACACGGATACAAAGAAAATTATGATTTTGGGCGGCGGTCCAAACCGTATCGGTCAGGGTATTGAATTCGACTATTGCTGCGTACATGCCGCAAAAGCTTTGAAAAAACTCGGCTTTGAGACAATTATCGTTAACTGTAACCCGGAAACTGTATCTACGGACTACGATACATCCGATAAGCTATACTTTGAACCTCTTACATTGGAAGATGTTCTTTCGATCTATGAAAAAGAAAAACCGTTAGGTGTGATTGCCCAATTTGGCGGCCAGACACCACTCAACTTAGCAGGTCAGTTGGAAGCCAATGGTGTTAAGATCTTAGGAACCAGCCCGGCTGTGATCGATTTAGCCGAAGACCGTGACCAATTCCGTGCCATGATGGAAAAACTGGATATCCCGATGCCGGAATCCGGAATGGCTACAACCGTTGAAGAAGCCCAGGAAATCGCAAACCGTATCGGTTATCCGGTTATGGTACGTCCTAGTTACGTATTAGGCGGACGCGGTATGGAAGTTGTATACGATGATGAGGATATGGAAGGTTATATGAAGGCAGCTGTCGGTGTTACACCGGACCGTCCGATTCTGATCGACCGTTTCTTACATCATGCGATGGAATGTGAAGCAGATGCGATTGCCGATGGAAAACATGCTTTTGTACCGGCGGTTATGGAGCATATCGAATTAGCCGGTGTTCACTCCGGTGACTCTGCATGTATTATTCCAAGTGTCCATATTTCTGAAGAAAATGTAGAAACGATTAAAGAATATACCCGCAAGATTGCTGAAGAAATGCATGTTCGCGGATTGATGAATATGCAGTATGCGATTGAGGATGGCAAAGTATTCGTATTAGAAGCTAACCCACGTGCTTCCCGCACCGTACCTTTAGTATCTAAGGTATGTAATATTCGCATGGTACCGTTAGCTACAGAGATCATTACCAGTGAATTAACCGGAAAACCGAGTCCGGTTCCATCCTTAAAGGAAAAACATATTCCTTATTACGGAGTTAAGGAAGCTGCATTCCCATTCAATATGTTCCCGGAAGTTGACCCGGTATTAGGTCCGGAAATGCGCTCTACCGGTGAGGTATTAGGTATTTCTCATTACTATGGTGAAGCTTTCTTTAAAGCATACGAAGCTGTGAAATCACCGCTGCCTACATCCGGAACGGTACTGATCACAGTCAATGACAAGGATAAGGAAGAAGCAGTAGAAGCAGCGAAGTCCTTATATCGAGATGGCTTTAAAGTAATGGCTACTGCAGGTACTGCCAAGGCAATTGAAGCTGCCGGTATTCCGGTAAAGACCATCAAGAAGATTTATGAAGGCCGTCCAAATATGTCTGACTACATTACCAACGGTGATATTAATTTAATTGTGAATACACCAATCGGTAAGACAGGCGTTCATGATGATTCCTATCTGCGTAAGGCAGCCGTTAAATCAAAGATTACATATATGACCACAACTGCTGCTGCAATGGCTGCTGCCAATGGTATTCACTATGTGATTGAACATCCAAAACCATACTTGAAATCACTTCAGGAATGGCATGCGGAAATTGTAGATAAAGACTAAAGAGAGAATCGCAAGATTCTCTTTTTTTCGTTATAATGAATATACGGGGAGAGAAGGTATTATGACATTTGATTTTGATGATGTAACCATGCTGATAAGGCTGCTTATGTCGATTGTCTGCGGTTTAATGATTGGTTATGAAAGACACGCTCACAACAAAGGGGCAGGTTATCGAGTGCATGCGATTATCTGTATGTCCTCCTGTATTATGACAATTGTATCTATCTACGGATTTGAAGGATTTGACTATGATGCCTCACGTGTGGCGGCCGGTATCGCCGGTGGAATGGGTTTTCTTGGAGCAGGTGTCATCTTTGTAAGGCACGGTAATATTTCCGGCTTAAGTACAGCTTCCGGTATGTGGGCTACAGCCGGTGTCGGTATGGCAATAGGATGCGGATTGTACCATGTTGCCCTGTGTTCTTCACTTCTTATTCTGGCGGTTCAATATTTATTAAATGATTCTTCGACGCTGGTAAAAAATCGTGTGAACCAAAACTTTGCGATTGAACTATCCTCCGGGAATGACAGCGTTATCCGCATTCGAAAATATCTTAAACAGAAAAAGATTCCCCATCAGGTTATGAATGTGACCAATTTAACGGATGATATGATTCGTGTTGAGATTCGATTGTCTTTAAATAAGTCGATTGATCTAAATGAAGTGTTTAACGAGATTGCCCAGCATGATAATGTAAGGAGCATATATTTTATTTAAGGATGAAACATCATCCTTTTTTTCTGCATTGATAATGACACATTTCATTTTATACATAAGATGAGGTGAGCAGAATGCGGATGGAATTTGTATTCAATAAGGAAAAGTCTGTAGAAAAGAAAATGGACTTAAAAAAATGTTATGAGCGATTAGATGACTATTTTGATCAAAGAGGAATCCAAAAAATTGGATGCGGTATGTATTGCGGGGATAACTTGGAAGATGGAGGAAGAGAGGTTTTTCTGGAGGCGCATCGATATCTTGAAAATGAGAGCTGGTTCTTTTTGGTTGTAGATTCATGGGGATGTATGAATTCGGATTCACAATATGTATTGAAGGTCTTTGTTCACGGGAATTAATCACATTTTTTTCATAAAATCTCTTAATTTGTAATATACTGATATTAGTATTAATACAAGGAGAGAAAAAATGGAGAACAGAGATTTAAACATGAAGTATGCCATTATTCAAGCCGGCTACTTCGCCATTGTCTGCTGTATTCTGGGATTCGCAGCTGTTTATTTAGGTGCGCAAGGCTTTGGCTCTTCACAAATCGGTATCATCATGGCAATCGGAAGTATCGTTACAACTATTGCTCAGCCTGCACTTGCATCCTTTGTGGATAAAAAGCACTTATCATTAAACCGAGTTCTGGTGTTATTGGCATTATGCGGAATTGTGATTTCACTTGCGATCTTGATTAGTTCGTGGGTGGAAATTTCCTTTCTTACCGCTGTTTTGTTTATATTGTTGAATGGCGCACTCATGTGTATGATGCCAATCCTAAATTCTCTGGCATTTGCGTTTGAAGATTACGGAATTCAATTGAATTACGGACTTGCCCGCGGTATCGGCTCTGCTGCTTATGCAATCACATCCTTGATCATGGGATTTGTGGTAGCTCATATCAGCCCGAAATTATTACCGATTCTATATGTTGTGATCCTTGCCGGTTTAATTCCGCAGATCAACGGATTTAGAGTAAGAGGAAGAAAAAGAATTAAAAGAAGTGCTCCTGCAGAGCAGCCAACAGGAAGTACAATTGAATTTTTAAGAAATCATTCTATGTTTATGATTTTCTTAGGTGGTTTCTTATTGGTTTATCTGGATCATATGATGATCAATAACTTCTTTATTTACTTTATTGAAAACGTCGGCGGTACTACATCGGATATGGGTATTGCGGTATTCTTAGCTGCGATTTTAGAACTTGTATCTATGACAGCTCTGGAAAGAATTAAAAATAAGGTCAACATTTCATCTTTATTGATTTTCTCCGGTGTTATGTTTACTGTGAAGCATATCATCACATGGCTTGCTAAGAGCATGTTTATGATCTACGTTGCCCAGTTCTTCCAAATGTTTGCCTATGCGATCTTTATTCCGGCATCGGTTTATTATGTAAATCAGATTTTCAATAAAGAAGATTCTGTTAAGGGTCAGGCTTTAGTTACAATGGCTATGACAGCTTCCGGTGTCTTTGCCTCTCTGTTAGGCGGTTTTATGATTGACGCTCTGGGACCGAGCACAACATTGTTGATTGGCGCTATTGTTTCAATAATCGGAACAGGCGTTATGATTTATGCACTTCGTCCTCAACAGAAATAAGGTTTTCAAATTATAATTATTGCGTTAAAATAAAAAACGAGCAGTACACTATGTCAACCATTTTGAAATCCCCGGAGGATTTCCACCCGGTAGTGTGACTGCTTTTTTTATGTTTTCTTTTATAGTTATTTTCAGTAAAATATCCCATTTTCGACAGTTGAAAAATTAAGAGTGCCGGAATGCCCTGTAAATAAAGGCTTTCCGGCACTTTCTGTTAAAAACAGATGTAGCGACAGTTTTTTTCTACATTAATTTTTTTATCATTTTATTCAGATCCT
>JAGAWH010000145.1 GCA_017941505.1 Faecalicoccus sp. | reverse complement strand
GTTGACTGTCGCTAGATTTTCTTCCAAAGTGGTCTTTGTGGTAATAAGTTCATTATATCCCTGGTCAAAAGCTTCCTGAAGAGACTTTAACTGGTCTAAATTCGCCATAGCTTCATTCAGTGCAAGAATATCAGCCTGTATTAAGGCATTCAGTGCTGCTCTTTCTTCTTCGCTTAATTCATCGTTTTCCAAATCCCTTTGCAGGGTATCAATTTCTGACTGTAAATCAGATATCGTCTGTTCTAATTCCTCAATTTCAGCACTGTGATCAGGATGGGTGGCAATATAGTCCTGGATATCCTGATTGATTTGTTCAATCTGTTCTTCTATTTCTTTTTTGCGCTTGGCCATATCAGGATATTGTTCTTCATCAATCTCGATTTGTTTTAGCAGCTCCAGCACTTCATCGGTGGAAGTTTGAATCAGATTGGATATCGTTTCATAAATTTGATCCTGATTCTGTTCTACATTGGTAAGTAATTGCTGCAAGCTTTCTAAAGCGGTCCGGGCATTTTGAACAAGTGCAGTTAACTCTTCTTTCTGTTCAGGTGATAAGTCTTCGGATTCTAATATCTGATTTAAACGATCAATTTCTCCCTGCAGATCCTGTATTGTTTTATCGCTGATATCATCTCCAAGAACAGTAATCTGTTTTAACAAATCCATTAAAGACTGTATCGTTTCAATGGAGGACAATCCCGATTCCAGCTGGCTTTTGGCATTGACGAGTTCGGATAAATGACGTTCGCCTTCCTCGATTTGCGACAGCGCATTATTGACTGTTTCCAAAGAGGATTGAACTAAGTCACGGTTTGCATAATATTCATTCCATCCGCTATCTAACTGTTCTTTGGCATCATCTAATTGAGCCTGGGAAGATTGAATTTGGGCCTCACCATCCTGAATCTGGGCTGCCGCATCGTCAAGCTGCTTCTGCCCGTCGGCAATCTTATCAATATATTCCTGTTTCGCTTTATCCAGTTCATCCTGCAGTTCTTTGATTTTCTGCTTCAGGGCAGGATCAGCTAAATCTTCAATTCTTTTTTTCACCGGTTTGACAATCTCAAAGTAACCGTCCTGATAGGTGTTTTTTTCTAAAGCCCCTTCCACGGTCACATCAATCTCGGTATAATAATCCACCTTAACATTGGTGTAAGGAATGAAGATAAACGTATCGATCGATCCCGAACCAATTGAGGAAGCTCCTTTTTGATAGGAGAGGTATGTCGGTGTATAACATGTTCCGACCACGGTAAATTCAACGTTTTTTAAAGTATCGGTAAGCGGTGTATCCGTACCGCTGGTAAGCGTTATGGTATCGCCGATTTGAAAATTTCCGAAAAGCTGGCTGGTGGCCGAAGAAGCTTCAATTAAACATTCGTTTTCTTTTTGAGGGATTCGTCCATCCACCAGTCGAACGGCATTAATATTCTGGTCTTTTTTCCAGGAAAATACCTGCACGACAAGCTGGCTTTTATCTTTTTTTGTCAAAGTATCTATAGTAAATATTCCCTGTGCTTCTTTGACACCTTTTGTGTTTTGTATCTTTTGAAGGTCCTCTTCACTTAAACCCAGGGTCGAGAATATTTGAATATCCTGTAAGTTATATTGGTCAAAATAATGGTCAGCACTGTTTTTCATGACCGGTGAGCTGGCTTTAATGCCCGCAAAAAAGGCAACTCCTATCGCGACGATGGAAAGAATGGAAATAAATCGTCCTAAAGAGCTTTTTATTTCGACCAGAATATTTTTAAAGAAAATCGGTGGCATCAGTATTCAATCAAATCCACATCCATCGGATTTTTGTTGATTTCCACACTTTCGATTTTACCGCTTCTTACCTTAATGACTTTGTCTCCCATCGGTGTCAGTGCCAGATTGTGGGTAATCACAATGACGGTTTTACGCTGGGTTTGACAGGTATTTTGAAGAACCTTTAATACCTGTTTGCCTGTTTTATAATCCAGGGCACCGGTGGGTTCATCGCATAAAAGTAGTTTAGGGTTTTTAGCCAGAGCCCGGGCAATCGCAACACGCTGCTGCTCCCCTCCGGATAACTGGCTTGGGAAATTATCCATTCTTTCCTCTAATCCGACAGATCGTATCGTTTCTTCAATATCTAAAGGATTCTTAGTAATCTGGGTGGCCAGTTCTACATTTTCTTTTAAAGTCAGATTTTGTACGAGGTTGTAGAACTGAAACACAAAGCCTACATCATAACGGCGGTAATAAGTCATCTCTCTTTCGTTGTAGCGGCTGATTTCATTGCCATCGACAATAATCTTTCCCTCACTAACGGAATCCATACCGCCAAGCAGGTTTAAGATGGTACTTTTACCGGCACCGCTGGCACCGGCAATAATCACAAATTCTCCCTGATCAATGGAAAAAGACACGCCGTCTAATGCGTGGATTTGTACTTCACCCATAGTATATATTTTTTTTACATCTTCAAATTGAATAAAATCTGACATATAAAACTCCTATTGATATTTGTATAATTATAACCCCTTAAAGAATTTACAGGAAGTCATTCAATTGAGAAACTGCGAAAATCGTGATAGGATAAAACGTGGGTAAAGGAGTAGAAGATTATGAAAGTCAAGGTTGTTACTGACAGTGGCGGAGGCATTACAAAAAAAGAAGCCGATGCATTAAATATTGGTTTTTTACCTCTGCAGGTTATTGTGAATGATAAAACCTATCTGGATGGTGTCGATCTGGAAATAGAAGAATTATATGATCTGATTGAAAAAGGATATCTTCCGCAGACCAGCATGCCTCCTTTAGGTATGATTGAAGATATGTTTGAACAATATAAAGAAGAAGGAATCACAGATGTGATTCTGATTACCTTATCCAGTGGATTATCGGGAACCAATGAAGCGGTACAGGCTTCCGGTAAATGGCATGGTGTTAAAGTTCATACTTTAGATATTTATACCACTTTAGGTGTACAGAGATACTTAGCTCTGGCAGCGAATAAATTGGTAGAAAAGGGATATCAACCGGAACGCATCATTCACCGTTTACAGGATGCGGTGGATAACTCAGAGGGCTTCTTAGTTTGCGAAGATTTGAATCATTTAGTTCGCGGCGGCCGATTAACTCCGATGGCAGCTAAATTGGCAGGAATGTTGAAAATTAAACCTATTCTTGTAGTATCAAAAAATACCGAGGGTAAAGTTGGTTTGTTTGATAAAGTAAGAACCATGTCTAAGGCAATCAAGAAAGCCTGCAGACAGATCGAAAAGGGCGTAAAGAATCCGGAAGATTATCATTTGATCATTCTTGATTCTAACGCAAAAGAAAATAGAGACATCGCAAAGGAAGAATACATGAATGCCTTTGGACCGGATGTAACGATTTCCTTTGAACCGATATATGCAGTTATTGCCGCACATACCGGTCTTGGTGCCGTTGGCGTACAGTATATTAAAAAGGTAAAAGGAGCGGATTAATATGAAAGTTGCGTTTGTGACAGACTCCGGAACCGGCATGAGTGCCGGGTACTGGAAGGAAAGAGGTATTTACTGTCTTCCGCTTCAGATTGAATGTGATGGTGTATCCTATGATGAGGGCGTAACGATTGATCATGATACAGTGATTCGTGAACTGCACAATAAAAAGGTCATGAAAACTTCGCTTCCTAAGCTTGGATTAATTGAAGAATGTTTCGAGCAGATTAAAGACGAAGGATACGATACGGTATTCTGTGTACCTATCTGCCGCGGCCTTTCGGGAGCACTCGATGCGATGGAAATGGTAGCCTCTCAGGTAGGTTTGAAATATTACGGTGTGGATACATATGTTACAGCAGTGGTGGAAGCCTGCTGCATACAAACGGCAAAGGATATGTGGGAATCGGGCCAATATACCATGGAACAGATTATTGAAAAGTTGAATCGAATTTCGGAAAGTGCCGATACCATCTTAATTTTTGAGGATCTGCAGCATATGGTTCGCGGCGGCCGCTTAACACCGGCAGCTGCCTTATTAGCAGGATTATTAAAAATCCGCCCGGTATTACACTTAGATAAAAGTACCAGTGGCAGAGTCGATGTTATGGCAAAAGTTCGTACGATGACAAGAGCTCAGGAAAGAGTAATTGATACCATCATCAATAAAGGCGTAAACAAAGACTATACATTTATCCTGGCTCATGTAGATGCCCTCGAACCGGCAAAAGAATATGCCAAGCGCATTGAAGCGGCTATTGAAGGGGCAAAAGTTCAGATTATTGATCTAGTGTCAACAGTAGGTGTTCACACAGGACTTGGCTGTTTAGCTTTACAGGTATTTAACCCAAACGCATAGAATCGTTTATACGATTCTTTTTTTTAATCTTTTCAAATTAAATACATATGTTATAATTGCGATACTTGACAAAAAGGGGAGTAAAGTATGCGAAATACGATAAAAACCGGAATTGTACTATCTGCCTTCTGTTTTTTAGGCTTTGCGGGTTTACAGGTTTATGCCGATGAAACAGAAGTCATAGATGAAGTTCAAACAGAAACAGCGGGCGAATCAGAAGAAGCATCAGAGCCGACAATAACCTATTATTCTCATGTATCTACCATCGGTGATATGGATCCGGTAGAAAACGGAGAAATGACCGGAACGGAAGGTGAGTCGCTTCAAATGGAGGCTTTAACTATTGATTTAGATCCCGGTGATTATACGGGGGATATCGAATATGCAAGCCATGTAGAAAATATCGGCTGGACGGATTATGTATCCTCTTCCCAAATGACCGGTACAACCGGCAAAAGTCTGCAGATCGAAGCTGTAAAGATTCGTTTAACCGGTGATCTTGCCAATGATTACGACATTTACTATCAGGCTCATATTGCCGACTACGGCTGGCTTGGATGGGCATACAATGACCAATCCAGCGGTTCTGCAGGATATGGCAAACGGATGGAGGCTCTTAAGATCCTGCTTCAGAAAAAAGGCATGGATGCTCCTGTATCTGAAAAAGATGCCTTTATCGGCAATGGCCTAACCTACCAGAGCCATGTAGCCACCATTGGCTGGATGAGTCCTGTCAATGAAGGCAATCAATCCGGTACAACAGGGCAGGGCAACGGAATAGAAGCTGTTCGGATAAATCTCGATAACGCCCAATATGATGGAAATATTGAATATTCCAGCTATGTCAAAGGAATTGGCTGGCAGGATTATGTATCCAATGGTGCAGATTCAGGAACAACGGGAGAATCTAAATCGATAGAAGCCATTAAGGTTCGCTTAACAGGAGAAATGGCTAACCATTATGATATATATTATCGGGTACACTCCTCTAATGTGGGATGGCAGGGCTGGACATGCAGCGATAACGCTGCCGGTACACTTGGCTATGGACAGCAGATCGAAGCGATTCAGCTTCAATTAATCAGCAAATATGAAACAGCTCCTGAAGCAGGAGATAATGCCTTTTTAGTTAACACGTTAACTTATGAGGCTCATGTTTCCACCATTGGCTGGATGGATAGCGTAAATGAAGCTCAAACGGCAGGTACTACCGGAAGAGGACTTGGAATTGAAGCTTTAAAGATTACTTTAAATAATGTAGGAGGTCAGGTATTATACAAATCCTACAATTCGATCAATCAATGGGAAGATTCATGGCGTACACAGAATGAAATGAGCGGAACAACCGGTGAATCTACACCGCTGGAAGCCATTCAAATTAAGTTAAGCGATAATATCGCATCGCTCTATGATATCTTCTATCGTGTTCATGTAGGCGGCCTTGGCTGGCTGGATTGGGTAAGCAACGGGATGTATACAGGAACAACCGGTCAAAACAGAGCCGTTGAAGCCATTGAGATTACCCTGCGTGATAAACATAAAGAGGGTGTATTAAGTACTGTTACTTATGGTGAAAACGATACTTATTATGTTCAGGAGAATTTAGCCGAAGCCTGGCAGAAAATCAATGGCTATGATTATTACTTTGAAGATGGACATATGATTACCAATCGAATTGTCGATGGAAGAACGCTTGGACCGGATGGAAGGGCTTATACATCGCTTGCGATGGAATATGCGCGAAATATTTTAAATTCGGTTGGCTGGACTCTTAGAGCCGGTTATGACTGGATCGTACAGAATAACCGCTATTTAACACTCCCTGTAGAACCATCTTTAGGTTCCGATTGGTATGCTCAGTTCCTTTTCGAAAATAACCGGGGAAACTGTTATGCCTTTGCGGCAGCCATTTATGAAATGGGTGCATTAATGGGATATGATATTCATCAAATCGCCGGCAATTATATGACCGAAGAAGGAGAAATGCCGCATTCCTGGTGTGAGGTAGTGATTGATGATCAAATCTATATCTTGGATCCTAACTTTGAAGAAGAAACACATTTAAATGGATATTTGATTACCTATGGTGCTCCTAGAACACTTCGCTATATGGAATATTATCGAATGAATTGACATATAAAAACCTGAGTGAGCTCAGGCAATGGCG
>JAGAWH010000144.1 GCA_017941505.1 Faecalicoccus sp. | reverse complement strand
ATTTTTCTTAAAAAATATTCTTTCCAAACTGCCGGTATTTATCCAGAAAATCTATACCTTACTTTTAGTGTTAATTGGCTGGATCTTCTTTTTCAGCAATTCACTTTCTTCTGCCTTTGGCGTAATCGGAAGGCTGTTTGGCGTAGGAGTGACCGGGTTGATTGATGGAAACGGATTGTTTTTATCGTTGTCCAATATTACGGTGTTAGTCATGGCAATACTTGGTTCGACTTATTTAGAGCGGAATGTTGAAGATCGTATAACCCGTTCTTACGGACCTTTGTTTATGAGCGTGATTTATATACTGGTTTTTATTATTTCCATCTGTTTTGTGGTAGGAAGTACGTATCAGTCCTTCCTATATGCGGCTTTCTAGAAAGGGGACAGTTATGTTTTCGAAACAATTTAAAAGAATGTCCCGTATGACAGCTTTGATTCTTTCGGTATTTGTGGTATTGACATTGATTGTCAATGTAGTAACACCGGATCAAAGTTTTTCGGCATCGGAGAACCGCTCCCTTGCCCAATTCCCGAAATATAATATTTATTCTTTGATGAATGGGGATTATACCCAGAAGATCAACAATTGGTTTTCAGATCAGTTTGTAGGCCGCTCTTTTTTAGTAAAGGTGAAGTATGTGCTTCAAAAGATGGCGATGGTCAAACAGATTGAAGATGTGTATCTCGGAAAGGATATGTTGATTGAAGATACGGCAGTGATCAATCAGGAGAATTATGATAAGAATTTAGCTGCGATCAATGCGTTTGCGGATGCCTATCCGGAAGGGGTATTGAAAAGTTTTATGTTGGTGCCAAATGCGGTATCCGTGCAGTCGGACCGCTTACCGATGGCAGCTTATCCTGCATCTCAATTTGAAACTATGGATGCCTTCTATAATTCGTTAACGGTCAATTTGCAGCGAATCGATGTTCGTTCTATTTTAAGTGAACATGCCTCAGAGTATTTGTATTATAAGACCGATCATCACTGGACCAGCTTAGGAGCATATTATGCCTTTCAGATTTATGCGGTAAATGCAGGAATTGAGGCACCGGGCATGGATCATTACTATCGATATACGGTTCATAATGATTTTAAGGGAACGCTTGCCAACCGCACCGGAAGTACCGGCCTTTATGATTCGATAGAAATTATTGTGCCGAAGGACTGCCCGGATTATATTGTAACGGGATTTGATAAGAAGACGGCTTCGATTTATTCGGAAGAAGGACTCAATTCTAATGATCCGTATACGGTATTTTTCTCAGGAAATACCGGATTGATCTCGATTGAAACGGATGTGACGAGCACCAGAAATCTTCTTGTGATCAAGGATTCATATGCCAATGCGTTTATTCAATATTTGATTCCGTATTACCAGACGATCACAATCATCGATCCGCGTTATTATACCGGCAATATCAACGATGTCATGGCCTCCAATGGAATCAATGAAGTGTTGTTCTTATATAACTACAATACCTATGTTCAGGATACTTCTCTGGCAAATGTTTTGAGCCCACAATAAAAGTGCAGAAATTCTGCACTTATTTTTCGTTTAAGAAATATTCATCGATGATATGTCCTACCGCATCTTCATCATTGGTCCACGGAACAATGAGATCGACTTCATCGACCATTCTTGGATTGGTGTTTTTAACACCGATGCCTAGTCCTGCTTCTATTAACATCGGCAGATCGTTATAGTTATCACCGATTGCCATTGTTTCTTCAATCGGAATATTGAGGTATTCGGATAAGAAGCGGATACCTTTTCCTTTGTTGACACCGGCTTTGTTGAATTCGATGTATCGATTTGAGGAATAGGAAATATCACAGAGCGCTTTAGTTTCATCATCCAGATCATGTTCAATGGATTTTAAATAGTCAAAGTCCAAATTCTGGAAGAGGATTTTGATCAGGGTTTCGTCTTTTAAGAATTCTAAATCATCGGTATCAAATTCGATGAGTTCCATTCTTCCTTCACAGAAATCCCGTTCGTTTTCATTGACGTTCCAGGCATATACTTTATCAACGGAATAAACATGGATGCAGACGTCGTATTGTTTACCGAATTTGTAAAGATGATTGACGATTTCCCAATCCATCGGTTCGGTATATAAAATGCGGCTCTGGTAGTTTTCGGTTACCACGGCACCGTTCAATGAAATGGTGTAGGTGTCTTTTTTATTATAAAGATCGAGTTCATCAAGCGTAGGGCGAATGGATACGTGATTTCTTCCGGTAGCGCACACAAAGCGTAAACCTTTGTCAACGGCTTCCTTAATACGGGAAATGGTGTATGGACCGGTATGCTTGTTGGTTTGAAGCAAAGTTTCATCTAGATCGCTTGCGATTAATTTATACATAGGGAGTCCTCCTGTTTATTTAAGAAAAATATATCATGTTATGGTAGAATTATGAAAGAGGTTAAAGAAATGAATACAGATGTCGTTTATACAAAAAGTGATTTTTTGAATCTTTTTCAACAATTGAATATAAAACAGGGCTCTTCTGTATGTCTGCAGTTAAATATGTCGGACTTTGATTATATCGCAGGTGGGGCAGAAACAGTGATTGAAGCTTTGATGGCGCATGTTACCAGCGGAGGCTGTGTATTTATGCCGACATTTACCACATCTATGTTAGACCCGGCATGTCTTAGTTCAATTCCTTATGAAAGATGGGATGATGTCCGTCGTGAAACCATGGGTTATGATAAAAAGAAAACACCGTGTGATAACCCGGTGGCAGATGTCTTTTTAAAGATGTCATCGGTTAAAAGAAGCTCTCATCCAATTTACAGCTTTGCGTATTGGGGGACGTATCCTTCTTCTGTTTTAAAACAGAGTATGGACTATCCGCTTTCCTTTCGAAATGTCTTAAGACCGTTAATGAATGAGAATGCAGTGAATTTGATCATCGGGGACCGTCCGCAAAGTTCAGTGATGTTGGAGCCTCTGGCCAAGACGTTAGAAAAAGAAAGAACGATTGTTCAAAGAGCAATCGTTCGTAAAGGCAATACCCATCAGATGAAGTCCTTTCTTTTTACGGAAACGGATGCATCCATAAAAAGGCAGCTGTTAAAAATGTTAGACTGTAAAAAAGCCGGGGCAAAGATCTATAAAATATCTTTGGAGGAGACCGGTTCAATCAATAATTCGGCAATGTGAGAAATGGTATCCACATCATCCTTGTCAAAACGGTTATAGATATCGGAATCGATATCTAATATCGCATAAAGATGGTCATCTTTGATCAAAGGAACCACAATTTCCGATTTGGATGCACTGTCACATGCGATATGGCCCGGAAATTCATGGACATTATTGACAACAATCGTTTCTCTTTTTTGTGCGCACGTGCCAACTACGCCTTTTCCTAGAGGGATACGGGTACATGCCACCTTTCCCTGAAACGGTCCTAAAAGACATTGATCGGACTTATTGTCATAGCAATACAATCCTGCCCAATTGATGTTGTGAAGTTCGTGATAGAGGATGGCCAGAAAATTGGAAATGTTGGAGATCGCCGGTAAAGTGGGATCATAGATTTCTTTGGCCTGTTCAATTAATAATCTGTTCATATTCATAAGACTATCATAAAAGACGATTTTGTCCAAAAATATGACTGAAAAGTCCAGATTCTTGAAGAAGAATCTTTTTTGGATATAATAGAATTACCAAAAGGGGTTATCTATCCTTGACATAAAGTTTGAGATTATGTGTTCGGTGAAAATAGGAACACCTAAGATAATCACAAACAAACAAAAAGGAGAATGCGAACGCATTCTTCTTTTTATAAGACATTTCCTTTTTCGTCGATGCGAATCAGGGAATCGCAATATTCGCATTTGGCAGAGCCACCCAGAGGCACATTCACTGCGGCCCCGCAATAAGGGCAGGTGATGCGTACACGGGGATTGGATTGAATTTCTAAAATAGATGATTCCATTAATAAGTCCTGGTCGGGAAGCTGTTTCAATTCAATGGAGCCGGGAACAATGGCTGCCTTTCCATCATAGAGCTTAATGGTGCAGGCGTGTCCTAACGGATAATTCTGACCTGAAGTTTCCATGGTAGGGATGATGGCTTCCTGTACTTTTCCATCTGCCATGTATCGAACGACAACGGAAATCGGATATGTCCCATTGATCAAGATTGAAGCATCTTTATCATAGCGGTAGATAATTCCGGTATAGGAAGTACCGTTTTCAAGTATGCGGTTCGCTCTATTTTCCTGCACAGAGCCGATATATCGAAACAGAGCGCCGATGCCGGTAAAAATAGATCCCCATATCAGAGCAAACAAAAGAATAGAGTATTCTTTTGAAAAAATACCACCCAGAATCATACCGGATGTCACTACTATACCAATACCCATAAACAGGGTACCAATCCATTTAAAAATCTTCATGGGCTGTAACATATTTGTTCCTCGCTTTATTATATATATACTCTATCATATGAAATTATTAAAAAAATCTAAAATT
>JAGAWH010000143.1 GCA_017941505.1 Faecalicoccus sp. | reverse complement strand
GTTTGATCATAGTAACCTCTCCAGCCAGATTTCACATCCGGTCTTTATATCATTAAATGCTCGTTCAAAGTTCCCGGTATACCAGGGATCCGAAACACTTCGATTATCCAGTAAATAGTGTACCTTATTTTCGGGGTCACCATGAAATAAATGTTTTAAATTTCGAACATTGGCATCATCCATGCCAAAGATATAATCCCACTTGTCATATTCATCAGATCGCACCTGACGAGCTTTTCGACGGGTAAACGGAATGCCTTTTTCTTTTAATTTACTTTTAGCCGGCCAATACATATCGCATCCGATTTCTTCCGAACTGGTCGCTGCCGATTCAATCAAAAACTTAGATTCAACACCCTTTTTTGCGACTAAATCCTTCATCACAAATTCGGCGGTTGGACTTCTGCAGATATTGCCATGGCATATAAAAAGTATCTTTATCATGTTGACGGTCCTTTCTTTTCAATCAGAATCTCTTTTCCGGGTTCATCCAGTTCAAACTTGTCAGATGAAGTTCTAACGATTGCACTGCCATAGGGAGCTGTTATAAATTCAATCAAAGCCGGATCATACATCAAAGCAGAATTCACAACCCACAATTCCAAATTGGAAGGATTGTTGACATAATCTTCTGTTTCATCTCCGACACTGAAAAACCATCCGCTGTCGCGATCGGAGGTAGGCTCATCCCGCATGCCGTATCCAATCTTCCAGCCACCTTCACGGACCTTCTTAGAGACAATTACCGTCTTTGGAAGAAGTTTTTTTCTTTCAATCATCGGCTCATACGCTTCTTTAAGGGATAAGAAAAAATCAACCGTTTCTTTTTCGGGTTGACCATCCGCATCAAGAAGCCGAATATCTTCATCCCATATTTTCTGTCCATCCACCTTTTCTGCCAGCCGGACAGCCAAATCCAATAAACTCTCGGAATCGATTTCTGTTTCAAAAGTCACAGGATCACCATGGCCATGATCCGGATAGACATATATACTCAAGCCTCCATCTGTATACAGCAATGCCTTAACAGCCCCAAGGTTTTCTTGATCGTTGTAGAAGATAAAGAAACCGGGAAAATGTTCATTCACATACCAATCAAAAACGGTTCCGTTTTTCCCGTTCATATAAAAGATGGCCCCATCTTTTTCCAGGTCACACAGCTTTACATCAGGCAACCCTTTTCTCAATGATTCATGCATAAGCTTGTCAACCTGTTCAATTATTTTATTCATGTTCTTATCCTCAGTATTCTTCATCCAGACTGCGAATTTTATGGGCAGGTACTCCGGCAACAAGTGTATTATCACAAACATCTTTTGAAACAACTGCTCCGGCAGCGACAACCACATTATTTCCGATTGTCACACCCGGAAGAATAATGGCACCTGCTCCGATCCAGACATCATTTCCGATGGTGACGGGGCTGGCATACCCGATTGGTTTTCTTCTCATTTCTAATTCAAGGGGATGATTGGACGTTGTGATCACAACATTAGGGGCAATAAGCACATTATCACCAATTGTCACCTTTCCTCTATCCATAATGGAGACATTGTAGTTAATGAAGGCATGTTTACCGATTTTTATATTCTTTCCATTATCACAATGAAAGCCCTGATATATTGTACAATCCTCTCCAATCTCACCAAACAGTTCCTTAATGATTTCTATGCGTTCTTGTTTCTGAACCACAGAAAGAGCATTCAACTTTTCACACAAAACTAATGCATTTATTTTTTCTTTTGCGGTTTGAGGATCGCTCATGTCATAAATCTGTCCCTTCATAATCGACTCCTTTTCTTATTATAAAATCTTCACCAACACAGGATAATCCTGTCGATCCGGAAGATATTTTATCCTTATACGGTCTCCTTTTTTAAATTCATGGTCACCTGGATTGCTGAGTAATGCCTCCACGGTCTGCCCTTTATGATTTGTAAAAGTAATGTAGTAGTCTTTTGTAACACTGCCATGTTCCCATGCCTCAATTCCGCCACTCCATTCCTGTAATTCAATCCGGGAAATTGTGGCATCTGTTTCATATCCTTCTTTTTTCACTTTTTTCGTTACTACAAATGCCCAAATTCCACCTAGCGCAAACAATACTAATAATGTGATAAAAATGATTTCAAACATTATTTCCCCCTTATGTCGGACATCATTATCCCTGTTTACAAAACTTTTTCAATAATCATTTCTGATGAACCTTCTTCAAGAGAATTATGCTCATTATAATGAATATGATCACCTAAATCTCCCTTTGCCAGCATCATCAGCTGCTTAGCCAGCGACAACATTCCTTCCTTATTTGCGGATATTACTATTTCATTATTTTCAACAGATGTCTTAATTTTAAATCCTTCGATCCATTCAACTTTCATGCTCACTTACCTCACAAATTATTGTTTAGTTTTGATATTCATCAAAGACAGAATTCCATTCACCAAACACACAATTGAAAATAGGCCAATCATCCATTTTGGAATGGTTATATCCATAAGTCCGGATATCAACATATAGATTCCTAATACAATTCCCAATATTCCTGATATTAACGCAACGATTTTTCTCATACATATCTCCCAAATAGAATTAATCGCGCCCATTATTATGAAGTTCCATGTGCCGTTCTCATCCAATGAAGAGCCTTAATCAGATTAACGGTATGCGTTCCCCAGTGACCATTTACACCAAATTTCCAAATCCATGCAGCCGTATTTTTATCCCCTGCTTCATAAGCTCTTACACCTTCTTGCAGATCCCTGTAAATATCGTTTATATCATCAGAAATCATTCCGCATACCAGTTTATCTTTCTCTGCATCGTCAAAGGGATCATATATGTCCCAATAAAAATCTCGAATTTCTATTTTTAATGGCAGGAAGGTCATCTCTTCGAGCGCATAATCTACCTCACCCGGTTCTGTGTCTGGTAAGTGTAGTGCATTTTCATATAGCAGTAATAACAAAGACATCAATTCTTCTAGTCGATTCTCTGATATTGAAAGTTCTTCAATAAAAGCACAGAAATACTTTACAACCTCATAATAATGCTGAATATCTAAATCCATTATTTCCTTCTCCGTATTGGCAGGTTTTCTAATGCGGTTAATTGTAGGTTTTTCCGCCTTTTCCGGTATGAGCCAAATCCTGCTTAGCATAACAGCTCCTTTGATACGATTCTGTTTGCAAAGAGACTGAACCTGTCGAACTGTGATACCCCATTTGTCTGCCGCTTCCTGTGCAGTTATATATCCATTCATATTAATAATCTCCTTATACGAATTTGATTATCGCTGCTCCAACTGCTGTTTCGCATTAGCAATAGCAATCGCTAGCTTCTCTTCTAATAACTTCTTAGGAGGCATCTTTGTCAGATATTGTGCCACATGAATACTGCCTTGATTCAATTCCATCAATTCTACAGTTTCCTGTGATTTCTCAGCGCAAAGAATCAATGCGATCGGATCGTCTTCCCCATCTTTCATTTCATTCTTTTTCAACCAGCGCAGATATAATTCAACCTGGCCTTTATGTTCCGGTTCAAACACACCTAGTTTTAACTCTACTAGGACCAATCTTCTCAAAGAACGATGATAGAAAAGAAGATCCATAAAATAATCTTTATCATCAAGGATAAAATGTTTTTGTCTAGCCATAAACGCAAAGTCAGAACCCATCTCTAATATGAACCTCTCCAATTCAGCAAGGATCGCGTTTTCCAAATCCTTCTCGCTGTAGGTATCCTTTAAACCGAGAAAGTCCAAAACATATGGGTCTCGATAAAACAAATCAAGTGACATTTTGTCCTGATTCATCAGTTGCATAATATCTTTTTGAATCGTTTCCTCCGGCTTTTTCGATATTGCAGTACGTTCGTAAAGCATGGAATTCTTTCAATCACGAAGAGTACGGACCGACCAGCCTTCGCTTTTACACATGGCGGCATAGAAGTCTCGTTTCAAATCATCCTTAATCGGAAGAAGCTCAACAAAATGAGACCATGTCAATTGTTGCGACAGTGTCGCTACTTTTTTTCTATCCGGAAATTCACGGTAAAATTTAATCATGCGGAATACAGACGTCCGATTAAATCCTTTACCATATTCCTCTGTCAATCTTTGAGACACTTCATTTACTATGCCCATACCATAGTCAGCTTTCGTACAATCCAATACATCAAGGCACATTGTTTCACCTATTTCCCAGTATAAGAAAATCATTGCTGAATTCAGCGTCTGAGAAACAGCTATTTTCCTAGATGTAATCAAACTTACTATCTTTGCGTAGAGTCCTCTTGACTCTTCATATTTCATCCTCAAACAATGTACAATTCTTCCTGATGAAGACATTATATTCGTTTAAACGAAGTTAATCAAAAAAAGGAATACGCAAAAACCGCTTCACCTTGATACAATCCCACTAAAGCAGAATAACTATTTAATCTTTCATTCACACTTTTGTCATTTCTCGACATTATTTAATCAAAGGCTTCAGAGACTCATCCTTGCAAAACCGAAATCTATCTACAAACCTTAAAAACAGTACCGGCAGTTCGGATAGTGAGCTTTTCGGCGATACCACTTGAAGCTGTTTTTTTCCACCAGTTACATTTCTGATATTGTTTCCTATCAAAAGTCCAAAAGATAACTCTGTCATAAACCTGTATTTGTTCAAGCGACTCAGATGACTCACCGATCATCCGGCAAATATCTTGAGGACTGTCCTTTGAAAGGATGAAAATCAAGTTATCATACTTACTTTTATCCGAGCTATTCCACCATTCCGGTGCATGTGAAAGGATATCTTTAAGTGCATCTGCTTCGATGACATATGCTCGAATATCCAGATTGAACTTATTTTTTATGATATTTTCTATTGTAAGACGAATATTATTATCATCAGATACAAGTACAATATTCCCGCTGTTTAAATATGTCGATACATCCAAGAAGCCCGCATTATTCAATTCTTCTTTTAATTCCGGCATGCTGATCTTGTTTTTACCGTTGATATTAATTCCCCGCAAAAACACAATATATTTTTTCATATTATTCTCCAACACATGATTTTTATTAGTTAGCATCTACATATAATCTATATTTTCCGCAATGTAAGCAGTGAAACAGATATCCGGTCATGTCCCCGTCTTTTCTAAGATACTCATTTACTACATCAAGGGGATAAGATGGACTTTGTGCGGCATAGTCTTTGAGCACCTGTTCTTTAATACCAAGCTTGTCCAATTCGCTGATTCCTACCGGACCGAGATATGCGCAATAATCATCACAGCACGCCAGCCAGAATTCGCCCTGCCATGACATATAGCCGGGAGTGCGTTTAAACAGTTCATCGTGTTTTTTAACATCTGATACCTTTTCGGCATATTGCACAAAAGTGGCATCAAACTTTTGGGCAGCACTTCCATCATGAATGCAGGAAAGACAGATACAATCAATATCCTTGGATGTATATGCCTGATCAATATATTCTGAAACCGTCCTTTTGCAGCAATCACATATACCTTCATCATTAATTAATATCTCATCGCTGTATAGATTTGGATGATATTTGAATAGTATACGATTCATCTTCAAAAATCCTTTCTATATTTCTGTCACTTCTCAACCTGCATTAATCAGTGACAAAACATTTGATTTCTTTATCCAAAAGGCGGAATACATTGGCGACCAGATACCCATCCGCAACCGCATGATTCAAACGAACGGTCACAGGCATCACAAGCCTTCCGTTTTCTTCCCTGTATTTGCCCCAATTGATAATTGGCGCAAAATACAGATATCCATCCGGCAGCTCGATATTTAAAGAATCATAGGAAAGCCACGAAATATACGAAGCATCAAACCAGTTTGGATGATTCGCCGCATCCAGCCCATATTCCCTTGTCTTCTTTGCGTTGTCAACATCTCGCAATGCAGAAACGTAGAACTTTTCGTAGTCCTCATCGTATTCTGTATACACAGGCGTACAGGTTTCGGTATCTTCATGAAAAACATACTGCGTAGGATTGATCACGTCATAACAGATCAACTCATCGCTCTGCCAGAGATATCCCATTCGGTAGTCTTCGCGTGAATTCATAACTTTGGAAAGAATATACAAAAAATTAATATAAAACTTCGTTCCTGTGTTCTTTGAATATGTAACGAGTTCTGTTACATCGATTCTCGCTGTTATTGAGGTCGAGCACTTACAGTCTTCTGTAAAGTGCCGGAACACACCTTTTCTATAGTACTTCTCTTTATCAATTACCTTATAGTTCATTTTGTATCGCCCTTACAATCACCGATTATCACATACATCAATCCAGTTATCGGCTTCCGCTCTGGAATGAAAAATGATGATTCGCCGGCTATCCTGATATTGTTTAATGAGTTCATAGATTCCGGGAAGTTGATTCCTTGGGAAATCCAATATATACTGACGAAACTCCGGATCAAATTCCTGCTCTATCCAAGGCATATCTTCACGAGCCACACCAACACGTGAAGCAGCTCCTTCCAAACACTCGTTCACGGGAAAATCCAGAAAGAAAACATCCGTACATGCTTCAAACCTCAGCGGCAGAGTTCGCCGGTAATTTCCATCTATGATCCAACGATCCGTCTGCAGAATCGCCTGCAGTTTTTGATCGAACTCCTGACGGGTAACCGTTGTCCTGTCCGGTTTATGAAAGATCCTGTCCAGATGATAAAGCGGAAGACCTGTCTTATCTTTCAGTTTTCCGGCAAAAGTGCTCTTGCCCGCTCCCGGACTTCCGATCACAATAGCTCTTTTCATCACAACAATTCCTTTAATTTTTTTCTTACTGTATCCAAATCACTGCAGGTTAAAAGAGGGATCAATTCGTTTATTTCTTCTATGCTCTTGTCCCACCATTTGAAACGAAGCAGAAGCTCGATCAGCTCATCGTCAAAACGTTTTCTCAAAGGTTTTGCCGGATTTCCGACAACGATCGTATACGGATCGACATCACTTCCGACAATACTGTTTGCTCCAATGATGGCTCCATCACCGATATGAACGCCGGGAAGAATCACCGCATTCTGCCCAATCCACACATCATTGCCGATCACAGTATCTCCTTTGAACGGCATTTCAGACGGATTGGGAGCATTCATCTCCCATCCTTCAAGAGTATAGAACGGGAATGTCGTTACCGTATTCATCTGATGATTGGCATCATTCATCACAAACTCGACACCTGCTGCAATCTGACAAAACTTCCCGATGATCAACTTATCTCTGCTCCAGGGATAATAATTTGTTACATGAGTCTCAAATTCCGAGTCTGCAATATAGGTAAAATCTCCGACGATGATATTTGGATTCTGGATCGTCGGTTTAACATATATTTCCTTATCATATCCCGCTATCGGATGAATCACATTTGGATCTGGATTTTTTCCGTCTTTCATTTCATCTGCCTCCATAATTCCCGATTTATACTTTCACACTACCATACTTTAATAACGCTTTCCACACACAAAAAAAGAGCTCACTTTTCGTTAAGCCCTTCATATTCCAGAATGAGTTTTCCTTCGCTGTCAGCTAATCCAAATACACCTTTAATGGTAAGATCCACCGGAGTCACATCCGAAAAATCCAATTGTCCTGTGTATTTTGCCGCATAAGTATACGAGCTTGTGATATGCCATACTCTATCAATGCTGTCGATAAGCTCCTGCATTTTCTCATCAGGGGATGTTACTTCTACCATGAACCCTTCATTGTAAGATACAACATCCTCATCTGTATCGGATACTGCTCCATATGTATAGCCTGTGATATGGATAATGACCGGTGATCCATATAAATCTTCATGTCTAAGGTCCGGCTTATATCCTGTTGTAACATGATACTCTAAAGGGGAAACATTATATTTCGGGTATTCTTTTGACATAGTTTTAAAAGCTTTCTGTACCTCTTTGGCATCCAAAACCTATTTCCGTATCGGTCTAGGTTTGTTAGCTGTGATTTCCATGGCACAATACTTTTCGCTATTTTTCTTAAACCGACTGAACACCCAGAACTGCAGCACAATAAATGCGATCACAATCGCAAGGCCGGCAATGACGGCAATGGTCAGAATATCATCATTGGTTGACTGAAGCCCTAAATTGGAAGCTGTTGCCGCATCATATACCGTATGTAATAACACCGGAACGGACATACTTAAGAACAAATACTTTCCGCAAGCTTTTTCTTCTGTCTGTTTATAGTATTTGTAGAGTCCGAAATTTAATCCCATCGTAATGCCGAAAACCATATGAAGACCAAATGTCGGAATACGTGTCAAAGCTGTAAAAGCACTGTTACCACCATACAATGCCGCCTCTAAGATAGTAAAGCCAAAGCCAACACCGGCACATAACATTCCATATTGATAAACTTTTTTCGGTTTGACAATCGCAAGTACAAGAAGAAACACCAGAAGCTTAACCAATTCCTCAGTAAAACCCGCCAGTATAAAGCTGGAAATCAGTGAGCGTAAGATCAAGGAATCGACAAACTCCGAAATCGGTCCGCCTAAGATCTTAGGTATGCCAAGACTGAATACTAACACCAGCACTGTAGATAAGATAGGCGCAAATAAGCCTAAAACAACCGGCACAACCGTTTTCGATTTTTCAAGCGGATTAGGTAAATCACGTTTAATCATTCGAAAATATATAATGCCGCAAAGAATTGATGAAATTAATGAAACTATTATTCCCATATTTTTCCTTTCATTGATCTGTAACACACAGAATGTTTTATATAATATATCATTATTTACAAGTTGGTCTCAACCAAGACCATTTCTCACTCTCAATATATCAATTCAATGTTTTTTTGATATAATTTAGTACTTAATTACGATATTATTTGGATATAAAAAGGAGGAATCGCCGTGATACATATACGTACTGTTTCAGATTTAAGAAACAAATTCACGAAATTGAAGAAACAGTAGTTCGTTCCAATTCTCCTGTCTTCTTAACTAAGAACGGATATGGAACGATGGTATTACTCAGTATTGAACAATATGCTGCCCTTACGGAAAACATCGAAAAGAAACTTGATGAAGCAGATCTTTATGCCCAAAATTCATCTTTAAGGCGGTCGCGGTCAGATGTTTTCAATCAAGTAAAGAGCAGAATCGATGAACAGGAATAAATATACATACAAAAACAGCGCCGGAGCGCTGCTTCTGTTTCATAAATTTTTTAGGGAGAGAGATTATGTTTTTGGTTTATTTATTGTCCTTTTCCTTTGGACAACTATAGAATACACAATCAATATCTTAAAAAAATGCGAACAAAACGGAAAAAAGTGTGACTTTTGTTCCAATCGTGTGAAATTGTCAAACCGAGATTTCAAACAAAAACAGCGCTTGAAGCGCTGTTCCTGTTTCATAGTTTTTTAGGGAGAGAGATTATGTTTTTGGTTTATTTTGTCCATTTCCTTTGGACATCTTTAGAATACAAAATCAATGTATTGAAAAAATGCGAACAATATGGAAAATATTGTGATTAATCTCTCAATCGTGTGAAAATGTCAAAAAATACTACTTATTCCACGCATCAATGGCATCGCAAAGCCATTTTTCCCATTCTTCAAAGCCTTCTCCGGTTTTAGCGGAGATAAAGAATACCTTAGCGTTTGGATTTCGGTATCGAATATTCTCCAATACCTTTTTGTCATCAAACGTAAAATATTCCCTTGTATCAATTTTATTAATCAATACAGTGTTACATACCTGGAACATCAACGGATACTTTAAAGGCTTGTCATCCCCTTCCGGGATAGAAAGAATAACGACATTTTCAGAGGATCCGACATCTGTCTCCGCCGGACATACCAGATTGCCCACATTTTCCAATACCAGCAGGTCAAGATCATCAGTTTCAAATTTCTCCAGAGCTTCCTTTGTCATCTTGGCATCCATCGCACAGTTTCCGCCGGTATGTACCTGAATAGAGCGGACACCGGCATCATGCATCCTTTCAGCATCGATCAGAGCATCAATATCTGCTTCCATGACACCGATTTGATACTTGTCTTTAATGTCAGCAATCGTACGCAAAAGAACAGATGATTTACCGGCACCCGGGGATGCCATCAAATTGATCATAAAAGTTTTCTGTTTCTTTAATGCCTTGCGGTTTTCAGCCGCAATGCGGTCATTTTCGGCAAATACGCCTTCATGTACTTCAATTACTTTTACTTTCTTTTCCATGTTTCTAACCTCTGATATCTGCCTGAATCATATCTCTTAAATAATTGATCCAATCCTCATATCCTTCTCCGGTCTTGGATGAGATCGGGAAGATCACAACATCCGGATTTCTCAAATAAAGATGTTTCTTTGCCTCATCTAAATTAAAGTCAAATACCGGCCATGCATCAATCTTGTTAATCAGTACCACATCCGCTTTTTCAAACATCAACGGATACTTTAAAGGCTTGTCATCGCCTTCCGGAATGGAATAGATGACCACATTTTTTGTACATCCCGTATCAAATTCAGCCGGGCATACAAGGTTGCCTACATTTTCTAAAATAATGCAGTCAAAGCCTTCACCCATCTCAGCCAAGCCCTGACGTGTCATTTGGGCATCCAGATGGCACATACCTCCTGTATGTAGCTGCACGGCAGGAATACCTGCATTCATCACTGTTTCAGCGTCCACGGAAGCATCGATATCCGCCTCCATAACACCGAATTTAAATTCATCTTTTAATGCGTCAATCGTACGAAGGATGGTTGTCGTCTTACCGGATCCCGGTGAAGACATTACATTTATACAGAATAATTTCTTATCTTTAAGCTCTTCTCGAAGTTTATCAGCATCTGCGTTGTTATCTTCTAAAATACTTTCTTTTAACTCAATAACTTTTACATCCATGATTTTTTCACCTCGCCACTATCATATCAAAAAAAGACGAACTCTGCCGTCTTTTTAGTAATCCTCTGTTTCGAAAATAAGTATTCTTTCTCTGGAGTCATTTTCCACAAATAGATCATCGCAATCAATTTCATCTAAGAACATCAATTCCGGCACCTGCATCAATGTCGAAATATAAGCACTGGAAGGATAATAAAAGCACAAAGTCATCTTCCTTGGATTCTTATACCAGGAATCCAGTATTTGGCGTAAAACACCTCTTAAAATATCGTAAGAGAAAGGATTAAAGAAGAAAAATACATCTTCATCTTCCACAGGATATTTTTCCGCTGCTTTCCAGATAAAGCGTACTTTATCCGGCTGAAGGAACTGCAGATTGTTCTGATTCGCGAAATGAATCATCTCTTTTGAGAAATCCACTCCGGTAGCCTGACAGCCTGTTTGATCACTCAAAAAGAAGCAGACTCTTCCCTTTCCGCATCCATAATCCACTACATGGCTGTTTTCTGTGATCCATCCGCTTTCTACAAGGCGTTTTAAAACACAGTAAGGTGTAGGTTCATAACGAAAATGATCCTCATCCTCCATGTGGTCTATCATTCCCATCGTGCTGATATGAAGCTTATGATCCCAGGATCTATCTTCCAGCTTCATCTTAAAAGTGTACATCATACGCACAATTCTACCAAAAGAGCGTTCATTAGAAAAGAAAAATCCTGTATAAACAGGACTATTCTTGTACAATGCTTAAATTGTAATCAAAACCATGATTTAAGATATATTCTTCTAAACACCAGTCATTCTCATACATTTCCGTAGCTGCATCAACACCGACATATCGGAAATGCCATGGCTCGCTCATCGTTCCGGTCCAGTCGATCTTGGCTTCCGGATAGCGCAGAATAAAACCGTATTTATGGGCGTTTTCTAATACCCAGAGATATTCCGGTGATTCATCAAAGGTATTATAAATACCATCAATTACCTCTAAGCTGCTTAAATCAACCCCTAAGCCCAATTGATGTTCACTGGTTCCCGGGTAGGCTGCCAATGATGTTCCGTATTCATATCCATACATTTCGATATAGGAATTATACACATCGGCCTGGTCTGCATAAGAGCGGTAGGCACTTCGAATCGCAATCGCAAGTCCTTCTTTGGATGCGTCTTTTGCCATTTTTTCTAAAGCTTTGGCGGCATCTTTTTGAAGGTAGGTATTGGCTGCATCCGGGTCCGCTGGAAGATCGGCTGCCTTTAATTCCGGTTCATAATCGGCAGGGACCATAAAGCCGGATTTCACTAAAACCAACGGATTGGCCGGATCATCAATCATATAATTTCTCACTGCTTCCAAAGAGGAATTGATATTTGGATAAGATACCGAAAGAACGGTTTCTATCGGATTCGATCCTTTGTGTTTCACATATTCCGGAAGATCTTTTGCGATACATCCCTTTACATTTAAGAATTCTTCAACATCTGCATATTTGATCTTCTTCTCTACAAAGTATTTATAGTCATCCAACTCCAATACGGTCATCAAAGAACGCACGGTATCAAAGCTGTATCCTAACTCGTTCAACGGTTCTTTTAATTTGAACAATCCATCCACATAGGCAACGATTTCCTTATCGGAAGCATCTGTTTTCTGTTTGTAGATCATATATTCATAGTAATGGTGGTCATTAGGAATCTTATCCCATCCATCCATATCATATGCCTCATCGGCATTTAAATAATATGCTCTTTCGTCCGGTTCCATATTTAAGATGATATTCTGCTGTTCTAAATTGTACCCTTTTCTCCATAAGCGAATTCGGTTCCAATTAAAAATAAGGGCGCCTGCCAATGCCGCTACAAGAACAAACATGAAAACCAGTCTTCCCCATTTTACCCTTCTTCTTTTCTGTGGTGCTCTTCTTTTCTTTGCCATCAAATCACTGTCCTTTCCAACAGTATAACACAGAGCACAAAAAAATGACCTGTCAAACGATTATTCCATTTGACAGGTCCTTAACTTTTTGGTTCCATCTGCCCCTCCTTTCCGTTGCATTTTTGAGGTTTTGGTTGTTTTGTTGGTTTCATTATAATTGATAAAACAACCATTAGGCCGAATCTGTCCGATTTGGTATCAATTTAGGAAAGGCTAGTTATGGTGAATGATATGGGCAATACGGCGTTCCGGAACAAACCAGATCATCAGTAGAAACACATAGATAAATTGCGAAACATGTACCGCAAAAGGAGATAGAATTAACGCCAGAATATACAACATCGCAGAAATATCCGTGCGTGCTCTTCCGTCTTCTACCGCTTTTTTGAGCACTTCATTATTCTTATCGTTTTTGATAATCGATTTTTGAAGAAGTGAATATCCGATTGCGGTCATGAGCAGAACGATCCCATATGCCAGAGTAGGAACCCAGGCCATTAAGTCCGAGCTCATCCAAGTAGTTGCCAGAGGTAACAGCGAGATCCAGAACAGAAAGAATAAATTTGACCACATGGTTCTGGTATTTACATATGTCACTGCCTGCATAATATGGTGATGGTTATTCCAATACGCTCCTACATAGATAAAACTCATCGCATAGACAAGAATCGAAGGAATCAAACCGATCAAATCGGAAAGACCGGTGGAAACCGGTGCTTTTAATTCCAGTACGGTAATTGTGATTACGATGGCCAGTACTCCATCGGAGAAAGCTTCTAAACGATTTCGCTCCATACTTATCTTTTAATTACGGATTGAATCTTCTTCATTCCGGAATACATATGGTATCGCTTGGAATCGAGAACTAAGTCAAAATCTCCGACCAGTTCAACGACATAGCTGTTAAAGCCGCGCTTAAATTCAAAGACACCGTAATCGTCGGCACTTTCATCAAAGATACCGCTGGTTCCGTAGAAGTTATATTTCTTCTTTCCGGCTTTTAAGGCAGCTCTGATTTCATTCCATTGAATCGTATATGGTGCATAGATCTTACGGAAGGTATCATCGCTGGCAGAAAGAAGATAAATTACCTCATCCTTATCCCAGATAAATACCGAACCGGCAAGATTGAGAACATCTCCATGCGCATTGCGTAATTCATGGGCTTCCAATACCTTCTTTTCGGTTAATTCAATGCCTTCATCCACAACTTTTAATTTCTTTATAAACTTCTTTGAGTTTGGAACTTCAGCCAGTTTCTGATGGATTTCCACTTTTTCTGCCTCATATGTCATTAATTCTTTTTTTAATGATTCAATATAATCGGCAACATTTAACTGGGCAAGGCGAATCTTCACTCTGTCATTTCCTAAATATTTCAATAAATCCGAATAATAGGAATGCGGATAGGATTCAAAGCCTCTTCTTTTAGCGGTTTGATCCATCAACTCGGCATAGATTTCAATTTCATCCGGTGTTGTACACTCAATTTCATGAATAGGATATTTTAAAGAACGGTTAACAGACCAGCGTGTCTGCTGATCCATTTCCTTTAATAAGGTCTTTTCATCTTTTCCTTCCAGATCCATCACAACCATCCATCTAGGCTCGGTTGTATTATCAAATCCACGGATAAAGCCGGCATGGGTACATCCTTCTTTTTTGAGAAGCTCAATCAGCTTATCATTTTTAGGCTCACCTTCGATTTCATTGCCATCTCTATCCCTTTTCTGATACCAGACATACGGATTGAAATGCAGGTATACACCTTTTTGAGATTTTAAGTATTCCTTTAAATGCGTCAGGAAAAAATGAACTAATTCTTCATTTTCATAATCGATCACAAATCCGCGTAATGCGTGATAGATAACCATTTTTGCCACGGTAGGATAACCAATCACGGCACATCCGGCAATAATCTGATCATTTTCCTTTACAGCGGTAAAATGCAGGGTACATCCCTGGCTTTCTTTATATTTATTCATACCGGCACTCTGCCAGAAAGAGCAGTCAGACCGGTTTTCAGAGAATTCTCTAAACTCTTTTTCAGATATAATTAAAAATTCCATGTTGTCACTCCCCTCAAAGGATTCTACATGGAATTTAATGCATTTACAACTTTTGGTCAAGAGAAAAAAACTACCAGGCGATGATCTCTACGCCTTTTTCGGTAACATATAATGTATGTTCCCATTGGGCAGATAATTTTCCATCTTTTGTATATACGCCCCAGCCATCTTTTTCATCGATAAAGAGCTCATGAGAACCTTCATTGATCATCGGTTCAATGGTAAAACACATACCCGGGGCAATTACCATTCCGGTATTGGCCATACCAAAGTGGGCGACAAACGGCTGTTCATGGAATCCGTTTCCGACTCCGTGTCCGCCGAATTCACGGACAACGGAATATCCGTTTTTATGCGCATGGGCCTGGATGGCAGCTCCGATATCGCCAAAATGACCCCATGGTTTTACTGCCTTGATTCCTTCTTCCAAACACTCTTTGGCAACACGGCATAAACGCTCGGCTTCCGGTGAAACTTTGCCAATCATAAACATACGGCTGGCATCGGCATAATGACCATGTACGATCGAAGTGCAGTCTACATTGATGATGTCCCCTTCTTTTAAGACTACGTCCGGGGACGGGATGCCATGGCAGATTTGATTATTCACTGAAGTACATACGCTTTTTGGATATCCTTCATAATTTAAATCGGCAGGAATGGCTCCATGGGATACGGTATAGTCGTATACCAGCTTATCAATTTCTTCAGTTGTCATGCCGGCATGGATTTCTTTCTCAATTAAATCCAATACCCCGTTATTAACCTTTGCGGCTTTACGGATCCATTTCAGATCTTCCTGATTTTTGATGAGATCATGCGTAGGTACGATCTGTCTCTGGAGCTTTAAGACATTAATTTTATCATCCCATTTTTCATGGCATGCCT
Organism: Faecalicoccus sp.; assembly: GCA_017941505.1. The sequence goes on along the minus strand of JAGAWH010000143.1, from coordinate 3,960 downwards.
TATACTTTTTGCCCGATCCGCACCAGCATGGTGAATTTTTTGTTAGTATCATATTTTCACTTCTTTCCGGTAAGTTTAAACTAACCGTTATTGATTATACGCTTTTTTATCACAGGATGAAACTAAAGAATACAGGTTGTTGAATAAATCCAAATACTGTTTCTCAACATCTTCAAACAAGCGCGGTTCATAATTAAATTTAGAATACATAACCGGCTTAGGTCGATCGGACTTCTCATTCAGCAAAATCAACAGATCATAATACAACATATCCCTGTCCACCGACTTTACCCTGCAGTATTGTTCATCGCTTAGCGGTGCTCCTAAATATTTGGTGTAGATCACATCCATAATACGGTCTTCATATTCATTAAACTCAGGCAGGTATGGCTTTAAAGGACTGGGAATATCCGATAAATATGCTTCCGATGCATCGTGTAAAAGACATGCCAGAGCGATATCATTTGAATATCCTCTTGCGATTGCTTCTAAAGCACAATGAATACAGTGTCTTCCCACCGAAAAAAAAGTTTTCACATGTCCATTGCCTCTTGTGATCAAAGATAAGGCGTGGGCAATATCTCTAATCTCGATATCTTCGGGCTTTATATCAATGGGCACAACCCTCAATCCGGTATATGTAGTGATATAGTTACTCTTCATTTTTCGTTTTACGGATAATAAAAGCTGCGACATCCATTATAAATAAAGCTGTCATTGTGTACTTAATTGCTTTTTTAATCATATATGCTCCCCATTTCTATATTGATTTTATTATATTCCATTTTCTAAAGAATGTCTTTATAGACTGGTTGAAAGCCCTTCCTTACTTTATAATATAAGTTAAGGATACCTAAGGAGGTGTTTTGATGTTTCGCACTAAACACGAATTTACCGAAGGCGAATTAAAATGCCTGGAAGATTATTTTAAGGAAAGCAGTCCCGTACCTAGAAAAAATCTAATCAAACTGGTACGGCACATTAATATGTTTAATCCTCTCCCTGATGAAACATCATGGGAATATATTTTCTTTGACCGTCAGTTAACAGATGAACAAGTGGACTTTGCCCTAAAGATGAAACTGCGTCATCCATATACAATCAGAGAACTGGCTGAAGAAGTGGAGATGTCTTTAGATGATACCGCCCAGATGGCTTATGATCTTGCCTATATCGGATTGATCGAATACTGTAATACACCGGGAGAAGAGGACAAAGTTCAACTTCCTGTCTTTGCCCCGGGTTCCATGGAAAATACCGTTATGACTAAGGAAAGGACCGATGCCTTTCCGGAAACGGCACCGGCATTTTTAAATTACATTTTGGACCTGCAAAAAAAGATTACGGGATTCTCTTATATGGGTGTCGCTTTAATGCGCGCCATTCCTGTACAGGCTGCCATTGAAGGAAATACCCGTAAGGCAAGTTATGAGGAAATCTCTTATTGGTTAGATAAAGCCGGTGACAGCATCGGTATTGCCCCATGTGAATGCCGTAAGTTAAGACGTATGGTTGGTGAAGGAACGGCCGATTTGGAAGGCGAATGGTGTATTAACTTAGGTAATTATGCAGAAAGCTGTATCCGTATGGGTAAGGCAAGAAGAATTACCCGTGAAGAAGCCGAATCCATCCTCAAGCGTGCAGAAGAATTAGGATATGTTCATCAATTATCCAATATTGATGGACCGGACTTCTCCTTATTTATCTGTAACTGTGCATGGGATACCTGTATGGCTTTAAAGACATCCTGGTATACTGCATCACCGAATTTATCAAAATCGAATTATGTTGCCCAGGTTAACCCAAATTATTGTGTTGCCTGCGGAGGATGTGTGGAAGTATGTCCGCAAAATGCGGTTAAATTAGGAACGAAATTATGCCAGATTCGTCCGGTGGAAATTGCCCAGGCTAAGACCAGCGATGATTATGTATTTATGCCGCCTAAACATTGGCCGGGTAATGATTTCTTAACCAATCGAATCAATGTAGTTCCGGAAACAGGAACGGCTCCATGTAAGACCAACTGTCCGGCACACATTGCCGTACAGGGTTATCTGAAAAAGGCCAATGAAGGAAAATATCGTGAGGCATTGGAGTTAATTAAGAAAGAAAATCCATTCCCTGCCATGTGCGGTCGTGTATGTGCCCGCTTCTGTGAACAGGTATGTACCCGCGGCGATATCGACAGTCCGGTTGCGATTGATGAAGTAAAGAAGTTTGTTGCCGACTTAGATTTAGACAGCGAAAACCGCTATATCCCGAAGAAGCGTTTTAATGAAGGACATAAGGTAGCTGTGATCGGTTCCGGTCCTGCTGGCTTATCAGCTGCATATTTCCTTGCGATATGGGGACATGATGTAACCGTATTTGAAAAAGAAGAAAAGCCGGGAGGCATGATGGCATTTGGAATGCCTAGCTTCCGCTTAGATAAAAAAGTTGTTGAAGCTGAAATTGAAGTGGTAAAGGAATTGGGCGTTCATATTGAATGCGGTGTTGAAGTCGGAAAAGATGTTACTTTGCAGGAATTAAGAGACAAAGGCTTCAAAGGCTTCTATGTTGCGATTGGTGCACAGGGTGGCAGAAAGCTCAATGTTCCGGGTGAAGAAGCTGTCAATGTGATTTCCGGTATTGACTTCTTACGTGATACTGCCTTCCATAAAACAGAACCGTTAAACGGAAATGTGATTGTAGTAGGCGGAGGCAATGTGGCCATCGATGTAGCCCGCACCGCAATCCGCTCAGGTGCAGAACATGTTACGATGGTATGTCTGGAACAAAGAGATGAAATGCCGGCAGCCGAAGAAGAAGTCAAGGAAGCTTTAGAAGAAGGAATTACCATTGAATGCGGATGGGGTCCTCAAAGAATCATCACAGAAGATGGTGAAGCCATTGCGGTACGCTTTAAAAAGTGCTTATCGGTAAAAGATAATACCGGACGCTTCAATCCTCAATATAACGAAGATGATACCATTGTATTAGATGCCGATTACGTATTAACCTCCATCGGTCAATCCATCGAGTGGGGTAACCTGTTAGAAGGCGAAAAGGTAGAATTAAATAAAAATCAAACTGCCAAAGCGGATGCCTGGACTTATCAAACAGCTCAGCCGGATGTGTTTGTAGGCGGAGATGTTTATACAGGACCAAGCTTTGCGATTTATGCGATTGCCGCAGGCAAAGAAGGTGCTGAGTCCTTACACCGTTACGTATGGGAAGGTCACGATTTGAAACTTGGCCGTGTTAAACGGGATTACAGCTATATCGATAAAGACAATATCGTAATCGCCAGCTATGACCGCTCACTTCGTGGAGTACCTGGAAAAGATCCGGAAAAAGTGAAGACTTTCAGCGATGAAAGATTGACCTTTACCGAAGATCAGGTTCGCAAAGAAAGCGCTAGATGTTTGAGCTGCGGAGCTGCCAAGGTGGATGAAAAGTTATGTATCGGATGCGGATTATGTACCGTGCAATGTAAGTTTGATGCGATTACCCTGAGAAAAGATGAAGAAGTTTGGGGTACACCGTATGAAAAATTAGTACCGAAGGTACTCAAGGAAGAGGTCAAGAAAACTCATCGTCTGTTTATGAAGAAGGTCAGCGGTTAATATGCACGAAATCAGCGTTCTGCAGAAGGCAGTTGATCTGGCCGAAGAGGTTGCCAAAGAAAATCATGTAGAGCAAATTGCCTATATCACACTCGATGTGGGTGAACTGAGCGGTTACCTGCCTGTATTTTTCGAAAAGTATTATCCGATCGTGATCGAAAATCGACCTATTTTCAAAGATTCGCAATTAATTATTCATACAGTACCCGGTGAAGCTCTGTGCAAGGACTGCTCTTCTATGTACAATGTCCTTTCCAATAAAGGTGTCTGCCCAAAATGTGGATCCAGACATAAAAAGATACTTGGAGGAACACAATTCGCATTAAAAGAAATTGGATATATGTAATATAACTAC
>JAGAWH010000142.1 GCA_017941505.1 Faecalicoccus sp. | reverse complement strand
TAAGCTGTACTTGAAATCTTTTTCTATTGATTCTGTGATATTACTCTATTTTATACCTCTGATTCTTCCAACTTCATCATAATGTCGCCGATATCCCCATTGATACAGATAGATTTATCTTTAATTTGATCAGGTGCATATGCCTCATTCAAATTTAAACACGCATATTTAGAATCCTTCCAATTATAAACCATTCTCCAGAACGGATATTTGATAATCACCGGGGTATTCATTCCTACACCCAGCTCCAAAAATAGAATCTTTGAATCTTTATGTTCATTTAAAAACTTCATATACCGATTGGATGCCTGATGCCATCCTTCATCTTCTACAAAGCTGTCATCCGCACGAAGATTGGTGGTCATTGGCTCACCATCATCCGGACAATACGGAATCAGTTCTGTGGGAATCGTCATGGAAATTGGTTTCCCTTCAGGGATAATAAGAGTTCCATCTTCTTCAATTTCAAATCCCTGGGATAGAATCATCTTACGTACGATTTCTTTATTATCATAAGTCTTCTCCAAAGAAGGACCGGAAGGGTTCGCGGATTGAAACAATCCGTAATCTCCCTGTGTATAGAACAATCGCTTTTTATCAAAACCTGCCCTTTGGAAACAATGGTCCACATTGGTTGTGATCACAAAATAATCTTTATCCTTTACCAGATCATGCACTCTTTCATACAAATCACTTGGGATCGGTGCATAGCGGTTGATCCAGATGTATCTGCTCCAGTATGCCCACATTTCCTCCGGAGGACACTCCAGCACGTAGAAGCCACCGGAATACATATCGCTGAAATGATACTTTGCCGCAAAATCGGAGAAGTACTTGTCGAACCGCTCTCCGGTATAAATGAATCCGGCGGCTGTAGATAAACCGGCCCCTGCTCCAAGTACTATCGCATCGCTCTCATCCAGCCATTTTTTCAATTTTAAAATATTGTTCTCTAGATCGATATTCTTTCTTTTATATCCAAACATAAAGACCTCCTTTATAAAAGTGATTGGTATATTTCTAAATCTTCATTTTTAAAGACATTAAAAACAACTCTTTCCATACTTCCCGGATGCGTATTCATCCACAACTTTACTGTCTTCACCGCAATTTGGGCTGCTCTATCATTAGGGAAATGGAATACACCGGTTGATATGCAGCAGAAAGCCACACTTTTCAATCCATTCTTTTTACATAAATCCAATGTGTTTTTATAACAGTTTGCCAAATCCTCTTCCAATTTTGGAGTCAGTTCATTTTGTACAATCGGACCTACAATATGGATGACCTTTTTGGCAGGTAAGTTATAGGCGTCCGTCAACATCGGAATACCTGTTGGCTGTTCATAATTCCATCCGTATTTACGCCGTAATATTCCCATCTGTCGGTTACACTCGTTTCTTAACTGAATACCGGCAAAGGTGTGGATACAGTTATCAATGCAGGTATGCATCGGAATAAAACACCCTAACATCTGCGAGTTTGCGGCATTAACAATCGCATCGACTTGAAGTCTTGTGATATCCCCCTGCCAAATAGATATTCCCTTTTCAATCTCCGGTATATCGGATAC
>JAGAWH010000141.1 GCA_017941505.1 Faecalicoccus sp. | reverse complement strand
TGTTGATTATAAAATTTTAGCTTTATATAATTAATTCAAAATTAATAAAAGAAAGGGATGTAAAAACATGAATTTCACAAAATTATTCAAAGTTGGATTAACAGCTGCTATGGTTGTTGGTCTTGCTGCATGCAGCAGCGGTGGCGGATCTTCTTCCGGTGATTCTGCTTCCGGTGACGCAATTAAGATTGGTTTCTCTGGACCATTGACTGGTGATGCTTCTATTTATGGATTAGCTGTTCAACATGCTGCTGAAATCGCTGTTGAAGAAGTTAATGAAATGGATGGCGTAAAATTCGAATTATTAGCTCAGGATGACGAAGCTGATGGTGAAAAATCTGTAAGTGCTTATAATGCATTGATGGATGATGGAATGCAGGTTTCTTTGTTGACAGTTACTTCCGGTGCCGGACAGACAGTTGCTCCTGAATACAAGAAAGACAACATCTTCGCTCTTACACCTTCTGCATCATCAACAGCAGTTATCTATGAAGATGCTGAAAACAATGCAGATCCTTATGGTGTAGTATTCCAGATGTGCTTCACTGACCCTAACCAGGGAACAGCTTCTGCTCAGTACTTAAAAGCACATGAAGAAATCGGAACTAAGGTTGCCGTTATCTACAGAAGCGATGACAACTACTCAACAGGTATCTACAATAACTTTATGGCTGAAGCCAAAAATCTTGGCTTAGAAGTAGTTTCTGAAACTTCATTTGTAGGGGATGCTACAGACTTCTCCGTACAGGTTAAACAGGCTCAGGATGCAGGTGCTGATGTAGTATTCTTACCGATTTACTATCAGCCGGCTTCTCAGATCCTTGTTGAAGCTGACAAAGTTGGATATACTCCTTCTTTCTTTGGATGTGATGGAATGGACGGAATCTTAACTCTTGAAAACTTCGATAAGAGTTTGGCAGAAGGTCTTTACATGTTAACACCGTTCTCTGCAGATGCTGAAGACGAAAAGACACAGAACTTTGTTAAGAAATATCAGGAAAAATACGGTGAAATTCCAAACCAGTTCGCAGCTGACGCTTATGACTGCATTTATGCATTAAAACAGGCTGCTGATGCAGGTAAGATTACTCCGGATATGTCCCAGGATGAGATTACTGCCGCATTTATTGAACAGTTCACTTCAATGACATTTGACGGTATTACAGGTACATCTGTAACTTGGGAAAAGACAGGTGAAGTATCTAAGGATCCGAAGGCTGTCGTTATTGAAAACGGCGTATACGTTAGCGTTGAAGACTAATCTTCATAAACTTATGTGAGTATCTAAGGCTGCCAATCCTTTACGAAATTGGTAGCCTTTCTTTGTATATACGAATAGAAGGGAGAATATATGGCTTTTCTATCATATTTGATTAATGGCTTAGGCTTGGGAAGTGTATATGCGATCATCGCTCTGGGTTACAGCATGGTTTACGGTATCGCAAAGATGTTAAACTTTGCGCATGGTGATGTCATCATGGTCGGCGGCTATGCATCTTTCTTTGCGATGACAGCTTTTGGAATGCCGCTTGTTTTAAGTCTTATTATTTCCATTGTTGTATGTACCATTCTAGGTGTGGCAATTGAAAAACTGGCATATAAGCCTTTACGTCAGGCATCCAGCTTATCCGTATTGATTACTGCGATCGGTGTAAGTTACTTCCTGCAGAATGCTGCCCAGTTATTATGGGGCTCAGATACTAAGATCTATCCAAGAATCTTAAAAGGCAGCCTCAGTCTATTCGGCGGTCAGCTTTCTATTTCCTATGTAAACATTATTACTATTGTCTCATGTATCATTATCATGGCAGGATTGACACTTTTTATTAACCGGACCAATACCGGTAAGGCAATGCGTGCCTGTTCTGAGGATAAGGGCGCTGCCACATTAATGGGTATTAATGTAAACCGCATTATTTCCATTACCTTTGCGATTGGCTCGGCTTTAGCTGCAGTGGCTGCAGTTCTGCTTTGTGCGACATATCCATCTGTATATCCGACACTTGGCTCTATGCCCGGTATCCGTGCCTTTACGGCAGCGGTATTCGGTGGTATCGGCTCTATCCCGGGTGCTTTTTTAGGCGGCCTTCTTTTAGGTGTTATTGAGACCATGGCAAAGGCATACATTTCTACACAGTTATCGGATGCGGTTGTTTTTGCGGTCTTGATTATTGTATTGCTGATTAAGCCGACAGGCTTACTTGGTAAAAAGACAAACGAGAAAGTGTGATCATTATGAGTAAGATAATGAATACATTGTTTGATAAAAAAGTTCGCAGCCGAACCATCACGTTTTTGATTGTGATTGCCGCTTATGTGATCATAGAGCTTCTGCTCAACACCGGTAACTTAAGCCGTTTGATGAAATCGCTTCTGGTTCCGGTATCTTGTTATATCGTTGCAGCAATCGGATTAAACCTTACGGTCGGTGTTTCCGGTGAGCTCAATCTTGGTCAGGCCGGATTTATGAGTATTGGTGCTTTCAGTGCTGCTATCCTTTCCGGAGTTCTCGTGGCTGCCGGGGTTAACGATATCCTACGTTTGATTATCTGCGTGATTGTCGGGGCTGTTATTGCCGCTCTGTCGGGCTGGTTGATCAGTATTCCGGTATTAAAATTACAGGGTGACTATCTGGCAATCGTTACTTTGGCTTTTGGCCAGATTATCATGTCTTTGCTCAATAACTTATATGTCGGCTTGGATAAGGCAGGCCTCCATTTTGCCTTTGTAAACAATACCATGAAAATGGAACCGGGAGGTAAGGTGTTGATTTCCGGTCCTATGGGAGCAACCGGTATCAAGACAACCGCCACCTTTACAGCCGGTGTTATCTTGATCTTGATTGCCTTAGCTGTTGTATATAACTTGATGTACAGCCGTAACGGCCGTGCAATCATGGCTTCCCGTGATAACCGCATTGCAGCCCAATCCGTAGGTATTCAGGTTTCTAAAGCTAAAACTTTAGCCTTTGTGATTGCGTCCTGCTTAGCAGGGGCAGCCGGTGCATTATATGCTTTGAATTATTCTTCATTTGCCGCAACGAAGTTTGATTTCAACAGTTCTATTCTTTTATTAGTGTATGTTGTTCTTGGCGGACTTGGAAATATGACAGGAACCGTGATTTCAACGACATTGTTAGTGATCCTGCCGGAAATGTTACGTTTCCTGCAGAATTATCGTATGTTGATTTATGCACTTGTCTTAATTGGGATGATGTTGATTTCTAATAACGAATATTTCCGCTTAAAGCTGGATGGCTTGAAAGCGAAAATAAGACCGGGTAGTAAAGGAGGGCAGGCAGATGACAACTAATGCAAGTCCGATCCTTGAAGTAACGGATTTAGGTATTGATTTCGGTGGTTTGACTGCCGTTAATAACTTAGATTTAAAGATTTATCCTAATGAGATTGTTGGTTTGATCGGCCCGAACGGTGCCGGTAAAACGACCGTCTTTAATATGTTGACCAAAGTATATCAGCCAACCCGCGGTACAATTCTTTTGGATGGACAGGATACCGCAAAGATGTCTGTTATCGATGTCAATAAGGCCGGTATCGCAAGAACCTTCCAGAACATCCGTTTATTTATGAATATGAGTGTTCTGGATAATGTGTTGACCGGTATGCACAATGATATTTCCTATAACACGGTTACTTCCATTTTCCGTCTTCCGAAATTCTATAAGGAAGAAAAAGAGAAAACGGAAAGAGCGATGGAATTATTAAAAATCTTTGACTTGGATAAAAAGGCTGACTTAATTGCCGGTAACCTTCCGTATGGTGAACAAAGACGTTTAGAGATTGCCAGAGCTTTGGCAACCAATCCAAAATTATTACTTTTGGATGAACCGGCTGCCGGTATGAACCCGCAGGAAACGGATGATTTGATGAAGACCATTCGTTTTGTCCGCGATCATTTCGGTATTTCCATTCTTTTGATTGAACATGATATGAAATTGGTTATGGGCATTTGTGAAAGAATCACTGTTATCAACTTCGGTATGATGTTGATTGAGGGCACACCGGAAGAAGTACAAAACAATCCGGATGTTATTAAAGCTTACTTAGGAGATTAGTTATGTTAAAAGTAGAAAATTTGGTAGTAAAATACGGAATGATCGAAGCTATTAAGGGAATCTCCTTTGAAGTTCAGGACGGAGAAATTGTAACCTTGATTGGTTCCAACGGTGCCGGCAAGACAACCACGATGCAGACGATTTCCGGATTATTAAAACCGGCACAGGGTTCTATTTATTTGGATGGCGTGGATATTACAAAGATTGCCCCGCATAAGATTGTACCAATGGGTTTAGCACAGGTTCCGGAAGGAAGACGTGTCTTTGCCCAGCAGACCGTCCAAGAGAATTTGGAACTTGGTGCCTACACAAGAAATGATAAAGAGGGCATCGAAGAAGACATGAAGAAAGTCTTCGAATTATTTCCGCGTCTGGAAGAAAGAAAAACACAGTTGGCCGGAACTTTATCCGGTGGTGAACAGCAGATGTTAGCGATGGCAAGAGCTCTTATGGCAAAGCCGAAGATCATGTTGATGGATGAGCCATCCATGGGCTTATCGCCGCTGCTTGTTCGTGAGATTTTCCGTATCATCGAAGATATTAATAAAAGCGGTACGACTGTACTGCTGGTAGAGCAGAACGCAAAGATGGCTCTTGCGATTGCCGATCGTGCTTATGTACTTGAAACCGGCAAGATTACCTTAGAAGGTACAGGTCAAGAGCTTGCAGCCAGCGAACAGGTTCGTAAAGCTTATCTGGGAGGATAATACTATGTATGTAAAAGATCATATGACACAAAATGTTAAGACTATCAAGAAAGATACACCGATTTCTAAAGCACTTGACATTATGGCTAAAAATCATTTTCATCGTTTACCGGTAGTAGATGATGAAGGTAAATTGATTGGATTGATTACCGAAGGACTTGTGACAGAATCGTCAGGAAAGAGCGCTACATCCCTATCCATATATGAACTAAACTATCTTCTTTCCCGTACGATGGCCAAGGATATCATGATCAAGGATGTCGCAACGATTTCACCGGATGTATTCTTAGAAGAAGCTGCATCCAAGATGTTAGAAAAATCCATCAGTGTATTACCGGTCGTTGATGACAATGGTGTGGTCATTGGTATCATTACGGAAAAGGATATGTTCCAGTCCTTTATCGAATTGATGGGTTACCAGCATCAGGGAACAAAGTTTGTGATCGCATGTCAGGATGTGCCGGGATACTTTGCACAGATTGCCAAATTATTCGGTGATAATGATGCCAACCTGGAATCCTGTGCCGTATATCACAGTGAAGATAGAGGAACGGAGCTTGTCGTAAAGGCAACAGGAGAAATCTCTGTTGAAAATATGACAAAGATTCTT
>JAGAWH010000140.1 GCA_017941505.1 Faecalicoccus sp. | reverse complement strand
AGATCATCTTTTTTGTTTCTTCAATTTTTCTGGCTTCTGTCGGTAACGTAATAATCAATTCTCCATTGTTGAAAGAAGCCTTAATATCTTCTTCTTTATATCCATCTCCGATATAGAAGCTTCTTGAACAACTGCCGGAATAACGTTCCTGGCGGATCAGTTTTCCACTCTCATCTTTTTCTTCTTCTGTGTTGGTCCGTGATGCTTTGATATTCAGATAACCTTGTGATAATTCAATATGGATATCTTCTTTCTTAAAGCCCGGAACTTCCATATTAAGCTCATAGTTCCCATTTGCTTCACGAATATCGGTCTTTAACAGGCCTGCCTGAGAAACCCCGAAGTTACTGTTAAAGAAATCATCAAATAGATGAGCAAATCCTGGATATTGTTTCATATCTGACACCTCCTGTTAGTTAGCACTCTATCTTTCTAACTGCTAATATTATATCGCATTTATTAGCAGTGTCAACCCCTAAGTGCTAAATTTTTTAAAAAATGGAGAATATGGGTATTCATTTTCTTAGATAGACAATAAGGGTACTCCCATTTATATATACTTGTATTATTGGGAATTGAGAATGAGAATGTCGATTTCTGGACCGGATCTTTCTCTTTTATTGACGAAGAGATTCAAGGATATGTAAGATGAAATTGAATAGATGGGTATATCCAGGAAAGGAGAAAAAATGAATTTTCAAAAGTTGCTGCAACCTGGATCCATCGGTCACATGAACCTGAAAAACCGATTTGTCGTTCCTCCGATGGGAACGAATTTCGGAAATTATGAAGGATATGTTACCGATCGGATGATCCAGTATTATGCAGCCAGAGCCCGTGGCGGATTCGGATTGATTATCATAGAGGTAACAGCCATCGATCCGAAAGGACGAGCCATTGCCGGGCAGGTAGGGCTTTGGAAAGATGATCAGGTAGAAGGATTCAGACGATTAATGGATGCCATCCATGCTAACGGTGGCAAAGTATTAGTGCAGCTGCATCACTGTGGACGTCAGACGGCGCCTCCGACAATTTATAATATGACGCCGGAAGCACCGAGCCGTATTCCTTGTCCAGTGATAGGAGCTATGCCGGATGAAATGAGCAATGAACGTGTTTGGGAAGTGATTGAACAATATGGAGATGCGGCCGCCAGAGCCGAAAAAGCCGGTGCGGACGGGGTGGAAGTGCATGGAGCCCATGGATATCTGATTGCCCAGTTTATGTCCCCGCATGCGAATAAACGATATGATGAATTTGGTGGAGATTTTGAAGGGCGAATGAAATTTCCAAGAGAAATATTCAGAAATATTCGAAAAAAGACGAACGATGATTTTGTGATGACATTCCGTTTTGGCTATGATGAGAAGGTTCATGGAGGTCGGACGCTGGAAGAATCTGTAAACGTTGCCCGTATGGCAGAAGAAGAGGGCGTGGACGCGCTGCATATTTCAATCATGACATATGCAAGTATGCATTATATGAGTGCTTCCGGAGAAATGCCACACGGATTTAACCAATTTCCGACAAAGGTGATAAAGGAGGCTGTATCTATCCCGGTCATTTCGGTCGGACGTTATACGCCGTTTGAAGCAGAAGGAGCATTATTAAACGGTTGTGCCGATTTCATTTCCTTTGGACGAGCTTCCTTGGCAGATCCGGAATTACCGAATAAAGTCATTGCCGGAAAGACAGACGAAATTGCACCATGTATCGGCTGTACCCAGTCTTGTATTGGTTATATTTTTGTCGGTGATGCTTGTTCCTGCTTAGTGAGTCCTACGACTGGTCATGAGTTTGAATATGACCTTGGTCCGGCAAAAGAAAAGAAAAAAGTATTAGTGGTCGGCAGTGGACCTGCAGGTCTGGAAGCTGCATGGATTTCCGCTATGAAAGGTCATGACGTGACCGTAGCGGAAAAAACCGGTCATTTTGGAGGACAGTTTCGGCTGGCTTCGATCCCACCAACTAAGCAGGACATTGCGACAGCCATTAAATACTACTTGACGATGGGTAAAAAGTATGGTGTGAAATACATGTTAAATACGGAAGTAGATGAGGATTTCTTAAAGACATTTGGGGCGGATGCGATTATTTTGGCTACAGGCGGGATCCCGGCACATCCGAAGATTCCTGGTATTGATGGAGATAATGTGATAGACGCCATCGATGTACTGGATGGAAATGTCATGCCAGGAACCAACGTGCTGGTCATCGGCGGAGGTATGACAGGAGTGGAAACAGCGGATTTTATGGGAGAACAGAATCGAGCTGTAACGATCCTGGAGATGCGTTCGGATATTGCTCTGGATGAAGCTATGATTCCAAGAGCGTTCTTAATGCCACGTCTGGCTGACCGTCAGATTTCAAAGATCGTTAATGCGACAGTCCGCCGATTTACTGCGGATGGCTGTGTATACGAGCAGGAAGGACAATCTCATACTCTGACCGGATTTGATACCATTGTGTTAGCGATGGGTGTCCGTTCTTATAATCCGTTGGAACAAGCCGCAAGGGCAGTATGTGATCATGTTACCGTGATCGGAGATGCCAAACAAGCGGGCACTGCCAATAAGGCTACAGAAGCCGGACTGGCCGCAGCCTTAGCATTATAAAACCAAAAGATACCTGGAATTCACTGGAATTCCAGGTATTTTACCTTTAGAGGAAAAAACTTTCAAAGTATCAAAAAAAGTTAATATTTCGAAAATTCAATGATATATGAGATATTTAACAATCAATGCAGATACTCTTTAGTTAATTATCTTGTCGTGGTCTGAGTAACCATCTTTTGCGAGAACATCATGTAAGACAGTAATCTCAGCAAGAAGATCTATTCTTTTATTTTGAGTGATTTCTTCCAAAATCTTATTATAAGCATCGATCAAATCATCAAGGGCTGATTCGATTTCTATTCGTGTAGCAACATCCGAATCTTTCATTTCATTATAAGAATTTAATAATTTTAAAGTTGTCGGAAGGTAATATCGATTCATTTTTCTTAAAGTGGCGTTATAGGAATCATTACAGTCAAAAAAGGAAATGATCTCATTTAAGACTGTATCTAGAGATGTCATTTTTAATGACATACTACTATTATCAAGGAGAATTTCAAGATTCGCTATTTCATGCTGGTATTCTTTTGCTCTTTCCACCATCTCTCGTGTTTCGGGTGAAAGAGGATCCTGTTTCATTTTCTCTTTGACCTGTTTTGCATTTGCCTGAGCTTCTTCTAATAACGTGCTGTAGCTTTCATCCGTTATGCAGAACAATTCTTTATCATGAATCAAATGCGCATGATAGAACCAACGATCATATATCATTTGAGACAAATCATACTCTAAATCGTGTTTGGTCATATGCACACCATTGATCAGCTCAGAGAAACTACAATATTCTCTATTTCCGATAATAGAGAGATAAGTGTAGAATCGATTCATTTTATCTTCCTCTGCTTTGCTCTTTTTATAGTTAGAAGACATCACGATATAGAACACACCACAAAGTAGGAAATAACTACCACTAAGAAATGCTCCTATTTCATGCCCCGATAATAAACAGTATAAAGTGGCCATAAGCAGAATGCAGGTGATTCCGCCGATGATTGGATAAGATTTACTATTATCTACTTGCTTATGTACATCTTTTTTCATTTTTTCCATTCTATAATAAGGATATATCCCAGTTGGATCATCTTTTGGTTCATCATCAATAAAGTCAAGAAACCTTTTGAGAGAAGGCGCAAAGGATCTGGATACAGATTTTCCCATTTTTGTGAATGAGTTTGAGATGCTTTTGGCGGTATCACTTTTTTGAAAAGAAGTTAAAGCCTTTTCTTTT
>JAGAWH010000139.1 GCA_017941505.1 Faecalicoccus sp. | reverse complement strand
TGATGATTCCTTTTCCAACGGGTTATTAGAATATCCGCAATATACCCGTCCCGAGATTTATGATGGTAAAAGGGTACCGGAGGTACTCCTTAGCGGGCATCATCAAAACATTGAAATATGGCGTCATGAACAATCGCTTTTAAAGACGTTAAAGAATCGTCCCGATTTATTAGAGAGTGCTGATTTAAGCGATAAGGACAAAGAATTTATTCAATCTTATATTGATAACAATTCTAATTTATGATATTATACTAAAGCGTTTATGCACGATCTTCGTTCCGCTGGCACACGTTGCGTATGAATGAAATAGGGTCGTATGTCTAGAAGGAGGAAATGAAGATGAATTTAAATTTAGTAAACGAGATCACAAAGAGCCAGTTAAAAACTGACATCCCTGAATTCCGTTCCGGATCTACTGTACGTGTACACGTAAAGATCAAGGAAGGCGACAAGAGTCGTATCCAGGTATTCGAAGGTGTTGTTATTGAAAGAAGCGGTGGAGGCGTAGCCGAAACATTTACAGTTCGTAAGATTTCCAACGGCGTTGGTGTTGAACGTAAATTCCCTTTACATTCACCAATCATCGATAAGATCGAAGTAGTACGTCATGGTAAAGTTCGTCGTAATAAGCTGTTCTATCTGCGCGGACGTTCCGGCAAATCTGCACGTTTAAAAGAAATTCGCTAATTAAGAAGAGCCGACGACTTGTCGGCTTT
Organism: Faecalicoccus sp.; assembly: GCA_017941505.1. Next base: position 2,092 of record JAGAWH010000139.1, on the reverse strand, counting down.
TTTTGTAAGAGAAGGGAGAAAGTATGGAACCCGAAGAAAAGAAAGAATCTTTAAAGGATGAGGTCCTCAGTTTTATAAAAGCTTTTTGTATCAGCGCTGTAGTGATCTTGTTGTTTATTAATTTTGTTGCCCATCCGGTAACCGTTACCGGCAGATCTATGGTACCGACCCTTCAGGATAAGGATTATGGCTTTACCAGTATTATTGCCACGCATTTCGGAAAACCGGAGCGCTCTCAAATTGTAGTGTTCAATGTTGAAGAGATGAAAGATGGCAAGATGCAGAAAGTACAGCTTGTCAAAAGAATTATCGGACTTCCGGGAGAAACTGTCGAATGTAAAGATGATGAGATCTACATCAATGGTGAAAAGCTCGATGAAAGCGGATATATTGACAGTAGCTATCGCCAGGAAATGATCGATACGTACGGTTTCTTTAATAAAGTTCAAATCAAAAGGGAAGATAAGGACGGAAATACTACCGTGGAAACGGTTGATTTTGATGCAGTAACTTTAGGAGAGGATGAATACTTTGTGATGGGTGATAACCGTCCAATCTCCAAGGATTCCCGTGCGGAGGATATCGGTCCGATCACAGAAGAACAGATCTATGGTGAAGGAATCATGATTCTATTTCCGTTTGGGAATTTTGGGGTGAAATAATGGAACGACAGAAGCAGATACAGTGGTTTCCCGGCCATATGACCAAGGCCAAGCGTCAGATGGAGGATAACCTGAAAAAAGTAGATTTTGTGATTGAAATCCGTGATGCCCGTATTCCTTCTTCCTCAAAGAATCCGATGCTGGATGAATTGATTCAGAAAAAGCCAAGACTGATTTTATTATCCAAGAAGGATAAGGCGGATAAAGATGATACGAAAAAATGGATTGCCTATTTAGAAAAAGATGGGGATAAGGTACTTGCCTTAGATTTGATTCATGATTCGTATTTAAAGCCATTAGTTCAAACATCAAAGGAACTTTGTGCCCCATTGATTGAAAAACAGAAGCGAAGAGGCATCCGTCCAAGAGCTTTAAGAGCGATGGTCTGCGGTATTCCTAATGTAGGAAAAAGCACATTCATCAATACCATCGCCAAGCGGAAGGCTGCCCAAACCGGGGACCGTCCCGGTGTTACCAAATCCTTACAATGGATCAAGTTATCTTCGGATTTGGAGCTTTTAGATACACCGGGTGTATTATGGCCGAAATTTGAAGATGAAAGTGTAGGTACTAAATTAGCCTTATTAGGATCCATTCGTGATGAGGTTGTATCCATGGATGACCTGGCATTTTTTGCCGCAAAATGGCTGATTCAAAATCATCCGGAAAAGCTTCAAAATACTTATGGAATTGAGGTATCGGAAGATACCTGGGAAACGCTGCAGGCCATTGCCCGTAAGCGCGGTTATCTTCAAAAAGGAGACATCGATGAAAATCGTCTGATGCGCTCCTTTGTCAAGGATATCCGTGAGGATAAACTGGGCCGTATTACCTGGGAGATGCCAGATGATTGAGCATCCATTAGAAAAGGATTTAGAATTTGACCGTATTCTTGGCATCGATGAGGCTGGAAGAGGTCCTGTGGCAGGTCCGCTGGTGGTAGCCGGTGTTATCTTTCCTAAAGGCTACAGACATGATGAAATCAACGACTCCAAGAAGCTGACCGAAAAGAAAAGGGAACAACTTTTTGATCAAATTATGCAGGATGCCTTATGGTATGAGATTATATTTGTCAGTGAGAGTACCATTGATCATTTGAATATCTATGCAGCTACCCAGCAGGCAATGCTTAAAATTGCCGAAGATGCCAAGGCGGATTATGTACTTACCGATGCGATGAAGTTACCTTATTATAAAGGAAGGTATGAAGCCATCATCAAAGGGGATTCCAAGTCGTTATCGATTGCGGCCGGAAGTATCCTTGCCAAGGTATCCAGAGACAGGTATATGAAGATTCTCGATGTAAAGTATCCGGAATATAAATTTGGTAAACATAAAGGATATCCGACCAAGGAGCATATTGAAGCTTTGCATAAATACGGTATCCTTGACTGTCATCGTAAATCGTACCGTCCGGTAGCGGAAATATT
>JAGAWH010000011.1 GCA_017941505.1 Faecalicoccus sp. | reverse complement strand
ATAGTATATTTCCTAAATCTCTCCTTGTCAATACAAATTGATATTTTTTTAACATTCTTTTAATTATTTACAGAGCTTCCATATATCCACAATACATCAAAATCATCTGAAATGGCGAAATATTGACCGGCTGTTTCAATGCCAGAAAACCCATATAAAAAGGTAGCCTGCTGTAGCTGCAACCAATGTGAAAGGAAGCCCTATCTTCATAAAATCTCCAAAGGACACTTCATGACCACCTTTCTTCAGCATACCTACTGCCGTGATATTGGCACTTGCCCCTATCGGTGTAATGTTTCCACCCAGGGTAGCACCTGAAAGAAGTCCGAAGTAAAGCACATAAGGCTCGATACCCAGAAGAGAGGTAATACCCGTCAGTATAGGAAGCATGGTAGCAACATACGGAATATTATCGATAAAGGCAGAAAACAATACAGAACCCCATACTATGATGGTGTACAGTAAAAACAGATTATCTCCGCCTGCATCTACTATGAGTTTTGCCGCATCATCTATAAGTCCTACATCGGTTATTCCGCGAATAACCACGAAAAGACCACAAAGAACAAATAATGTTTCAAAATCAACCGATGCCATGGCACGTCTGAGATTTGTAATGCTTCTCTTGGTAACGTAATCGTAAATCAGACATACAGCCGCGATGACCATACATATGGCACCGTTTGTTATTGACGGAGTATCCGGAATGAAAGATGCGATAATGAGACATACAACTATTCCGCAAAGTGCGATAGTGGGAAACTTATCCTCCACAACGGTTTTTTCATTTGCTTCAACCGGCTGGGTGAGCTTATGAAAAAGAAACATCATTACAGGTACTGTCATGATCGCTCCAAGCTCAACAGCCCAGAAAATTCCGGGACGTCCCTTCATCCAAAAGAATTCCATGAAGTTCATGTTTGCGTAATCACCAAGCATGATGGACGTTGTATCACCTACCAGTGTTGCAGCTCCCTGAAGATTGGAGGAAACAGCCACCGAAAGAATCATGGATACCGGTGAGATGTCCAGCTTCCTACATATTGCAAGGCCCACCGGCGCTATCATGAGAACTGTGGCAACATTATCTATAAATGCCGAAACAGCTCCCGAGAAGAGCGACATGAGTATGATTACCCACATCACATTAGGACATTTATCCAGAATGATGTCAGCCATCAGGTTAGGCATCTTCGATTCGATAAAGAAGAAAACCACCAGCATGGTTCCGCCTATCATCATGAGAACGTTCCAGTTAACAACGGAAAGAATGTACATAAAATCTCTCCGCATTATTCCAAGAACCACAAAGGCTGCTGCAACCGCCCAGATCGTAAATAACTTCCATTCGGATTTCACGATCATAACCACATACATCAGGATAAATAATGCTAACGCAACATATTTTATTTCCAAAATTAACCCCCTTCAAAAAAATACAAAGAAGGAGACTGTTGATCCTCTCACCAGTCTCCTTCTGCATTATAATATTTTATTCATGGCATTCATGTCTTCAGGAATCTATGAGACCACTATCTTCCCTGTATCATCCGATCTTCAGCCTGAACTTCTGCGCGGCTCTGTCTGAATTCACAAGTGATATCTCTGCACCCAAGGTCTGAAGCTTCTTCTCGAAATGCTCATATCCTCTCTGGATATAACCAATCTCGTTAACTGTTGTTATACCTTCAGCGCAAAGTCCCGCAATAACAAGAGCCGCTCCGGCTCTTAAATCCAGGGCATTGACACTGGCACCGGTGAATTTCTTCACACCGTCAATAACAGAAACATTACCCTCTACCTTTATGTTT
>JAGAWH010000010.1 GCA_017941505.1 Faecalicoccus sp. | reverse complement strand
AGCTGGATAAGCGTAAGGTAGAGCTCGATGAAAGAAGAAAATATACCCTGCGCACAGCGGATGCGGCAGCACGAAAACAGGAGCTTTCTTCGATGTTGTCAGAGGCAAAATTTGAATATGAAGACAGACAGAATCGATTCAATCAAACACGTGCCGATTTTGACCTTCATATAAAAAATATGAATGCCTTAAAAACACAGATCAATACATATACCGAACAGCTTCACCAGGCCGAGACGCTATACCGCCAGCTGGAAAGCCGCAAACAGGTTTTAGACAACATCGTACGCCAGCCTTTTGCCAACCAGGCCGGGGTTCGCTCCGTTATGGAGGCAAAGGAGAGCTTAGGTGGTATTGAAGGCGCTGTTTCGGATTTGATCATCCCACATGATCACAGGGCATCGGCCATCAATGCAGCACTTGGCGGAGCGATATACAATATCGTATCCCGCGATGAAAGATCCGCGCGAAATGCGATTGCCTATTTAAAACGGAATCGGTCGGGAAGAGCTACCTTTTTACCGATGGATATTATGCGTCCACGATATGCAAATGACCAGCAGGATATCATTGCCCGCAACGCAGAAGGATTTATCGGATGGGCGTATGAAGAAGTCGATTGCGATGATAAATATCGAAATGTATGTGACCGATTACTTGGAAATGTACTCATTGTAGATAATCTGGAGCATGCCAATGAAGCTGCAAAAAGACTTCGTTACCAAATCAAGATCGTAACCCTTGATGGTGATATTGTACATATCGGCGGTTCTATGACCGGTGGTGTACAGCGAAATAACTCCACTGCCATTACGGTAAGAGAAGAACTGGGATCGATCATCAATCAGCTCCAGGAACAGAAAACACGCTGTGACTCTTTACAAGCCAAAGTTCGTAACCTGCAAAGACAATTGGATGATGAAAGCGATGAAGCAGTAAACCTTCAGGTTGAAAGTGCAAGACTTGAAAATATCACCAATGTCAAAAAGGAGAAATACGAATCTGCACTTGCCGAATATAATCAATTATCCGGTGATGATGCAGGCGTAGATGTTGCCGAGGATGATCTTGTCGTACTCATGTCCCGCATGCATGAAAGAATTGATGATATCAATGCCCGTATGCAGTCACTTCGTAAACGCCGTTTTGATAAGGGAACCGAAGTTGAACAGTTAGAAAACCAGCTTCGTATGACAAGAAGGGAAATGAGCGCTGCTCAAAATGAGATTCACAGCATGGAAGTCTCATTAACCCGTTATGAAACACGTCTGGAGTCCGCTTTAAATCGCTTAAATGCGGATTATAAGATGACATATGAATATGCCGCATCCAAGAAGGAAGATATCGAAATGGAAGCTGCCAAAGACCGTGTCAATGAACTTCGTGAAGCCATTTCACGCTTAGGCAATGTCAACATGGATGCCCCAGAAGAGTATCGTGAAACCAAAGAACGTTATGATTTTATGAGCTCACAAAAGGAAGATTTAATCAAAGCCAGTGAACAGATTAAAGCTGTCATCGATGAAATGGATCAGAAGATGATTTCCCAGTTTACCGATATGTTCAACCGCATTAATTCCCAGCTGGATGGTATCTTTAAAGCGATGTTTGGCGGCGGTAAGGCAAAACTCACCATGGTCGATCCGGATGATGTACTCAATACCGGAATCGATATCGATGTACAGCCTCCGGGAAAACTGGTTAAAAATATTCAGACATTCTCAGGCGGTGAAAAGGCATTAATCGCCATCAGTGTCTTGTTTGCGATATTACAGGCACGCACAATGCCGCTATGTATTTTCGATGAAGTAGAGGCCGCTTTAGACCAGGCCAACGTTGAGCGTTTTGCCCGCTATTTATCCCGTTTCCGCGACAGTTCACAATTTATCGTTGTGACTCACAGACCGGGAACGATGGAACAATGCGATACCTTATACGGTGTCACTATGCAGAAAGATGGTGTATCCCAGCTTCTTAAGGTAAAACTGAAAGATGCCATCTCTATTGCCGAAAAGGAGGAAGATGATTAATGGGTGTTTTTGATTCCATTAAAGATGCCTTTACCCGTTCTAAGGATAAAGACAAATATTTAAACGGTTTAAATAAGAGCCGTAAGACATTTGGAGACAGACTCCGTAATATTTCCAATACATTCAACGGTGTATCTGACAAGCTTTTAGAAGAAGTCATGATCTTACTTTTAGAAAGCGATATGGGTGTCGATACAGCGGAAAAGATTGTAAAGACATTTGAACAGAAGGCCGGAGATTACGTTTATTTCAATTCAATTGAAGAATATCTTGTCTCCATCATGCATGATTTCTACTGCCAGAAAGAAGATCCTGAAATTAACTATAATCCGGATGGTCCGACCGTAATCTTTATGGTTGGTGTCAACGGTTCCGGTAAGACCACAACCAGCGCTAAACTGATTCAATACTATCAGCAGATGGATAAGAAAGTTGCGGTGGCCGCAGCCGATACCTTCAGAGCCGGGGCCGTGGATCAAATTGCCGTATGGGCTGAAAGACTCAATGCACCATGCATCAAGGGAAAACCAAACCAGGACCCTGCCTCTGTTTTAGTGGATGCGTGCCGTTATGCCAAGGACAATGATATTGATATCTTAATTTGCGATACCGCCGGACGTCTTCAAAATAAGAAGAACTTGATGAATGAGCTTACCAAGATGCATCGTGTTGTGGATAGAGAAATCCCGGGTGCTCCGCATGAGACATGGTTAGTACTCGATGCCACTACCGGACAAAACGGTATTATTCAAGCCGAGGTATTCTTAGAGGCAACTGATGTGACCGGTATTATCTTAACTAAGATGGATGGAACCGCTAAGGGTGGTGTTGTCATGACCATTCGTGACAAACTGAAATTACCGGTTCGCTTCTTAGGATTAGGAGAAAAGCCGGATGATCTTAGACCGTTTGATATCAACAGCTACTTGATGGGCATTACCAATGGCTTCAGGAATGAATAAGATTGAAGCCAATGAACTGCTGGATGTCTATGGAGAGCTGCTCACTTCAAGGCAGCAGGAAATTCTCGATCTTTATTATCGGGAAGATCTCTCTTATTTTGAAATCAGCGAGGAATTAAATATCTCTCGAGCTGCCGTATCGGATACGGTTCGTAAGGCTTTAAAGCAGTTAGAAAAATTTGAAGAAGTCGTAGGCTTTATCAAAAAAAGAGAAAAAATCATTGAACTTTGTCAAAAGATAGACGATGATACTTTTAGAAATAAAATTTTAGAAATATTAAATATGGAGGAATAAAATTATGGCAATTGTAATGAGTGTAAACGCAGGAAGTTCTTCATTGAAATTTCAGGTATTTAAAATGCCGGAAGAAACAGTTCTTGCACAGGGAAATGTGGAACGGATCGGAATCAAGGATTCCATTTTCGGAATGAAATTCAATGGACAGAAAATTGAAAAAGTCGGCGATATCGTTGACCATGCCGATGCCGTACAGCGTTTGATTGATGCCTTACTGGAATACAAGATCGTCAATGACTTATCCGAAATTGAAGCCATCGGACACAGAGCCGTTCACGGTGGTGAATACTATGATCACAGTGTTCCGGTAACTGAAGAAGTAGTTTCAAAATTTGAAGAATTATGCGATTTAGCACCTTTACATAACCCGGCCGGTTTAGTGGGATACCGCTCCTTTAAAAAGGCTTTGCCAAATGCGAGCCATACATTTGTCTTTGATACGGCTTTCCATCAGACAATGCCTAAGGAAAACTTTATTTATCCGATTCCTTATGAATATTATGAAAATGACAGAATACGCCGTTATGGTTTCCACGGTACATCACATATGTACTTAACATATCGTTTAGCTGAAATCTTAAATAAGAAACCGGAAGAAATGAATATCATTACCTGCCATTTAGGAAACGGTGCTTCCATTACAGCGGTTAAAAACGGTAAATCCTTTAAGACCAGCATGGGTCTTACACCGCTTGCCGGTGTAATGATGGGAACGCGTTCCGGTGATATTGATCCGGCTATTGTTCCTTTCTTACAGAATAAATACAACTTAACTGCCGATGAGATGGACAACATTTTAAATAAGAAGTCCGGTATGTTAGGTGTATCCGGAATTTCTTCGGATTGCCGTGATATTGAATCCGCAGCCGACCAGGGTGTTGAAAGAGCTGTATTAACGGTTGATGTATATGTAAGCCGTATCGTTGAAACCGTATCCGGATATTATGGATTAATGGGTGGCGCTGATGCGATCGTATTCTCCGGCGGTATCGGTGAAAACGACGGTGTAATGCGTCAGAAGATCTGTGATCGTTTAGCCGTATTTGGCGTTAAGGTTCCGGAAGATAAAAATATCGGTGTACGAGGCGTTGAAAAGTGTTTATCCGCTGATGACTCTAAGATTTCTGTTTGGTTGATTCCGACAAATGAAGAGCTTATGATTGCCCGCGATGCCTACAAGGATTTGATGGCCAATGCATAAGGCTATTATTGAAAACATTAAAAAATACGATTCTATAGTTATTTTCCGTCATGTGCTGCCGGATATGGATGCTTACGGGTCCCAACTTGGGATGGCTTTATGGATCAGGCATGAATTTCCTGAAAAAAAGGTATATCTTGCCGGCGGTTCATCACCGCTTGGAAGAAAGTTATCTTTACAGATGGATGATATCACAGATCAGATTCTTGAAAAATCATTAGGAATTGTGACCGATACATCCAATAAGGAAAGAGTCGATGATTCCCGCTTTGACAAGTGTGCTTATACCATTCGCATTGATCATCATATGTCTACAAAGGCATATTGTGATTATGAATGGGTGGAGCCTGAGGCCAGTGCTGCCTCGGAAATGATTGCCCTGTTCTTAAAAGAAAACGGGTATTCTATCCCGCAAAAAGCCGCCCAATATCTCTATATGGGTATGACAGCGGATAATATCCGTTTTACGATCTCTTCGGTTCGTCCTGAAACCTTTGATGCCGCAAAGTATCTGTTAGAACAGGGCGCGGATGTGATCCAAAGTGAGATTGTGAATTTCTCATCTTCACTTGAAGATTACAGGTACGAATCGAAAGTACGCTCTAAAGCGCAGGTTAAAAACCGATTTATGTATTCCATTATGGATCAGGATGATTATCTACCATGTGGAATGGATTTTGCGAACGCAAAAGAAAAAGTATATGTTCTTGCCGGTGTCAGTGATATCACCATTTGGGCCCTTTTTACAATGATGGATGATGGTATTCACTACAGCGCATCGCTTCGCTCACGAGAAATTATCGTGCGTGATGTTGCCGAAGCTTTTGGCGGAGGAGGACATAATTTCGCATCAGGAATCAAGAATCTAACTATAGATCAGGTTGAACAGATTGTTGATCAATTAACAAATCGAAGCTGATGGCTTCGATTTTTTTTAAAGGAGTCGAAATGGATCAAAGTACAATGGAAGCTATTAAACATAATCATGAAATAGTGCTTGCTGCCTACAATATGGTTATCGGTTTGTTTATTTTAGCTGTGGTCAACGGGGCAAAAATGATGATTGGATATGGATATCCTACGATGTCGATGTTCGTGATGGGAATCTGGGTCATGGGAACCTTATATTATGCCAATCAGGTTCATGCGATCAAAGATGATTCGAAACAATATGTGAAAGGAATCTTACCGGATTTTTACAGCGATGAGGCAGATGCGTTTTTAGCACATAAAAACTTCGATTATCCATGGAAGGAGACATCAAGGGGTATCACGACCTTGTTTACCGGATTTTTGATGCCGGAGCTGCAGCTTTACAATAAGCGGTTTGAATATATTGAAAAACAGTATGATTTTGAACCGAACCGGAGCATAGTCAAATGGATCCGCGGTTTTCTCATAGTTTGTATTATCTTCTAAACGGTCCTATGTGACCGTTTTTTGTGTTAGAATTGAATCATGAATCATTTACATATGCGAAGCTGTTTTTCATTACTTGAATCATGCAGCCGATTAGAAGACATTATTAACCGTCAGATTGAACTGGGATTTGGACATATGGTTTTAACCGACCATTATTCCATGTATGGCACCATGCGTTTTTTAGAGCTTTGCCGCCAGAAAAATGTACATGGAATTATCGGACTCGAATTAGAGGCCTATGAAGGTGAAAATAAATATTCTTTTGTGTGCCTTGCCAAAAACGATAAAGGACTGCAGGATCTGTATGTACTAAGTACAAGATTGTTGTCGAATAATAATCGTATTGATTTATCCGATATGGTGTCTTTAACACAAGACACGGTTGTGATCTCTTTGCGGTTTCAGGATACTTTAGAGTACCACATTGAACACCAGGACAAAGTCGCTATTCAAGAGCTCTTGTCCCGCTTTAATGCGTTATGGACGGATTATTATGTTGCCATATCAATGAATGATTCGATGTATTGGAAAGAAAAGAATGTTTTGTTGCGTGAAGCCGCAAAGGAAATCGGAGTTGGTCCCACAGCCGTTTCACGTACCGAATATATTTATAAAGAAGATGTCGAAAATTTAAAGACGTTAAGAGCCATCGCTCAAAACGCAAAACGAACCGATCAAACACTGGATGTTCGAAATGACCGCTATATCCGCTCTGAAGAGCAGATGAAAGCCCTATATGAAAAGGAAGATTTACAGACAACGGATACCATTGCCCAGATGTGTAATATACATATGGCTTTTCGTAAAAGTAAGCTTCCTGTCTTTCAGAATAAGTACAATGCCCATTCCGACGATTATTTAAAAAGCTTATGTAAAGCAGGGCTTGAAAAGCGGATGAACGGAAATGTAACCAGGGAATATGTAAAGCGTCTGGAATATGAATTAAATACGATTATCAATATGGGATATACCGATTATTTTTTAATCGTATGGGATTTTATCCGCTGGTCCAGACAGCAGGGAATTATGGTAGGACCGGGTCGTGGTTCTGCTGCCGGCTCTTTAGTGGCATGGTGTCTAGGTATTACTCATTTAGATCCGATTAAAAACGGCCTGTTGTTTGAAAGATTTTTAAATCCGGACCGTGTATCTATGCCTGATATCGATACTGATTTTCCGGATAACCGAAGAGATGATGTCATTGAATATGTAACAGAAAAATACGGTAAAGAACATGTCAGCCGCATTGTGACATTTAATACTTTAAAGGCCAAACAGGTGCTAAGAGATGTCGGAAGAACTTTAAATATCGCTACCTCAAAGATTGATACTTTGACAAAGCAGATTCCAAATGTTCTCAATATCACCTTAAGCCAGGCATATCAGACAAGTCCCGGCTTTCGAAGGCTCGTAGATACAGATAAGATACTTCATAATCTATATGAATTAAGCCTTCCTTTGGAGGGATTGCCGCGCCATCTTTCTATTCATGCAGCCGGGGTTGTATTATCCGACCAGCCGGTAGAAAAGGTATGTCCTTTAGTGGAAGTGGAAGAAGGCGTCTTTGCCACCCAGTTTACCATGAATTATTTAGAAGAGCTGGGACTGATTAAAATGGATTTTCTTGCGCTGAGAAATTTGACAACCATTGATGAGATTGTAAAAGCCATTAAAGAAGAGCGTCATATTGATATTGATGTGCTTAAACTTCCTTTAAATGATGCCAAGACTTATCAGCTTTTATCGGCCGGGGATACCATCGGTGTCTTCCAGTTAGAAAGCTCGGGTATCCGTCAGTTGATACGCAAATTAAAGCCTTCGTGCTTTGAAGATATATCGGCCGTTTTAGCTTTATACAGACCGGGCCCGATGCAAAATACAGATTTATATATTGAACGTAAAAATGATCCTTCCAAGGTAGTGTATCCGCATCCGAAAATGGAACCGATCTTAAAGGAAACGTATGGCATCCTTATATATCAGGAACAGATCATGCAGACAGCCGTTGAGATTGCCGGCTTTACCATGGCCCAGGCGGATTTTCTACGCAAGGCGATGTCTAAAAAGGATGCTGTTCAATTGGAGAAATATCGTGAAAGCTTTATACAGGGAGCTCTGCAAAATAAAGTTCCTTATAAGACAGCGGTTTCGATCTTTGAATCAATTGAACGATTTGCCGAATACGGATTTAATAAATCACACAGCTATGTCTATGCCTTGATCTGTTATCAAATGGCATATTTAAAGGCCAATTACCCGCAGTACTTTTACCGCTCACTTTTGAATTCCGTGATCGGTTCGGATGTCAAGACAAGTGAATATATTTACGAATGTCGTCATCGCGGCATAAAGGTGCTTGGATGTGATGTAAACCAGTCAGAAGCTTTCTACCATGTCGAGCACAATAATATCCGTATGCCTTTACAGGTATTAAAGGGAGTCAGTATTAATATTTATCCGGCTATCTTAAAAGAAAGAGACAGGCATGGGCCGTTTAAAGACTATACAGATTTTGTGATTCGCTGCTGCGGCAACAACATCAGCCAGTCGACAATACAGATATTAATTGATGGAGGCGCTTTGGATTGTTTTGGATACAATCGGGCATCGATGCAGGAAAATCTGCCTAAGACATATCGATATGCCAGTTTATCCACTACTGTCACAAAAGATGGGTTTATCTTTGAAGAAGGTGCTGCATCAAGACCTTTAATCACCAAGATGTCGGAAAATCCGATTCGTAAGGCCCAGCGGGAAAGGGATGTATTAGGCTTTTATTTAGAGGAGCATCCGGTCGAATCGATACGAAAAGAGTTTTATCCAAACAGCTCTTCGATTGAAAAAATAGAAAACTTTAACGGTTATGTAGCCCTGGTGGCAAGAATTGCCGGATACCGCACGCATAAAACCCGAAGAGGCGATACCATGTGCTTTTTATCTTTGGAAGATGAAACAGGTAAGATGGATGCAGCCGTAATGCCCGATCTCTATAAGATACATAGAGATGAAATTGATAAAGATGCGATTGTTTATATAACCGGTAAAAAAGACCGTCCGGACTCTGTGCTTGTTCGAACGTTAAAACCGGTAAAAATTGAGGGATGATTATGGAATCAATTGTAAATGAAGATATTCTGGCCAAAACGCCGGCTCAATCCAGAGTGGAAACATGTCATATCGTACGTCCGATGGATATGAACTCTGTTCATCGTTTATATGGCGGCGTATTGATGAGCTGGATTGATGAAACAGCTGTGCTTGTGGCAAGACGTCATACCCAGCTATCGATTACCACAGGTTCGGTGGATAATCTTCGCTTTTTAAGACCGGCTTATTTACATGATACGATTGTTCTGATCGGTAAGGCTACTTATGTGGGAAATACATCGATGGAAGTTAAGGTCAGTACGTATGTAGAACAGCTTTCCGGTGAAAGGGAATTGATCAACGAGGCGTATTTAACGCTGATTGGTTTGGATGAAAATGATAAACCATGCCGTCTGCCGCGTCTTATTCCACAGACAGAAAAAGAAAAAGAAGACTGGAAAAAGGCAGAAGAAAGACGGAAGTTGCGAAAGCTTCAAAATGGTTAAATTTAGGTTGACTTGAAGTATTTGAATTGTGTATACTTCTATTGTTGCAGACTCTGTTCTGGTCTGGAACCGCACAAAAAAGGTAATAAAGCTGCTTTGCACACCTTCATGGCGAGTATCAGGAACAAAAAAGAAAGAATAGGAGGTGCACTATGTACGCAATTATCGAAACAGGCGGAAAACAGATCAAGGTAGAAAAGGATGCAGTTATCTTTGTTGAAAAGCTGGATGCAGCTGAAGGCGATACTGTTGAATTTGACAAGGTTTTATTCGCAGACGGTAAAATCGGTCGTCCTTATTTAGAAGGCGCTAAGGTTACCGGTGTTGTTGAAAAACAGGGTAAGGGTAAAAAGATCACTATTGTGAAATACAAACCAAAAAAGAGCTCTACTCGTCGTAGACAAGGTCATCGTCAGCCATACACTCGTGTTAAGATCGAAGCAATCGAGGCTTAATTAATGGTTGATGTTCAGGTTTCATGTAAACATAACGGAATCAAAAAGATTGTCGTAACAGGGCACGCTGAGAGTGCACCTGTCGGTGAAAAGGATTTCGTTTGTGCAGAAACTTCCGCTATTGTCATCGGTGGCTTAAACGGTCTCGATGAATTATTTAAAAACGATTGTAATTTAATATTAAAAGACAATCACATTGAAATACGAGTTTTAAAGAAATCGGATATGTTGAATATGGTTTTGGAGTTCATGTTGAAACAACTTCAAACCATTGAAGAAACAAATCCGGAAAATATCAAAATTACGAGGAAAGAGGTGTAATCATGCGTTTCACATTAGATCATCAGTTCTTTGCTTCTAAAAAGGGTGTAGGTTCCACTAAGAACGGTCGTGACTCTCATTCAAAACGTCTGGGAGCTAAGTTGGCAGATGGACAGTCCTGCCATGCCGGAAGTATCATTTACCGTCAGCGCGGTACTAAGATTCATCCGGGTACAAACGTTGGACGCGGAGCTGACGACACATTGTTTGCACTTGTAAACGGTGTTGTTAAATACGAACGTCTGGGCAAAGATAAGAAAAAAGTTTCTGTTTACCCTGAGGCTTAATTAAAGAACACAGATCCCGACAACACGGGGTCTTTTTTATGAAAGGAGGATTGCCATGTTTGTGGACCAGGTAAAAGTACATATCAAGGCAGGTAAAGGCGGCGATGGCCTTGTCAGTTTCCGTCATGAGAAATATGTGGCCTATGGAGGTCCTTTTGGCGGGGACGGCGGAAAAGGCGGCGATGTGATTTTTGAAGCAGATCCGGGAATGACTACCTTATTGGATTTAAGATATCATCGTAAACTGATTGCCGAGCCCGGTGAAAAAGGTAAAAATAAGCGAATGCACGGTGCCAATGGGGATGATAAGATTGTTAAGGTTCCTTTAGGCACAATTGTAAAAAGAGAAGATACCGGACAGATCGTAGCGGATTTGACCGGTGAACATCAGCAGCAGATTGTTGCCAAAGGCGGACGTGGCGGACGTGGCAATTTCCACTTCAAATCCAGTCGTAATACGGCTCCTAAATATGCAGAGTTAGGCTTTTTAGGAGAAGAATTTGATGCGATAGTTGAACTTCGCGTCTTAGCCGATGTTGGACTTGTTGGATTTCCTTCGGTTGGAAAATCAACACTTTTAGATGCGGTAACCCGTGCTAAACCGGAGATTGCCGAATATCCATTTACCACCATTGCGCCCAATGTGGGTGTGGTATCTACTAAGGATGGAAGAAGCTTTGTGATGGCCGATCTTCCGGGTCTTATTGAAGGGGCCAGCGAAGGGAAAGGTTTAGGTCATCAATTCTTACGCCATATTGAAAGATGCCGTGTCATTATCCATGTGGTTGACATGGGTGGAGAAGATGGAAGAGATCCGGTGGAAGATTATAGAATCATCAATGATGAATTAGGTTCTTATCAGATGCGGCTTTTAGAGCGTCCGCAGATTGTATGTGCCAATAAGATGGACTTAGAGCATTCTGAAGAGAACTTAAAGCGTTTTAAAGAAGCTTATCCGGATGTGGAAGTCTTTGAAACGACCACTATTATTCATGAAGGATTAGATCCTTTGTTAAGACGAGCAGCCGACTTACTGGCGACAACCGATCCATTCCCATTAATGGATGATTTAGGCGAAAATGCCGGTGTTATGTATACCTTTGAAGAAAAGAAACCGGATATCGTTGTTGAAAAGCTTGGAGAGAATGTATGGCAGGTCAGCGGTCCTAAGGTAGAACGTGCCTTTGATATATCAAAGCTCAATACCGAGGAAGACTACTACGACTTTGCCAATAAAATGAGATATCTCGGCATAGATACAGCCCTTCGTGAAGCAGGATGCCAGGATGGGGATACCGTGCAGCTTTGCGGATTTGAATTTGAATTTATCGAGAATTAGATGTTGATGGACCAACATCTAATTTTTGTTTATAATAGACTTGTTATTTGAAAATCAGAGGTATGTTATGAAATTAATATCATGGAATGTAAACGGCATTCGTGCCGTACTCACAAAAGGATTTTTAGAGGTTTTGGATTTATTGGATGCCGATATTGTGTGTATTCAGGAAACCAAGGCTCAGCCTGACCAGATTGAAATCGATGAGTCACTTTATCCATATCAATATAAATTCAGCGCGCATAGAAGGGGATACTCCGGTACAGCTATTTTAAGCCGCATAGAACCTGTCAATGTTACCTATGGAATTGGTAAGGAAGAACATGATGATGAAGGCCGTGTGATTACAGCTGAATTTGAAAAATTCAATCTTGTGACGGTATATACCCCGAATTCCGGAGATGGATTAAAAAGACTGGATTACCGCATGGAATGGGATAAGGCATTTAGAGAGTATATCCTTTCCTTAGAAAAACCAGTACTGGTATGTGGGGACTTAAATGTTGCCAATGAGGAAATCGATATTAAAAACCCGAAAACCAATCGCCGTAATGCGGGCTTTACCGATGAAGAAAGAAATAGCTTTAAAGAAAATTTGTTGACGATTTTAAAGGACAGCTATCGTACTTTATATCCCGAAAAAGTAGAGTACTCCTGGTGGTCCTATCGTTTTAGAGCCAGAGAAAAGAATGCCGGATGGCGCATTGACTATTGGCTGGTTGATGAAAGATTAATGGACAAGGTAGAAGATTCTAAGATCTTAACCGATGTATATGGATCGGATCACTGTCCGGTAGAATTAGATATAAATATTTAGGTTTTTACCTCCATTTAGCGTATATATTAGTGTGTGATATAATTAGTTTTAAATTGGAACGGAGTGATGAGCATGATCGCATTTGTGAACGGGATTGTACGACTTACACGGAAAGAGACGGTTGTGATTGATGTCAATGGTGTCGGATATGAAGTCTATATGGCCAATTCGGATATTCAGACCATTGGTGATGAGCTCTTTTTATATACTTACCAGCATGTGCGGGAAGATGCCATCCTTCTGTATGGCTTTGTGAAGGAAAACGATTATGAGGTCTTTATGCGCCTTATCAACGTTAAGGGAATCGGACCGAAAACAGCGCTCAATATGTTAGGGGCTATGTCCGGCGATGAAATGATCGAAGCCATTGAAAACGACGATGTAAAGCGGTTAAAGACGTTGCCGGGTATCGGTGCCCGTACAGCTTCCCAAATCGTATTGGATTTGAAGGGCAAGTTTGTAGCGATCGAAACCACAAAAGAAGTTAAGGTGGATAATCCTGTTTGGAAGGAGACCGAAGAAGCTCTTATGGCTCTTGGTTATCGTTCAAATCAATTATCTGCGGTACGCAAAGAATTTTCACACAATAAAGATTTAAACGTTAATGATATGTTACGAAAGGCTCTAGCCTTTCTGGCAAAGAGAAATGGGGTATAAAATTTGACAGCACGTGAAGTAGATGCAGCATATCAGGCTGCCGATGATATTGAAGAAAGCCTTCGTCCGCAAACATTAAAGGATTATATCGGACAGAAGTCTTTAAAAGAAAACTTAAGAGTTTTTATCAATGCCGCAAGACAGAGAGAAGAAGCTTTAGACCACGTATTATTTTATGGTCCTCCAGGACTTGGTAAGACAACTCTTGCCAATATCTTAGCTAATGAAATGGGTGGACATTTAAAGACGACCAGCGGTCCTTCCATTGAAAAAGCAGGGGATCTTGCCGCACTGATGTCCACTTTAGAGCCGGGAGATGTATTATTTATCGATGAGATCCACCGTCTTTCCAAACAGGTTGAAGAAATATTATATCCGGCTATGGAAGATTATTGTCTGGATATCGTATTAAAGGATGGAACTGCTGTAAAGACCATTCGTTTACCGCTTCCTCCATTTACTCTGGTAGGGGCAACAACACGGGCAGGGGATTTATCGGCTCCTTTACGTGACCGTTTTGGGATTGTTTCCCAGCTTGAATATTATGATATTGATGATCTTTCCAAAATTGTCTCTCGGACAGGACGGGTCATGAATACAGAAATTGAGCCGGCAGCAGTACGGGAAATAGCGATGCGAAGCCGCGGTACACCGCGTATTGCCAACCGCTTATTTCGCCGTGTACGGGATTTTGCCCAGGTTTATAACGAAGGCTATGTATCCCTGGATGTTGCCAGAGATGCGCTTAACCGCTTAAGCGTAGACCATTTGGGACTGGATAATGTCGACCATAAATATCTACTTGGGATTATTGAACGCTTTAGAGGCGGACCGGTGGGACTTGAAGCAATTGCCTCCAGCATTGGAGAAGAAGCTACTACACTTGAAGATGTATATGAACCATATCTTCTTCAAATCGGTTTTATCAACCGTACTCCAAGGGGCCGTATCGTAACACAGAAGGCGTATGATCATTTAAAGATTACCCATCAGCCGGATTTATTTGATGAATAAAATTATAGGATTAGTACCTTGATAGGCGCTAATCCTTTTTTTAGAAAGGAAGATACTTTATTTCAAATTTGCGTTATAATACCACCGTATGGAAAATTTAAACAGTTTAGTAAAAAAGGTTTTGACACATTTAGAACCGGATGAAAATAAATGGGAATATTGGTTGTCTAAACAGGAATTAGAACCAATTTCTAACTCTGAATGCATCAAACAGTTTGTATCTATGATGATCTGGGCAAAGGAGAATGATGAGAAAGTAATCGTTGCGGGCGATTACGATTGCGATGGTATCATGGCTACAACAATTATGGTCGATGGTTTACGGCGTTTTGGAATTGAATGCGGATTTTATATTCCGGACCGTATCCGTGAGGGATATGGACTCAATGAGAATACTGTCCGCTTAGCTCATCAGAAGGGTTATGGAATTATCGTTACCGTTGATAATGGTGTAAAGGCTTCTGAAGCATTAGATTTGGCCATGGAATATGGCATGATGACCGTTGTTACAGACCATCATACCATTGAAGGGGAAGTAGACTCTGATGTACTTGTACATCCTACTTTAATGGAAGCACCTTTTGAAAGTTTATGTGGAGCAGGCGTTGCCTATGAGTGTATGCGTGCTTTAGGTGTAGATACACCTTATCATCTTGAATGTGCTGCCATCGCTTCCATTGGGGATGTTATGGTTGTAAAGGGTGAGACACGGGCCATCATTCAAAAGGGGATTGAAAGCTTAAATCAAACCCACGAAAAACATGTATTTGCGCTTGTGAATGACCGTGTTTTAAATGAGCAGAGCATTGCCTTTCAGCTTGTTCCAAAGCTCAATGCGGTAGGACGCTTATCCAATCTTGCCAATGTCAACAATGTAGTGCGTTACTTTTTAAGTGATGATATGAAGGATATCAACGGCATGAAAGCACAGATCATCAACATCAATGACCGCCGTAAACAGATGAGTGATTATATGTGTTCTCATGCGGAAACGAAAGTAAATCCTTTAGATAAGGTAATCTTAGTATCCGATCCCGGATTCCATGAAGGAATCATCGGTTTGGTTGCCGGAAGTTTATCTTCTAAATACAATAAACCGGTCATTATCATAGCTGAGAATATGGAGGGATATAAAGCTTCGATGCGTTCTCCGGATGGTTTTGACTGTATGGAATTCCTTCATGATTTTGAGAACTTTACAACCTTTGGAGGACACTCGCAGGCTGCCGGTTTTTCTTTTGATTTAAGAGATTTTAAAGCCTTTAAGGAATATGTGCGCACACGTGCTGCTTCTTATAAATGGAAGCCAATCCCAAAGGATACAATATTAATTGATCCGGATGAATTAAATACTGCCTCTATTGAAGCTCTGGATATTCTAAGACCGTTTGGAGCTGGGTTTGAGCTTCCTGATTTTGAAATCCTATCTCCTGAAATCAAGAATGTATTTGATATACAAGGTGGCAAACATCGCAAGTATACTTTGAATAACGGTCTTCAATGTATGCACTTTAATCAAAATGACAACAACCGTATGCAGTCGGTTATGGCTGTATCTTCCTTTAGCGGCACCGTATCGATCAATCAATACCGGGGCAGAAAGGATGCCAGCTTTATCATTTCGGATATCAAATATAAGTAAAGATTCGTCTTTACTTTTTTTATCGTAAATAAATTATCGATAAACGATAAAATGTTGTTGACAAACGTTTATTATCATAGTACATTATAATTGAAATTAACGATAAACGATAATTAATTATCAACAAACGATGGAGGTAAAATCATGAATCAGGAAAAGTTAATTAAAAGTGCTAATACGATGTATACGATTGTCAACATTTTAGAAAAGGTTGTATTGGTAGGACTTGTTCTTATCGTGCTGGGAGCCGGACTTATTTTCTTTGTACCGAAGGGACAAGCTGTAACGATGTCAAAGATAACTGTTGGAACACTGACGATGGAACTATATGATAATGCCCTCCCGGCCAAATCTTTCCAACTCCAAACCACTTTAATTGGAATGGCTGCAGCTGCGATTATCTGCTTGATGGTATTCTTTGGTTTACGTATTGTAAAAGATATCTTGTCTCCTATGAAAGAGGGAAGACCATTTGAACACAGCGTCTCTCAGGATATTAGGAAATTAGGTCTTCTGGTATTGTTTGGCGGTATCGTTGGACAGGGTGCCATGTTTGCGACAAACTTTATGTGGATTCACAATCTGGATCTGATGAGTTTCTTTAACAGAGAAGTGGTGAAAAGTGTTACCATCAATAATTCATTCAGTTTAAGCTTTGTGTTTATCACATTACTGTTATTCTTACTGTCCTACGTATTTGAATATGGCTGGCAGCTTCAACAGGAATCGGATGAAACGTTGTAGGAAATTGACATGGGTAAGATTATATTACGACTTGACAGGGTCATGGCCGACCGCAAGATTAGTTTGAAAGAGTTATCCGAAAAGGTGGGGGTATCCAATGTGAATCTTTCCAAAATGAAGACCGGAAAGATTAGCGCTATCCGCTTTTCCACCTTAGAAGCGATATGCGAAGCTCTGGATTGCCAACCGGGGGATATTCTTGAATATCTGCCGGAAGAAAAAGAATAAGTTAAATAAAAGTAAAGATAGCAATTTATCTTTACTTTTTTGTTCAACAATATTAAATTTACTTTATCTATTAATTAGGTGTAAAATTAAGTCAAAGTTTTTCTTATTCCAAGAAAGAGGTGGATGAAAATGGATTATAAGAAGTATATTGCCAGTGTGGAAGGCTTCCCTAAAGCAGGAATCATCTTCCGCGACGTGACTCCAATTCTTGAAAAACCGGAGGTTATGGGTGCAGCAGTAAAGGATATGGCACAATATGCCAAAGACCGTGGTGCTGATATCATTTTAGGACCGGAAGCTCGTGGTTTTATTTTCGGTGTACCTGTAGCACTGGAGGCAGGCATAGGATTTGCTCCGGTTAGAAAACCGGGTAAATTACCTCGCAAGACAATTTCCCAGGAATATGAATTAGAATACGGTACAGATACGTTATGCATGCATGAAGATGCCGTAAAACCGGGTCAGAAAATTGTGATTGTAGATGATCTTCTGGCAACCGGCGGTACAGTGGGAGCTATTATTAAAATGGTTCGCAGCATCGGCGCTGAAGTTGTAGGCTGTGCATTTGTGATTGAATTAGATGACCTTCACGGTCGTGACAAATTGGATGGTGTTGATGTCTACGCATTAACACATTATGAAGGAGAATAGTCTTTCAAAGTAGATAGAAAGGGGCGTTTATGGAATATAAAGAAGTTACATTTGAAGAGCTGCTCAATAATGTAAAAGAGTACATTAAGCGCCCTGAAAATTTGGAACTCATTCAAAAGGCTTATGATTTTGCCAAAGAGCATCACGAAGGGCAGTTTCGTAAAAGCGGACAGCCGTATGTTACCCATGTGATTCAGGTTGCCAATGAATTGGCTTTGTTACATTGCGGACCGAAGACCATTGCGGCCGGTTTACTTCATGATACCGTAGAGGATTGTGAAGGCGTTACCGATGATACGATCAAAGAACAGTTCGGTGAAGAAATTGCCACAATGGTGGAAGCTGTCACCAAGATCGGTGCTTTGGAGTTTCAGGATGAAAAGGAGTATATGGCATCCAACCACCGCAAGTTGTTTATTGCGATGGCAAAGGACATCCGGGTAATTTTGATTAAATTATCGGATCGATTACATAATATGCGTACGCTCCAGTATATGCGTCCGGAGAAACAGAAAAAGATCGCATCGGAAACCTTATCGGTTTATGCTCCGATTGCTCATCGTCTAGGTATCAGTGAAATTAAAAACGAATTAGAAGATCTCTGTTTCAAGTATTTAGATTACGATAAATACGAAGAGATCAAGATGTTAGTAAAACAGCGTGAATCCGACCGGAATGCCCAGGTTGAAATGATGATTGAAGATATTAAAACCGTATTGGATCATTTTAATATTCCTTACCGTATTTTCGGCCGTTCTAAGCATTTCTATTCCATCTATAAAAAGATGGTTACCAAAAACAAGCGTTTTGAAGAAATCTTAGATTTATTGGCAATTCGTATCATTACCGATAATGTTATGCATTGTTATGAGATCTTAGGATATATTCATGCGACGTATCGTCCGATTCCGGGACGTTTTAAGGACTATATTGCGATGCCTAAGGCAAATATGTATCAATCGCTGCATACCACGGTTGTAGAGCCTCAGGAGGGCAATATCTTTGAAATCCAGATTCGTACCGAAGAGATGGATGCGATTGCCGAGCGTGGTGTGGCAGCGCATTGGAAGTATAAGGAAAAGCCAAATACCGTAGAGTTCCATCAAAAAGAAATTGAAGATAAATTGTCATGGTTTAGAGATTTCTCGATGATGACAGATGATGAAACCGATGATCCTTTAGAGTACATGAATGTACTTCAAAAGGATATCTTTGAGGCGAACGTTTATTGTTTAACGCCAAGAGGAAAGGTTATTTCCCTGGCCAGCGGGGCCACTCCGATTGATTTTGCGTATCGTATCCATACCGAGGTCGGACATAAGACCGTAGGTGCCAAGGTCAATGGTGCCATCGTGCCGCTCAATACGCCTTTAAAAACAGGTGATGTGGTCGACATCATGACCAACAATAATTCACCTGGTCCAAGCCCTGACTGGATCAAGATTGTAAAGACGGCTCATGCCCGCAATAAGATCCGCTCCTATCTGCAAAAACAGGAGCAGCCGCAGGACCGCAAGGAATTAATCAAAGAAGGTAAGACCCGCTTAAAGGATGAATTTAAGAAGCAGAAGCTGGACAGCGATATCTTAACAGAGAAGCGTTTAGAGGCGATTCTTCCGTCTTTATCCTTTAAGACAGTAGATGATTTAATGGTCGGAATTGCCACGGAAAAGGTATCTGTAACTTCTGTCATCGACCGTCTGGTCAAAAACCGCAATTCGATGATGGATCCGGAAACATTGATGGAAAACATCAATGAAAGTGCTCCGAAGATTCGAACCGACAGCTCCGGAGTTATCGTACCGGGTATCGATACGATGGCCATTGAACTTGCCAATTGCTGCAAACCGATTCCGGGAGATCCGATTGTCGGCTATATTAAAACCGGACACGGTGTCCGAGTGCATCGGGCTGACTGTCCAAATGTTGCCAAGGAGAAAAGAAAAATCATTCCTGTGTATTGGTCCGACCATCTGGAAGATAAAAAATATGAGGTCAATCTGCAGATCCACAGCTATGATCGAAACTTCCTTTTAAGCGATATCGTTACGGTGCTTCAGCAGTCCAATACATCGCTTCGCCAGGTGAACTCCCGCATTGATGATAACCAATTGACCGCTACCACCACGGCATCGATCATGGTTAAGAATGCGGAGCATCTCCAAAATATCATGGCAAATTTAAGAAAAATAAGAAGTGTAACGGAAGTAATCCGTACAATAAAATAATCCAGGGTATCCTGGATTTTTATTTGTATAGATTGAATTTTTTTAAGATTTCGATCTTGATATAGACAAAGCGTGAAATTGCCTCCCGATAAATATGTTTCCATTTATGATGGGGATATCCTAAAGCACTGTAGTCTTTAAAAAACTGTCTTGCGATGGCGCATGCTCTTCGAATATGGGTATCACTGGAAAGAATGAGTACTGAGCCGTCCTGAATTATTTCTTTGGCATAGGTGAAATTTTCAAAGGAATTACGGGCACGCGTCTCGGTGATAATCGGCATTTCCATACGCTGAAGTATATATTTTTTCATCTGCTCAGCTTCAACATATTCATTTTTTACCGCACCTCCCGTGATCACAAGGGTTTTAAAGCGGTTCTGTTTAAAGGCGTCCATCGCAAGCGTGCAGCGCTTGATCTGGCTGGTGGAATACGAGCCATCATCATGAGAAGGACATCCAAGTAAAAGTCCATAATCATAAGGTGTATCCTTTAATTTAGGGATAGGCGGGAAATAATGCCGATAAATTAAAACGCATGCGATTAAGATGATCAACAATATACTAACGATCATAAACAATTACCTTTTCTTCCTTGATTTTATCTTTCATTACACCGTTGTAAAAAGTGTTTGTCTTCATTTCTATATCCTGCAAAAATGGATCTAAATCTTCAAATCGGGAGATGATATCAGCATCTTTATGGGCATGTAAAATTTTTCTTCCAATACTATCAAAGCCTAATACTTTCACTGCTGTATAGTCTCTATGCGCATTCATTTGTTCATTGGTGATCTGCAGACAGATCATTAAACAGGTTCTTTGTATGCGGGCTGCCGTATAGGTCTTAGAAATGGCGCTCTGCAAAAAATCATCCCAGGTATCACTCTTACGGGCGCTGTCTTTTAAACGATTCTGGATACCTTCGTTTACTAAATGAAATCTTTCCAGATCTTTGGATGATGTCAACAACAATATATTTCTTAGATAGGGATAATAACTCTGCCATGATTGTTCTTTATGAAAATATGCATCAAAGGCTTCTTTCTGTCCGCTTAGATAATCATTTCTTGTAGCTGTAGCGCTTTTAAATGATCCATCCCTTTGAATAGAGACAGGCTTGATTCCATATTCTTTACAGGCATTGATGTAGGATACGCCTAAAATATCATTTGGGGATAAATCGCCTAATATTTCAAATGTATTTTGAAGCTGGGATTTGGATGGGTCCACATCGATATCACTTAACATGTCGGCATAAGCCTTTAACTTTTCGATATCATTTGACTCCGATCCAAAGCAGATTGTATCAATATCTAAACTGTTTAAAGAATTGATCGAATACTTCGCAAACCGGTCTGCACTTTGGGCTGTATAGCAGACCGGAAGTTCCAATACAAGATTGACTCCATGCTCCAAGGCAAGACGGGTCTTATCGTACTTGGATATTAAAGAGGGAAGTCCTCTTTGCGAAAAATGTCCGGATGTGATGGCGACAAGACAATCGCATTCGGTTATTTCTTTTGTCTTTTGAATATGATAAATATGTCCTTTATGAAAAGGGTTATATTCAACAATGATACCGCATGTTTTCATAGAGGTATGATATCATATTTGAGAAAAGAATGTTGGTTTTGAAAGGAAACAGACACTATTTATGTTCACTTAAAAACATGCGTATTGAGTTGACTTTCATGTGCTGTTTTATTATAATATCAAATGCGACATGAGGTGAAGATCGTGAAATTCACAAAAAAAGATTTTGTAGAAGCTCCCGAAGGAACGATTTCGATTGATGAATGGATAACGGTAGAGGAAAACGATCTGCTTCATCATAGTCAGGTCAAGTCCATTCCTGAGGTACATATTACTGGTACTCTTCAATATGACGGAAACGCATTGGTCTATTCCAATTTGGACATTGACGGTGTTATGATCGTTCTGGACTCCATTACAATGGAAGACCTAGATGTGGAATTTGACACGAAGTCGCAGGAAACCTATTCCTTTGAGCCTGTATCACAGGACGAAGATATCATTGCGGTAAAGAAGAATACACTGGATATTAATCCGGAGATATTCCAAGCGGTATTGTATGAAGCTCCTATGGCAATCACCAGATTACCAAGAGACCAATATCCGAAAGGTGACGGTTGGGCATTGTTGTCGGACCAGGATCCGCAAGAACCGCAAATTGATCCAAGATGGGAAAAATTGAAAGATTTCAAACTGGAAGATGACTAGGAGGTGCTGACATGGCTGTACAACAGAGAAGAGGATCTAAAACACGTAAGAACAAAAGAAGAAGTCACTATAAATTGACTGCTCCAACATTGGTACGCTGCCCAAATTGCGGTGAACTGAAGCTGGCTCACAAAATGTGTTCCTGCGGTGAATATAACGGCAAGATCATCGTTGAAAAGTAAGAGCATTTCAGCTCTTTTTTTTTGATCTGTTTATATGTATTTATATTTTTTATAAATAGACTTTATATTTATTTTAATGTATAATAATCGTGGTTTTTGACCAATTGCGAGATAAGGAGGTTGAGTACATGGGACTCTATATCTTTTTGTCCGGGATTGCGGGAGTCGTTATCGGAATAATTATAATGGTAGGTTATTCCAAAGCAGGCTTAAACAAAGATCAGCAGGAAGCACAACGAATTTTAAAAGACGCCGAAACAGAAGCGCAGGCTAAACTGAAACAGGCGGTTTTAGATGGGAAAACACAGGCGCACGATCTGAAGATCGAAGCGGAGAAGGAAATCAAGGAGCGAAAACAGGAGGTAAATAACTTAGAAAACAAGTTGTTGCGCCGTGAGGACAACTTGAATTTT
>JAGAWH010000138.1 GCA_017941505.1 Faecalicoccus sp. | reverse complement strand
TACATGAGCCTGGTCGATAAACAATCCGCCGCCGGCAAAATTTTTTCCTTCAGTAACCTTATTCCCATCAAACTTCGAAGGTATTTTATCTGACGCTGTAATGATGGTGCCCTTAGGGTCGCTGTCAAAGTATACCGCCATTCCTCCGCCGAAGTTTGCTGCTGTATTGTTAAGGAATTCAACACCTTTAAGTTCTGCAGTAGTTCCGTTGCCCCAAATCACAAGACCACCGCCGGCACGCCTTGCTTCATTATTCTTAAAAGTTGAAACAGTTATGTCTATTGTTAACGTTCCATACTCTTTATCATCACTTTTGAAGAATACTGCTCCTCCCTCGGTGGCTTTATTTCCTTCAAAAGTTGTGTCTTTTATTATGGTTGTATGCTTCACATCGGTAGTATGGTCGTCCTCTATATAGAGAGCACCGCCTTTTGCATACCATTGTCCGTCATCAATCTCCGTTTGTTTCTGGTTCTTCGCAGAGTTATCCTTGAAAGTACTGTTTTCTATAGTTACATTAGTATCCACCGTATGCATAACTCCGCCGTCCGAGTTGTTGGCATTATCATGAGCCTTCACATTATCCATTGTGATCGATCCGCCCTTGAGGCTTATGATACTTGCGCCAGGAGTTCCTGCAGGAGCTGCAGCACCATATGTATTCTTATTGTTATAGATCTCAGTATCCTTTAATGAAACATTAGCATTTATACCGTGTATCATGGTTGGGTAAACACCTTCATACGGTCCTATCCATCTATTAAAATCATGAATCTTTGTATCAGAAATCTCAAGCTTACTTGTGCTTGTGTTTTCAATCATGCAGTTCACAAGTTCAGACATCGTACCATTTTCAGATTTTTTGATGATTACAGTTCCCTTGTTTATTATCCATGCTCTTTTCAGCGTGCTTCCCTCAATAACCAGAGTAGCTCCTTCGTTTACTACAATACGATTATCTTTGTCATGTGTATAGTCATCAGGATCGTCTTGATAAGATGAGAAAGAGCTGTTACTAATCCTAACGGTCCCGTCACAAACATTAAACTCTGCTGAAGGATAATCATTATTAGCAAACTCAATATTAAGAGCGCTATTCTTGAAATTCCTAAGAACCGTCCCTCCATGAAGATTAAGAGTGCCGCTGCGTGATACTTTGATAGCTGCAACACCTCCGAAATCTTTATCTTTGCCATCAAGAATTGTATTATACAGATCTGCCTTGGCATATTTCCACATTACATAGAGCAGTTTTTCCCGGTTTTTGCATTTATAGTGGTGTCTCTAACCTTCATATAATTGTTTTGGTTATATTCACGGACAGCTATAGCGTATCCCTCGTTTCCGGAAAATGAATTCCCGCTGTTATTTGCGTTGATAGTACCGCCATTGAATTTAGCGTGCTCAACATTCATGGCACCATTATTCTCTATGTTAATTGTACCCAAATCCCACTCTTCGGTGCTATTAGATACTACATAGACCTGGCTTTCATTTTGTGTGGTTTCCCATCCGGCCTTCTTGATCCACTCATTAATAATTACATCGCGTGTAATAGCAACAGCTTTTAGTGACAGACCTTTTGCTCCAAGCAGTCCTGATTTAGCCGCTGTAGTTTTTTCAGTTGCTTCCCTCTCTGTCTCCAACGCATCAGAAGCGGCAGAAGCATTGTCTTCTGCACTTGTGTCTGCTGCAGCCTTTTCTGCGTCTTGTCTGTCTCCGTCTTTTGCTGCCTCGTTGTCTGCTGCTGCGTCGTTTTCATTCTGTGCTTCTTCGCTGGCAGTTGCATTGCCTGTTGCCGGCGCGACCACATCCGCTTCGGCCATGACCGATGTCATCGATGACAGTACCATAATCAGGCACAGCACTATCCCGATCAGTAGATTGATTCTCTTCTTCACTTTCCCTCTCCTAATATTGCATTGTTTTTCTTTCTGCAATCTTTTACTTATGTATTAATTATGCGCTTTTTTGAAGCTTTTGGCTTAACATTTTTTAATTGTTTTCAACTTCGTACAAAAATAACGGTCACCAGATCGTATATAACCGTTATATATAACCAAATTTTACATTGTCAGGCGGTATTATTCAACTTTAAAGATAAAAAATATCGCGCTTATCTTGTGCCTTTTTGCATACAAAAGGCACCGCCGAAGCGGTGCCTTCCAGTTCTTTACTATTGTAATTGCGAAGTAGTTTTCGTTCACAGCGAGGATGCAAGCGGTCGAGGAGCGGAGCTTACC
>JAGAWH010000137.1 GCA_017941505.1 Faecalicoccus sp. | reverse complement strand
TAACACAACCGCAATTAAGATATAGAGCTGCTGTTTTGAGAGCTCTTTAAATTGAATTTTCTTTTTCGGCGGTTTTGATTCACTTTGCCTGGCAGGTTCTTTCTGCGGCACTTTCTCTTTAACCGGTATTGCGCTTGTATTCTGTGTTTGAACAGGGACTTCTTCTTTTACCGGCTCTGTCTGGACCTGAACTGCGTTGGCTTCGTTTTCTTTGATTACGCGCTGGGCTGACCGAATGGATTGCTTCATGATGTTTTCTCTGGATAGAGAAGAGGTTGTGAAGTCTTCTTCCTCCCAATCCGGAATCGGTTCTTCATAAACCGGTTTCTTGATTTGAACGGTCTCGTTCATCGATTCCGGTGTGATTGGATCCTGGCCACGCTCTTTTCTTAACATATTCAACGCATCAAAAGCACTGGTGCCTATGTCATCGTCATCAAGAGAAGCATCGTTAAAACGAACGCGGGTAATACGCTCATTTTCTTTTAATGCGATATCCTCTAATGCGATTTCTGTCTTTTTATCTAACAACGCTTTTGCGAAATCATCTATTTCATCATTTTTGATGTGTTTCCCCTTAGTTTCCATCATCAAACCTCCCGTTGTCTTTTCATTTTATCAAAATACACAGTAAAATAAAAGAATCGGCGAAAAATACTTCATTATCAGGAGTACGCTTTAGATTTAATAAGACAAATTTGTATGCATCTTGTCAAGGGAAAATTCATTGTTTATAATTTATGTATGGTAGATGAAGAATTGGTAAAGGCCTTATCAGAGCCAATCTTAGAAAAAATTGAAGAACTGGAAAAACAGTACAAAAATGAAATGATTCAGCTTCCGCAGATTCGCATTGTTCGAGAAGGGGATATAAATGAGCCGATGATGATAGGAGATCAGGAATTAAATGATGAATTAATTGCGGCTGTCGAAGCATATGTTCAAAATGAGCTGGAGATGCGCAGACACAGGACAGTCATGCATTAATGCTTGTTTTTTTGATTTTTCATGGTAAAATGTAAAGGCATGCGGGCGTGGTGAAATTGGCAGACACGCTAGACTTAGGATCTAGTGCTTACGCGTGCAGGTTCGAGTCCTGTCGCCCGCACCATTGCATATTATTCCGGACAAAAGTCCGGTTTTTTTTATGAAACCATTTATAATACGTAACTCTCAGTCTCAGTCCTGTTGTTTTAAGTTCCTAATCGTATAATAATCTGTGAAAAGGGGATACCATGCCGGACTATTCTTTGTTAGATGACATCTCTCTTTTTATCGTTTCTGTTGTTCTGGAATGATTCAACTTTAAAGATTAATACAGTTTATTTTAGTTAACATATTATTTTAGATTTATAACATATTGACATAATTAGTTTGTCGTGACATCATATGGTTAATTTAAAACCGATGAGACGGAGATAACGGCAATGATGCCTTTACAGAGAGCCTGTGATGCTGAGAGTCAGGTAAGAAACAAGCTGCCAAATGGACCGTTGAGGGCGCGCTCAAAGGTATGTATATACTGAGTATGCTGCGACGTAAGACAGACGTAACCTGTCAGGGATATGATGGTATCCTATAAAGAGCACGAGAATACTCGTGAATCAAGGTGGCACCGCGGATTGATGATATTCGTCCTTGATAGAAGATTTATTTTCTATCAGGGACGTTTTTTATTTACCTGCAGTTGAAAGGAATTGATCACTTAAATCATGAAAGGGAGGATATGAACATGATTAAAGAAGCTATTGTAAAGATCGTAAACAAGGAAGACTTAACTTATGATGAAGCCTATACCGTAATGAATGAAATTATGAACGGACAGACCACAACGACCCAGAATGCAGCTTTTTTGGCGGCACTATCCACAAAGAGCGCAAGAGCCGAAACTACCGATGAAATTGCCGGATGCGCTGCTGCGATGCGTGAACACGCTACACAGGTGAATACCGGAATGGATCTTTTTGAGATTGTGGGAACCGGCGGTGACAATGCGGGCAGCTTTAATATTTCTACTACATCTGCTCTTGTGGCGGCAGCCAGCGGTATGAAAGTTGCCAAACACGGTAATCGTGCTGCTTCTTCTTTAAGCGGTACAGCGGACTGCTTAGAAGCATTAGGTGTAAATATTAACCAGAGTCCTGAAAAATGTATTGAACTTTTAAATGATGTGGGCATGTGTTTCTTCTTTGCCCAGAAATATCATACTTCCATGAAATATGTTGGTTCGATTCGTAAAGAATTAGGTTTTAGAACGGTATTCAATATTTTGGGCCCGCTCACAAATCCGGGAAAACCTTCTATGCAGTTATTGGGTGTATATGATGATTATTTGGTAGAACCGCTTGCCCAGGTATTGATCAACTTAGGTATTAAACGGGGCATGGTTGTATACGGACAGGATAAATTGGATGAAATCTCGATGAGTGCACCGACTACAGTTTGTGAAATTCGTGATGGATGGTTTAAAACTTCTGTGATCACACCGGAGGATTTCAACTTGAAGCGCTGCTCCAAGGAAGAGTTAAAAGGCGGAACGCCAAAGGAAAATGCTCAGATTACCTTAGATATTTTAAATGGTCAGAAAAGCTCCAAAAGAGATGCGGTATTGATGAACGCCGGAGCTGCTCTTTATATCGGTGATAAGGCTTCTTCCATGGAAGAGGGCATTATGATGGCAGCTGATATCATCGATTCCGGTAAGGCATTAGAAACGCTTAATAAACTCATTGAACAGAGTAACTGTGGAGTAATTACGGCATGACCATCTTAGATGAGCTTGCCGATTATGCCTGTATACGGGTACAAGAAGCTAAAAAAGAATTACCTCTGGATAGAATAAAAGAACAAGCTTTATCTAAGGGTAAGGGCAATTTTGAATTTGAAACAGTTTTAAAAAAACCGGGAATTTCCTTTATCTGTGAATGTAAAAAAGCTTCTCCTTCCAAAGGCTTGATTGCGCCCGATTTTCCTTATCTTGAAATCGCAAAGGCATATGAGGCAGCCGGAGCGGATTGTATCTCGGTATTAACAGAGCCGAAATGGTTTTTAGGAAGCGATGAATATTTAAAAGAAATCGCTGAAAATGTATCGATTCCGTGTCTTAGAAAAGACTTTATTGTGGATGAATATATGATTTATCAGGCAAAGCTTCTTGAAGCCTCATGTGTGCTTTTGATCTGTTCCATTTTAAAAGAAGAACAGTTGAAGGAATATATCCAAATCGCTGACTTGTTGGGGATGTCCTCTTTGGTAGAGGCCCATGACCAAGATGAAATTGAAATGGCAATTCGTTCAGGGGCAAGGATGATCGGTGTCAATAATCGGAATTTAAAGGATTTTTCGGTTGATACCGACAACAGCAGAAAACTGAGAAATCTTATTCCTTCGGATATTTTATTTGTATCCGAAAGCGGAATTAAGAATGCCGATGATGTGAAAAAACTTGCCGATATCGGTGCTGATGCCGTGCTGATTGGGGAAACCTTAATGAAGGCAAAGGATAAAAAGACCATGTTGAAAGAGCTTAGAGGCAGTTTATGACAAAAATAAAACTATGCGGTCTATCTCGAAACTGCGATATAGAAGTCGCAAATTTACTGCATCCGGATTATATTGGCTTTGTGTTCGCGCCGAAAAGTAAACGCTATGTTTCAGCTGATCAGGCAATGGAATTAAAAAAACAGCTGTTAAGCGATATCCGGACTGTAGGGGTATTTGTGGATGAAGATCCAAAGATTATCATAGATTTATCCAATCAGGGAATCATCGATGTTATACAGCTTCATGGAAAAGAAGATAACAGCTATATCCAAGCTTTAAAAGACAACATAAATATACCCATTATCCAGGCTTTCCGTATCGAAGATATTGACAAAGTCAATGAAAGTAAAGCAGATTATGTGCTTTTAGATAGTGGTGCAGGATCGGGTGAAGTATTTGATTGGGAATTGATTCAAAATATAAGAAGACCGTATTTTCTTGCCGGTGGCTTAACGATTGAAAATGTATCGGAAGCCATTGAAATGTTAAATCCATATGGAGTGGATGTCAGTTCTGGTATTGAAACAGACGGACTGAAAGATAAAGAAAAAATGACAGCTTTTGTGAAGGCTTGTCGGGAGGTAGACAAACATGACAAATCCTAAAGGAAGATTTGGAATGCATGGCGGACAATATATTCCGGAAACACTGATGAATGCGGTGATTGAGTTGGAAACAGCCTATAACCACTATAAAGATGACCCGGAATTTAACAGGGAATTAAGTGAGCTGTTTAATGAATATGCCGGACGTCCATCAAGACTGTACTATGCCAAAAAGATGACCGAAGAACTCGGTGGGGCAAAGATCTACTTGAAAAGAGAGGATTTAAACCATACCGGTGCCCACAAGATCAATAACGTATTAGGGCAGGCATTACTTGCCAAAAAGATGGGCAAGACCCGCCTGATTGCGGAAACCGGTGCCGGACAACATGGTGTTGCCACGGCCACAGCTGCTGCCTTGATGGGCATGGAATGCGTGGTATTTATGGGTGAAGAAGATACCATTCGCCAGGCCTTAAATGTGTATCGTATGCGTCTTTTAGGAGCAGAGGTCATTCCTGTTAAAACAGGAACGGCAACCTTAAAAGATGCCGTCTCTGAATGTATGCGGGAGTGGACCACAAGAATTCATGATACCCATTATTGTCTGGGTTCGGTTATGGGACCGCATCCTTTTCCGACCATCGTCCGTGATTTCCAGGCTGTGATCTCTAAAGAAATCAAGGAACAGATGCTTGAAAAAGAAGGAAGACTTCCCGATGCGGTGATTGCCTGTGTGGGAGGTGGCTCCAATGCGATCGGAAGCTTTTATCATTTTATTGAGGATAAAGAAGTTCGATTGATCGGATGCGAAGCTGCCGGAAGAGGAATTGATACCTTTGAGACCGCCGCTACTATTTCCACAGGAAAATTAGGCATCTTTCATGGCATGAAATCTTATTTCTGTCAGGATGAATACGGACAGATTGCCCCGGTATATTCTATTTCTGCCGGCCTGGATTATCCGGGAATCGGTCCGGAGCATGCTTATTTACATGATATCGGAAGAGCGAAGTATGTGGCGGTTACCGATGATGAAGCCGTGGATGCCTTTGAATATCTTGCCCGAACCGAAGGTATCATTCCTGCGATTGAATCCGCTCATGCCGTGGCTCATGCGACTCAAATAGCACCTAAGATGAATAAGGATCAAATTATTGTGATTACGATTTCCGGCAGAGGGGACAAGGATTGTGCTGCCATTGCGCGTTTTAGAGGGGAGGATATCCATGAGTAATATTCATAGAGCCTTTGATCATGGCAAGGCATTTATCGCCTTTATTACCTGTGGTGACCCGGATTTAGAAACAACGGCCAAAGTTGTTGCGGAAGCTGTGAAAAACGGAGCCGACTTGATTGAATTGGGGATCCCGTTTTCCGATCCGACAGCCGAAGGTCCAGTGATTCAAAATGCCAGTCTTAGAGCATTAAACGGTGGTGTCACAACCGATAAAATCTTCGATTTAGTACGTATACTAAGAAAAGAAACCCCTGTTCCGATGGTTTTTATGACCTATGCCAATGTGATATTTTCATATGGGGCAGAAAGATTTATTTCCACCTGTAAAGAAGTCGGTATTGATGGACTTATCTTACCGGATCTTCCTTTTGAAGAAAAAGAGGAATTTGGGCCATATTGTAAAGAATATGGAGTGGATCTGATTTCGTTAATTGCTCCTACTTCGCAAAATCGCATTGCGATGATTGCCAAGGAGGCAGAAGGCTTTATTTATCTGGTATCCAGTCTTGGAGTAACCGGTGTTCGAAGTGAAATCAATACCGATTTACGATCCATCGTCGATATCATCCGTGAAAACACCAATCTTCCGTGTGCGGTTGGCTTTGGCATTTCAACCCCGGAACAGGCTAAGAAAATGGCAGATTTGTCTGATGGAGCTATTGTAGGCTCCGCAATTGTAAGAATCGTAGAAAAATATGGAAAAGGTGCACCGAAATATGTCGGTGAATATGTGAAATCCATGAAGGATGCCATGCGCCTACAATAGTAATTTGACCCTGATTGTACATGCGTGATAAACTTAAAAGGAACAGTTTTGAGAGTCAATTGGGGAGTATATGGAGAAGATTTCAAAAGCGGTATGTGTATGTCATATCGGTAAAAAGAGAAAAAATAACGAAGATAATTTTTATTTCAACGGTAGTTTTTTAGAGCCGGTCCATGTCGAGTCGGATGGTATTCTGGAAATAGAACAGGATCGTCAAACCGAACAGATGTATGCCGTATTTGATGGCATGGGTGGCGGTGATTATGGGGAACTAGCTTCCTATGGAGCTGCCCAGGCTATGGATGTTGCCTTACATACAGGCTTTATCGATCCGGACATAGAATCTTCTTTAAGGAAGCTCAGCCTGCATTTGAATCGGAAGGTATATGAAGTTGAAAAAGAATTAGGTTCTCATTATATGGGAACGACCATGGTCTCTCTTTATTATGATACCCAGAACGCATGGATCTTTAATGTCGGTGACAGCCGCTGTTACCGCCTTCGTGAAGGGTCTTTAAAACAATTAAGTCTCGATCACAGCGAGACCTCCTTTGTAGAATGGATGGGTATAAAATATGCCAAGGCGTTTTTAACGCAGGTATTGGGAATGAATCCGAAAGAATATTCCATCGATCCTTATATTGTAAAAGATCAGATTCAATCAGGAGATATTTACCTGTTATGTTCAGATGGTTTAACCGATATGGTCTCCAATGAAGAAATCCAGAGTATCCTTTCAGAAAGTGCTTCGATAAAAGAAGGCTGTGAACAATTACTAAAGATGGCTTTGGATCATGGAGGCGTCGATAATATTACCATTCTTATATGGCAGAATATATAATGACCGGAATTCCGGTCTTTTTTTTATCCGTGGCATTGTATTAAATAAAAAAAATCATTATATAGTAAACTATTTCATTTCAGTCTCGTCATAATGGTAAGATGAGGTAGTATATGGATGAAGAAAAGGTGATGTTGACGGATTTGATTCGAGACAGTTTAAACTACGAATTAGAACAGGTTCATTCCCAAAAGGAAGAAATAGACAGAATTGAAAAGCTGATCCATGCCAATAACCAATATATAAGAAAAATCAGTCTTCAAGATGATGTCGATCATCTCAATAATATATTAATGATCCAGCAGGAATTAAAAGAAATGGATATTGGTCTGGATATCTTTCAAAATGAAGAGAATTATTATGGGTTTATGTTGAATGGACAGAGAAATGATATTCTCTGTGATTCCATCAAAGTCCTTCGATTATGTATAAATGCCTTATTGATCGGCCTAAAAAGAAGCAGAGCGCAATGATGCGCTCTGTTTCAATTTTTATCTTCTTTAGGCAGCTTTTTGAAAAAGTGGAAGGCAAACGGAATGGACAGCGGTACCGATAATACGATGGAAAGGGGCTGTGCCTCCTGGATACCCGCAAGTCCTCTTGTCTTGGATAAGATCAACAGTAAAGGGATAAACAGGAAACCGCTTCTAAGTCCGGATATAAAGGAGGCCTGTCCTCTCTGTCCGGTACTTTGAAACAACATTTCCGTAGCCATGGCGATTGGTAAGAATAGATGCGCAAGCGACTGCAGGCGAAGAGATCTGGTTCCTACTTCGATAACGGCAGGATCATCTCTAAAGATTCCGATGATATTATGCGCATTCAATAACAGGGTAACACATCCGACAAAAATAATGACTTCCGATGCGATTAGTGTAAAGCGGTATCCTTCGCGAATGCGGGAATACTTTCCGGCACCGTAATTGAAGGCAGATACCGGCTGGAATCCCTGTCCAATACCTAAGGCGATGGAGAACACAAAGAAGATGACTCTTGAAACAATGCTCATACCTGCCACCGCTGCATCTCCATATACTGCGCAGCAAGAATTCAGAAGTACGGTTGTTAAGCTGTTTAATCCCTGTCGTAACAGACTTGGAAAACCGGTTGCCATAATATTGAAATAATCAGAAGCACCGGCATTAAAAGCACTTTTTAAACTGATCTTTGATTCAGTTTTTCCGGATTTAAACATATAAAATAGGATACCCCAGCTCACAACCTGGGAGAGCGCGGTAGATAATCCGGCGCCTGCGATGCCCATATTCATTCCAAACATAAAGATTGGATCACCAATCATATTTAATATGGCACCGCTCATTAAGCCGATCATTCCTAAGAAGGCTTTTCCTTCATAGCGAAGCTGATTGTTTAAGGCTAAGGAACTGCTCATAAAAGCAGCGGAAGCTAAGATATAGGAAATATATACTTTGGCATAAGGGGCAATGGTTTCGGTACTTCCTAACATCATGACAATATCATCCAGCTTTAAAAAGCCGATGATGGTAATGACAAGTCCGCATAACAGGGCTCCATAGAAGCCGGCAGATGCGTTGATGGAAGCTTTTTCCCTGTCCTGGTTACCCAAAGCTCTTGCCATGATCGATCCCGAGCCCTGTCCAAACATGAACCCAAAGGCCTGTATAATGGACATAAATCCAAAGACAACGCCGACCGCCCCGCTGGCACTTGTTCCAAGCTGCCCGACAAAGGCTGTATCTACCAGATTGTAGATATTGTTGATAAGCATGGAGATGATGCTGGGGATGGATAAGGTGATAATTAACTTTGAAATCGGTGTTTTGGTCATCTTATCGTATTGTGAAATTTCTGTATTATTCATGTCTTTTCTCCTTTTTATTTTCTAAAAACTTAATCAATAAATTGACTAGGGTATCTTTTTCTTTCGAAGTTAAATTTGTGGTTAAGATGGCTTCCATTTCATCGCCTAATCCTTCCAGCTCTTCCTGCATCGAATAGGCTTTATCCGTTAAGGATATGATCTTGGAGCGGGCATCTTCGGGATTGACGATGCGGGTTGTGTATCCTTTTTTTTCTAAGACTTTAAGCACATCAATCACGGCAGGATGGGTCATGGAGAAAAAGTCTTCCAGATCTACAACGCGGATCGAGTCTTTCTTTGATTTGTACAGATGTTTTAATATCTTATATTGGGATACCGACAAATCGTGCTCCTGTAAAATCGGAGCCTGAATCCTTTCGGCATGCAGGGCTGCTTTTTTAACTAAGATTGATATTTTATTACTTTGCATAGAAATCCTTTCTTTTGGTAAGTTCCTACATATAATATCGTAAGAACCGACCAAAGTCAACGGCAAATAAAAAATCCCAATGATGGGATCATAGAGTGTGATAATAAGGACAGATGTTTTCATAGTGACCGTCTTTCATACGAAAACCATTTGGAATGGTGCCTAATTGCACAAAGCCAAGTCTTTCATATAAATGACGGGCATGAATATTGGATTCTACCACCGCATTAAACTGCAATACCCCAAAGCCAAGTCTTTTGGCATTTTCTAAGCAATCCTTTACCAGATTTTCACCGATGTGTCTGCCCCGGCAGTTTGATTGAACCGCATAGCTGGCATTGCAGATATGGCCGCATCGTCCTACATTATTGGGATGAAGAATATATAAGCCAACCACTTTACCATCATCATCGGCAACAGCACTATAGCTTTGGGATTCAAAAAAGGCACTTCCTGTATCCATGTTTAATAATTCTTCCTGAGGGAAGGCAATACCATCTTCAACAACTTCATTCCATATTTCTATCATAGCGGGTAAATCACTTTTGTTGTATTCACGTATGATCATTATTGTTTCCTCCGACTGTTTTATTCTACTCCTGATTGTTTGAATATTCAAATTGAACAGGGATACAATGTATAATAAGTAAGGGAGAATATATGTTATGAAACAGAACTATACAAAAATCGGTAAATATATCAGCCTGATCCTTCGCCATAAGCCGGAAACCATCGGTATTGAATTAGATGAACATGGCTGGGCTAATGTAGATGAACTTTTAAAAGGGGTTGGCATTGACATGGAAACACTTGAAACAGTGGTACGAACCGATAATAAGGGACGCTTTTCTTTTAATGAAGATAAGACAAAAATCCGAGCCAACCAGGGACATTCCATTAACGTAGATGTAGAACTGGAACAGGTAAATCCTGATCACGATTTGTATCACGGAACCGGTGAAAAATATGTAAGCTCCATTGATGCAGAAGGTCTAAAACCCAAGAGTCGTCTATATGTGCATTTATCCAATGATATCCAAACGGCAGTCAAAGTAGGATCCAGGCATGGTAAACCGGTGATTTATCTTGTCGATTGTGCTTCTATGATCCGTGATGGATATGTGTTCTATCGATCGGTTAACGGTGTGTGGCTGATAAAAGAAGTACCGGTCAAATATTTGAAAAAAATAAAAGGTGCATAGATATGTTGATTGATGAAATGTTAAAAGACCAGGATGATTTTTCGGATTCGGAAAAGGCCATTGCCAATTATTTGATTCAGGCAAAAGAATCGATCAAAAAGGAAGGGGCTCGACAGATTGCGACCAAAGCCTATGTTGCGCCTTCATCGATTGTCCGCTTCTGCCAGAAGTTAGGCTTTGAAGGGCTGAATGATTTTAAGGAACAGTATTTAGAAGAGTTAAACTATACCTCCCATTATTTCCAAAAGGTCGATCCTAATGCTCCTTTTGACAAAGAGGGTCGAAACTTAGAGGTAGCCGGTAAGCTTGCCACCTTGTATATAGAGACAATTCAGGATACCTTATCGCTTTTAAATGAGGATGTTTTAACTAAGATGACAGAGCTCTTAAATAAGGAAACAATCTATATTGTGACCTTATCGGCACAAATCGGTATTGCGCGCGCTTTTAAAGAAAAGATGATGAAAATCGGCAGGCGGGTCATTATCTTATATGAAGCACATGAAACCCTATATGAGATGGAAAATTGTGATCCTGAGCACTCGGCTGTGTTGATTCTTTCCTATACCGGAGAGAGTTCCCGCTGTATCAGCTGTGCATCCATCGTACTTGAAAGAGGGGTTAGCTGTGCTGCCGTTACATCGTATGGGATCAATCGGTTATCCTCGATGGTACCTTGTACCATTCATGTTTCCTCCAGAGAAAAGCTGGTGTCCAATTTAGGCAATTACAGCTTTGCGCTTTCGGTACTATATGTATTGGATGTGATTTACTCCAATATCTTTAAATTGGATTTTGAAGCCAATCAAGAGAAAAAAATCGCCAGCTCCTTAAGGGAAAGAGAGCCTCTTTTTGAACAGAAGGGACGAAAGTCTGACAATCCATTATTGAATGAATAAGGAACACTGTTCCTTATTTTTATATTAAAATATCGAACAAAAAGGAACAAAGGTCAAAGATAAAACAGAACATAGTATTGTCCTATAAAACAATTTATAATGAAATCAGCGAGAGAAAGGATAAATATATGGAAAAGAAACCTGTAAAAATTGTTACAATCGGTGGCGGATCCAGCTATACACCGGAATTGATGGAAGGATTTATCAAGCGTTATGATGAACTTCCGATTCGTGAAATCTGGTTATGCGATGTAGAAGCCGGTAAAGAAAAATTAGAAATTGTCGGTGCGATGGCACAGCGTATGTGGGATGCGACTCCTTATGATGTTCAAGTTCATTTGACATTAGACCGCAGAGAAGCATTACCGGGAGCTGACTTTGTCACAACGCAGTTCCGTGTTGGATTATTAGATGCACGTATCAAGGATGAAAGAATTCCTTCTTACTACGGTATGTTAGGTCAGGAAACTAACGGTGCCGGTGGTATGTTTAAGGCATTCCGTACGATTCCTGTTATTTTAGGCATTATTGAAGATATGAAGGAATTATGCCCGGATGCATGGCTGATCAACTTTACCAACCCATCCGGAATGGTTACCGAAGCTGCGATCAAATGGGGCGGATGGAAGAAGACTGTCGGTCTTTGTAACGTTCCTGTCGGTGCGCTTTTAAGAGAACCACCGCAATTTGGTTTAACGGAAAGAGAATGTATTCATCAATTTGCCGGCTTGAACCATTTCCATTATCATAAGGTAACCGATCAATACGGGAATGATTTAACAGATAAATTGATTGATAATATGTATGATCCAAATGTCGATGACGGAACACCGGCAAACATCTTCCAGTGTAAATTCTTGAAGGACCATATGAAACAGATTCAGTTGATTCCGTGCGGATATCATCGTTACTACTATATGCACGATGAAATGTTGAAGCATTCTTTAGAGGAATTCAACACGGTAGGAACTCGTGCCCAGCAGGTAAAACAGACCGAAGCTGAATTGTTTGAATTATATAAAGATCCGAATTTGAACTACAAACCGGAACAGTTATCCAAGCGCGGCGGTGCGCATTATTCCGATGCGGCATGTGAATGTATCGCATCCATCTATGGCGATAAGCGAACTCATATGGTTGTATCTACCCAGAATAACGGTGCTCTTGCCGATCTGCCGTACGATGCGATTGTAGAAGTTTCCTGCACGATTACCGGAAAAGGGCCGATTCCTTGGACCTGGGGCAAATTCAATGCCAGTGAAAGAGGCTGGGTTCAGATGATGAAGGCAATGGAAGAGTGCACAATTGAAGCTGCGATTACCGGTAACTACGGTTTAGCTTTAGCTGCCTTTGAAATGAATCCGCAGGTTGAACATGGTGCTGTTGCCCAGACTGTATTAGATGAGCTGTTAGTAGCGCATGAAAAATATCTGCCGCAGTTCAAAGATAAAATTGCGGAATTAAAAGCTGCCGGTGTATATCCGAAAGACGCTGTTGTACAGGAACTCTTGGCAAACGGAAAGTAAACCAAAGCCGGGCTTAACCCGGCTTTTTCCCATTGAAAGGAAGTAAAAAATGTCATTTACCATTGTTTCTCAAACTTTGAAAAAATATACCGGAAACGATCGACGTGTCGTGGTTCCGGATGGGATTGTTGAGATTGACGATTATGCCTTTTACGGCGCATCGAATATGGAAGAAATCATTTTGCCCCAAAGCTTAAAGCTGATGGGCAATAATGTCTTTTATGATTGTGAATCGTTAGAAAGAATCATTCTTCCGGATTCGGTCAGCTATATCGGCAGTGGGTTATTTGCCCGCTGTAAAAATCTAAAAAGCGTTACCTTATCGAACCGCTTAACCAATCTTAATAAGATTACTTTTTTTCAATGCGAAAATTTAACCGATGTTGTGTTTGGGAAAAATCTGACAAGAATTTCCCGTGCTTGTTTTGAACAATGCCACTCCTTAAAAAATGTTATCTTACCGGATTCTTTAAAAATCTTAGAAGAAAATGTTTTTGATGACTGTACCGCTTTAGAAAAAGTGATTCTTTCAAGTCATCTTGAAAGAATAGGAGATAATGCCTTTTTTAACTGTCCTTCTTTAAAGGAGCTCGTTTTGCCTGTTTCTTTAAAAGAAGTGGGAAAAGGGGCTTTTGAGACAAGAGGAAAGTTATCTCTTATCGCATCGGATGCCTTTTTTATCTCTTCTAAAATGTTTGACAACAATTGGAATATGAATTGGAACTTTGGAGCCAACGGCCGCTATAATGGGAAAAATGAGGATAACTATCAATTGGTCAATTCGTATCTTCCAAGTGTAAATTTGAAGGAGTGGAAGCCGGAGGCAAGATGTATTTTAAGCATCAATTATTTAGAAACATATCAAAACCCAATACAATGTTATCAAGAGTGGATCAAGGATAATACGGATGAATGTATTCATACGATTATGGTTCAAAAACGTTATTCAGCTTTACATCAGGGAATTGATTTAGGATATTTTAAAAATGCGGATATTTCACCGTATCTGTATCTTGTAGAAGATCCCAAAGAGAAGGCAAGGCTTATGGAAACAAGATCGGATAAAAACCTGTTTGATGATTTAATGGATATGTTGTAGAAAGGGGACATTATGGATGATGAACTAATTCAAATCAGTAATGAAATCTTTCAAAATGTGATATCCCAGCTTACCTTGAATTTACGCTTTAT
Source organism: Faecalicoccus sp. (assembly GCA_017941505.1). The sequence continues at coordinate 2,153 of JAGAWH010000137.1, read as the reverse complement.
GGATATCGCGTTAAACCGCTATATTTTTGTCCCAGATGGAACGGAATTTCGCTGTGATGGTAAATTCTTTCATTACGCACCCATTACTGTCATTAAGATGTTCCAAAATGATCCTAAGAGCTTGACCCGCGGTTATTTTCATGTCGTATTGCACTCGATTTTTCAACATCCCTATTTTGCCGAACAGAGAAAGATGTCCCTTTGGGATCTGGCGGGAGATATGGCGGTTGAAAATGTGATCCTTGATTTAAATCTTGACTGTATGGCACTTGAAAACGATGATCAAAAGAAGCGGGAACTGGATAAGCTGAAAGAAAAAGTTTCGGATTTTACGGCACAGAATATTTATCGGTATCTAACTACGCTTCAAAAAGATGAGATTAAATTATTATCGGGTCTTTTTGAATTTGATACCCACGATATCTGGTATACCTTACGAGATGTAAAAGGTAGCTCGGAAACCTTATTTGGCGATGAAATAAAGGATGATTCGACAAATGCCGGCAACAATCGCTTTGATAAGGCAAGCCATGATACCGGAGAACGAAAAGAGGGCGAAGACCCGAATGCGGATAATGAGCAGCTTGAAATGATTAAAAACGCTCTTAAAGACTGGAAAGAGATCTCAGAGAAAATTGAGATGGATCTGGAGCTGTTTCATAAGGAAAACGGGAAAATGGATGCGATGGTGCAGTCGCTCAAAAAGCTGCATAGAGAAAAATATAACTATACAAAATTTTTAAAACTCTTTATGACCACCGGAGAAAAGATGCAGATCAACGATGAAGACTTTGATACGATTTTCTACACTTACGGATTAAAGCTGTATTCTAATTTACCGTTAATCGAACCACTGGAGTCAAAGGAAATCCATAATATCCGTGAGCTTGTGATCGCCATTGATACCTCCGGTTCCGTGCAGGGGGATGTTGTACAGAGCTTTTTACAGAAGACATTTAATATATTTGAACAGAGAGAAAATTTCTTTTCGTATTTTAATATCCACATCTTGCAGTGTGATATGTTGATTCGGGAAAGCGTTGTGATTCATACCGCAAATGAATTCCAGAATTATATCGACCATATGGAAATAAAAGGCTTAGGCGGTACCGATTTTCGCCCCGTATTTCAATATGTGGATGAAAGAATTGCCGATCATACTTTTAAAAAACTGGGAGGCCTGCTGTATTTTACGGATGGGGATGGAATCTATCCGAAGTATACACCATCGTATCGCACTGCCTTTCTGTTTCCGGAAGATAATAAAGATATCAAAGTGCCGCCATGGGCAATTCGTTACAATTTAGGAGGAGACTAAATTATGCATATAAAAGAGGCTAAAAAACAGATTCAAAGTGCGATTATTGCGTATTCTACAAAAGATCAATATGGAAGAGCACGCATTCCTGCCTCTAAGCAGCGTCCGGTATTTTTAGTCGGTGCGCCGGGTATCGGAAAAACTGCCATCGTGGAACAGATTGTGGCTGAAATGAATCTAGGATTTGTATCCTATTCCATGACCCATCATACAAGACAATCGGCTTTGGGACTTCCTTTTATTGTAGATAAAGAATACGGCGGTAAAAAATACAGTGTTTCCGAATATACCATGAGTGAGATCATCGCCAGCGTATATGATGAAATGGCCAAAACCGGTAAAAAAGAAGGGATCTTATTTCTGGATGAAATCAACTGTGTGTCGGAAACATTGGCGCCTTCCATGTTGCAGTTTCTGCAGTATAAGACCTTTGGAAGACATCGGGTTCCGGATGGATGGATCGTCGTAACAGCGGGCAATCCGCCTCAATATAATGATTCCGTACGGGAATTTGATATTGCGATGTTAGATCGATTGAAAAAAATTGAGGTAGAACCGGACTATCCGGTTTGGAAGGAATTTGCCCTGCAGACAGGTGTCCATCCGGTGATTCTATCTTATCTGGAAATCAAAACGCAGTATTTTTATCGTGTTATCACAACTGTTGATGGCAGAAGCTTTGTGACGGCCAGAGCCTGGGATGATCTCAGTCAGATGATCTCTCTTTATGAAGAAAATGAGTTACCTGTTGACTTAGCTTTGATCGGGCAGTATATCCAGGATGAACAGATTGCCCGTGACTTTGCGAATTATTATGATTTATACCGTAAATATC
>JAGAWH010000136.1 GCA_017941505.1 Faecalicoccus sp. | reverse complement strand
TCGTAGGCTCGGAAGTTTTGCTAGCCCCTTCCTTCATCTGGACATCACTGTCTTCCACTTGGGGTTCACTACGCTTGGCGGTAACTACCTGCGGTTGGACTTTCACCAACTAGAGATGTGCCATGCCCGACACACAGAAAGAAAACGCCTGACTAGGCGTTTTGTGAGTGATGAATATCTTCAATAATCGATTCGATTTTCTGACCCTGTTCTAAAGATGTATCCTGAATGAATACTAAATCCGGCATCTTACGGATTTTGATCTTTTTGGCCAGATTGGATCTGATATATCCCTTAGAATCACGGAGTACCTTCATTCCTGCTTCATTGCGTTCCTGTTTACCTAAAAAGGAAACATAGACTTTGGCAAGAGATAAATCACGAGTGCACTCTACATCGGTCACTGTGACAAATCCAAGCTTAGGATTTTTTAATTCAAATTGCAGGATATGCGATATTTCACGAAGAAGGATCTGGTCCATACGGTCACTTTTACGTACAGGCATTATTCCACTTCCTGATCTTCGTAAGCTTCAATGATATCGTCCACTTTGATATCGTTGAAGTTTTCAATAGTCATACCGCATTCAAAACCGTTTGATACTTCCTTAACATCGTTTTCAAAACGGCGTAATGATCCCATTTTTCCTTCATAAATGACAATTCCATCACGAATCAGGCGAACCTTCGAATCACGTTTAACAACACCGTCTGTAACCATACATCCGGCAATCGTACCGACACGGGATACCTTATAAATCTGACGAACTTCTGCCTGTCCTGTCACTACCTCTTCATATACCGGCGCTAACATACCCTTCATGGCAGATTCTAATTCTTCTAAAGCTTTATAGATAATGTTGTGAAGACGGATTTCAACACCTTCTTCTTCCGCTTTCTTACGTACAGCGGCATTTGGTCGGATATTAAATCCATAAATAATCGCATTGGATGCACTTGCTAACATAATATCCGATTCGCTGATGGTTCCAACGGTAGAACGGATGACATTGACACGAACAGATTCCACTTCCAGCTTTTCAAAAGATGCCTTTAAGGCTTCTGCAGAACCCTGCACATCCGCTTTGATCAGTACGTTAATTTCCTGTACATTTCCTTCTTCGATCTTCTTAGAGAGATCTTCTAAGGACATTGCACTGGTCTGATTTCTTTCGCGAAGGATTTGTTTTGTTAAACGTTCCTGAGCAATTTCCTGTGCTTTCTTATAGTTGGCATAAGCCATAAATACATCACCGGCACGCGGTACATCCGATAAACCGGTAATTTCTACCGGGCAGCTTGGCTCAGCAGATTTAATTTCCATACCTTTATCGTTGGTCATCTTACGGATACGTCCGTAACATGTACCTACGACAAGAGAATCACCGGAGTGCAGCGTACCTCTCTGTACCAGTAATGTAGCTACCGGTCCACGGCCCTTATCCAACTTGGCTTCGATTACGGTACCGCTGGCAAGATGATCCGGATTGGCCTTCAATTCCTGCATATCCGCAACAACTAACATGGTTTCAAGTAAGTCATTGACACCTTCACCGGTCTTAGCGGAAATCTGTTGGAAGATAGTATCTCCACCCCATTCTTCCGGCATAACATCGAGTTCTGCCATTTCAGACATAATACGGTCAGGATTGGCACCCGGCTTATCAATTTTATTGACGGCTACAACGATTGGAACACCGGCTGCCTTGGCATGGTCAACAGCTTCCTTAGTCTGCGGCATAACACCGTCATCGGCTGCAACAACGATAATAACGATATCGGTAATCTGAGCACCACGGGCACGCATAGCGGTAAATGCTTCATGACCCGGAGTATCTAAGAAAGTAACCTTACGTCCGGAAACAGATACCTGGTAGGCACCGATATGCTGGGTAATACCACCGAATTCCCCTTCTGTTACATTGGTTTTACGAATGGTGTCCAATAAGGTTGTTTTACCATGGTCAACGTGACCCATAATCGTAATTACCGGAGGACGTGGTTTTAATTTACGAACATCTTCCTCCATGATAGAGAGCTGTTCTTCGATATCATCTTCTTCTACGACAACTTCCCTTTTTGCCTCACAATTAAATTCCATACAGATTAATTCAATATCTTCATCGGATAATACGGTATTGATTGTGGACATATTTCCTGTCATAAACAGGAATTTGATGATTTCCGAACTGTTTCGCTTTAACAATCCTGCTAATTCACCAACACTTAACGGTTCACTGTAGGTGATCTGTTTTGGATATTCGATCCGTTTTCTCTCGTGCGGTGGACGGTTGTTATTGTTACGCTGTGAGGATCTGTTATTACTGCGATTCGGTTTTTTCTTCTGCTTGTTGTTATTATAAGCCATTACATCACCACTCCTTTCCTTAGCTCAATATTGATTTTGCTAATCCTTTATCCAATATAGCCACACTGTTAAATGCGATATGGGATAAGGACTGCAGTGCAGCATCCTCTACCATTTGGTAAGGGATGTTATAGAATGAACATTTATCAATTAACTTCTTTTTTCGGTTATTTCCGCAGTTTTCTCCAATCAGAACTAAATGTGCCTCATTGGATTGAATGGAAGGAATCAAACGGCTGCCGTAAGCGAATTTTCCGGATTTTATGGCAATCTGCACATAAAACTTCCAGTTATCCTTCACGCGTCAATTCCTCCAATTTTAAGTAGATCTCTTCCGGAATTTTTGTTTCCAATGCTCTTTCCAGAGCCTTGTTTTCACGAGCCTTCTCAATAGTTTCTGCCTTTTTAGAAACATAGGCACCATGTCCGTTTTTCTTTCCGGTCAAATCGACTTCAATTTCACCTTCCGGTGTACGTACCACACGAATCAGTTCCTTTTTAGGAAATCGTTCCTGTGTGACAACGCATTTACGCATTGGTATTTTACGCATACAATCTCCTATTCATCATAGTAGTCATCGTATTCGTCGTAGTCGACATCATAGTCCCAAGATTCCATTTCATCCATTTCTGCCTCTTCAATTTCTGCAAGTTCTTCTTCGGTATAAATCGGCATAGTATGGTCAAATGTCGGTTTCTTGACTTCTTCTTTCTTAGCGACGACTGGTTTTTCCTCAGTTTTCTTAGGCTGCGGTTTAGGCTGCGGTTTGTTTGTAGATGCATCTGCGAAATTTTCAAATTTCGATGTATACTCCGTAACCTTACCTGCCGGTTTTTCCTTACGCAATTCTTTGGCAAGTCTTGCAGCTTCTTCCATCTCATCGATTGGTTTTTCTTCTTCTTCAACCGGAACTTCTTCAACAACAGGTTCTTCTTCCACTTGAACATCTTCCTGTTCTTTTTCATACAGTGAAGTGGTGTCATGGTCGAGAATATCATCTACTGAAACGATTTCCGGCTCATCGTTGTATTCGAAATCAACATCTTCAACATCAACGATTTCATCCTGGCTGGCACGTAATGCCTCAATCTTTTCCTGCTGCTTGTAAGCAAGTTCTTTGGCAACCTTAGCTTCATATTCTGCCTGCATTTCGGCAGCCTTAGCCATATAATCGATGCCTAATTCTTTCATTTCAGATTCGGATTTAATATCAATCTTACGGTTTGTAAGTTTTACCGCAAGGCGGGCATTTTTACCTTTTTTACCGATCGCAAGCGATAACTGGCTATCCGGTACAACTACAATTAAACCGTCTTTTACATCTTCATTGCGAATGACCGCAACTGCTTCACTTGGACTGAGAGCATTTTTGATCAGATCAGAGATGTTATCAGACCATTGGAAGATATCGATCTTTTCACCATTAAGCTCATCGATAATCTTCTGTACACGCTGTCCGCGTGGGCCGATACATGCACCGATTGCATCAATGTTTTCGTTTTTAGATAATACGGCAATTTTGCAGCGTTCTCCCGGATCTCTGGCAATCGCTTTAATTTCAATGATTCCGTTATAAATTTCCGGAACTTCTCTTTCAAACAAACGGCGAACAAAGACCGGTGTGGCACGTGATACAAGAACCTGAGCTCCCTTGGTTTCACGCTTCACTTCTGTAATTACTACTAAGATCTGCTGTCCTTCTACATATTTTTCAGTTGGAATCTGCTGATTGGATTTCATCAAAGCTAACGTTTTACCGATATTTACAACCACAAATTTCGGTTCTACCATCTCAACAACACCGTTGACCATTTCATCGATATTGTCTTTATATTCATCGTAAACAACCTGTTTCTCGGCTTCACGAATCTTCTGTTTGATTACGCTTTTTGCGATCTGGATTGTTGCTCTTCCAAAAGAGGAATAATCAATTTCCTCGTCGATGAAATCACCGACTTCCACTTTTGGATTGATCTTCTTAGCATCTGCTAATGTGATATGCAGCATATCATCAAATTCATCGTCCTCTTCTTCAACGACAAGGAACTGATGATACACATGGATAACACCTTTAATAATTTCAACTTTGATATATGCGTTATCGTTATCAATCTGTTTGCGATATGCTTTTGTTAGAGCTTCTTTTAATGCTTCTTCAACTACTTCAGTACTTAAATTTCGGCCGGCTTCAACTCCTTTTAAAGCTTCGGCGATATTTTGAACTTTTAACTTCATTTCCTTCTCCTAAAATTTTACAGCCGTACGAATCAGCGAAATATTACTTCTTTCAATTTCAATCGTTTTAGTACGTGTCTTATCTCTGTATTGAATTTTAACTGTATCGTCATTTACTTCGATAAGATCTCCGATAACCTGGTCTAATCCCTGTTTTGGATCTTTTAACTTTACCAGAACATATGAATTTAATGCTCTTTGGATTTGTTCATCGGTTTTCAGTTCTCTCTCAGCACCCGGTGAACACACCTCCAGCATATATTCTTTATCAAAAAAATCTGTTTCATCCAACATGGTGGATATCGCATCCGAACATGCAGCGCATGTATCCAGATCAACGGTTCCATCTTCCTTCTCTATTGAGATTCTTAAGATAGGTGGCTTTTGATCGGTAAGCCATTCCAGCTCATATAAATGGCAGTGCATTTGACTTAAAACAGATTCAATATTGCGTTTTAATTCATCCATTTTATGTTTGCTATCTCCTTTATATACAAACGAAAGAGTGGGGTGACCCACTCTTTTTCGCAAAGTTAATTTATCACAATCATGAACGACTTTCAAGTTCAACATGACGCAAAATAATATCTTCGATGATTTTTGCCGCCAGTTCTACATCTTCATTACATACAACATACTTGTAATGATAGATCAGCTTCATTTCATTTTCAGCTTTTGTTAGACGCTGCTGAATAATTTCTTCCGGTTCGGTGCTGCGATGGCGAATCCGGCTTTCAAGTTCTTCCATGGAAGGCGGTGTTACAAAGATGCTTACGGCATCCGGACATTTTTTATGTACCTGGGTAGCACCATCCACTTCGATTTCTAACAATACGTTTTTACCTTCATTTCTGAGACGTTCTACTTCAGCGACAGGTGTTCCGTATTGATTTCCGACAAAGACAGTATGTTCCAACAATTCCCCATTTTTTACGGCTTCATTAAATTGGTCTTCTGTCTTAAAGAAATAATCAACACCATCCACTTCACCCGGCCGTGGTTTGCGTGTTGTCATGGATGTGGAGAATGCCAGATTCAATTTTGGATTCTCTTGTATTCTTTTACGAATCGTACCCTTTCCAACACCGGATGGTCCGCTTAAAACAATTAATAATCCTCGAGACATACTATCCCTCCTCGTATTATATGTGTGTAGTCAGTTAGAAGAACCAAATGGACCTTCCTCTTGATTACACTTTCTAATTTTTAGATAATAGTTTCGTTTTGAATGAAGGTTTTATTTTCTCTCCTTGCGGCTGCTATGCATTCCGCTTTC
>JAGAWH010000135.1 GCA_017941505.1 Faecalicoccus sp. | reverse complement strand
TTAGGATTCGGAGACAACTTCGAAGAAATAACGAAATTTTAAGCAGGATTCCAATGAGTAGCACATGGCGTGGATCCTGTCAATGGAACCCTTACAGGGGCGCTCTGCGCCCATTGACAGAATCCACGCCATGTGCAGCTGCAAATTTAGGGTCGATGTAAGCCATCGACCGGAATAAATAATCCCGGTCCAAAGCTTATTCTTTATACAATCTTACTTTTACATTTAAGATTTGTATTTCTGAAGATTTATAGGAACATTTATTATTTATTCCACAAATACTTTACACTAAGCACGTCCGGTGTGACGTGTTTATTCCTCGATCGTTACAATCTTAAATTGCGGTGCTGCCTGAGCATGAATACCGCGTAATGTCATATCTTTTCTCAAAAATGTATCATGCAATGTGTCTAATGCCAGATGCGGATCATTTCCCTCCTGTGAAATATGTGCTAATACGATGTTTTTTGTGTTCGCATTAACAATATGGCACAGATTAGACCCTGAATCTTCGTTGCATAAATGCCCGTTATCTCCTAGTATTCTCTGTTTGACAAACATCGGACGGGCTGTTGACATCAACATCTGCGGATCATGATTGCTTTCAAAAATATATGTGTCCGCATCCATCAAATACTCCTTTTCATAATTGGGAATATATCCGGTATCGGTAATATACACCAGCTTCTGGCTGTGCCCCCATATCACAAAACCAACCGTTTTCGGGCAGTCATGCGAAAGCTGGATTACCTTTATATGAAAATTACCTATATCAAACTCTTCTAAAGGAAGTACGATATGATGATTTTCCACATCCAGATCACACCATGAATAGATGGGCAGATGTGAAAAATGTTTAATTTGCGAAACATGATCTTTATGCGTATGGGTAATCAATACACCGTTTAAATCATCTACTTTTTGATTTACGCTTTTTAAAGAATTCATCAGATATTTTTTTGTGGAACCGCAATCAATTAAGATTTGGGTTTCCCCTTCCCGGACCAGACAGGAATTTCCTTTCGATCCGCTGCATAAAAGATCAACCCGCATGAATATCTTCTCCGTATTGACTGGCATAGTTGATAAAGTGAGACAAGCTCTTTTCAAAGGCAAGCTGTATCTTTCCGGTAGAACCGTTACGATGCTTGGCGATAATAATATCAACTATAGAAGTATCGTTTTTCTTTTGGTCATCATCGTCTTTATTGTCATAATAATCTTTGCGATGTAAGAACATAACAATATCCGCATCCTGCTCGATAGAACCGGATTCTCGCAAATCGGCTAACTGTGGTTCATGGTCGGATCTTTCCTCGACTTTTCGGGAAAGCTGCGATAATGCGATGACCGGACAATCCAGTTCCTTGGCAAGAATTTTTAAATTTCGGGAGATGTCCGAAACTTCCTGCTGACGGGATTCCTGTCGGCCACCTGTAATTAACTGCAGATAGTCAATCACAACAAGCGACAAGCTGCCATGTTCCATTTTCAGTTTTCGGCACTTAGAAAAAATCTGTGAAACCTTGATGGCACTGGAATCATCGATAAAAATCTTACGCTCGGATAAGCGGGTGCCTGCTTCATACAGACGCGACATTTCCGTATCAGATAACTTGCCGCTTCTAAGCTTGTCGGATTCTACATGGGATTCCGCACTCATTAAACGCTTCATCAATTGGTCTGCCGGCATTTCAAGTGAGAATATCGCAACAGCCCCCGGATTTCTTCTAGCTACCTCGGTGGCAACATTTAAGGCAAAGGCACTTTTTCCCATGGCAGGACGGGCAGCGATAATTAAAAGATCGCCCCGTTGAAAACCATTGGTGATGGCATCCAGTGCACGATAACCTGTTTGAATACCTGTGACTCCTTTTTGGTTTCTCAATTCCTTGAGCTGTTCAAAAACCCTGGCAACAATAATCTGCGAGCTTTCAAAATCCGCACCTCTTCGCTGGCGGGTGACATCCATAATTGCTCTTTCTGCACCATCCAGAATATCATCAATGTCTTCCGAAGATTCGTAAGCATCTCCCGTGATTTTTTCTGCAGTAAAAATTAAACGGCGAAGCTGGGCATAGTTTTTTATGGATTCAATATAACTTCTCGTATTGGCACTGGAAATCGCATAATCTGCCAGCCTGATAATATAATCCGTACCTCCGGCAGCATCTATTTCTTCCTTAGCGGTTAAACGCGTGGTAAGGGTATAAATATCCAGCGGTTCTCCCTTATCGGTAATTTCCTTCATACATTGAAAGATCCGCTGATGTCCCGGTAGATAAAATTCGTCCGGCTGCAAGTCATAATCCAGACAGTCGGACATTACATTTGGATATATCAATAAGGCTCCCAGCAGCGATTGTTCCATCACCTGTGAATTTGGGAGTTCTCTTGGCATGTTCTTACTCCTTGCCGGATACGTGAACGTTAATCTTACCGATAACCTGTCCGCGGTATAAATCCACAGAGGCAATCGATGTACCTAAAGATGTAATAGGCTCATCGAGGGTAATCTTGCGCTTTTCAACCTTGATTCCCTGTGCCTGTAAAGCTTCGGCAATCTGTTTTGTGGAAATAGAACCAAAAGTCTGCCCCTCTTTACCGGTCTTTAACTGGAATTCAAATTTCATAGACTCTAATTTTTTGGCAAGTTCTTCAGCTTCCTTTTTAAGCTCAGCTTCATGTGCCGCCTTATCGGCAAGCTGCTGATCTAAAACCTTTGAGCTTCCCTTTGTGTAAGCTACCGCCTTACCGTTTTTGATCAAAAAGTTGCGTGCATAGCCATCGCTGACATCTACCACATCATCTTTTCTACCAACTTTTCTTACATCTTCCAATAAAATTACTTTCATTACATTTCCTCCTGATCTATCGCAGCCAATAGAGCTTTTTTCAGCTCTTTTGGTGTCATATTCGGACTCTCTGCTGCTGCGGCGCTGAAATGTCCGCCACCCTGCAGTTTTTCCATCACTTTTTGAACATTATAAGTTCCATCACTTCTGGCAGATACAGCGGTCGGATATCCTTCCTTATCTGCTCTTGCGATTGTAAAGGAAGCCTTGCAGCCCTTTACTTTCAATAAAGCCTCTGAAGTTTGTGCCAGAATGGTCTTGTCAACCGGCCCATCTTCATAACAGACAATCAGGAAATCTTCCTTATATGGTTTGGCAAGCTGCACCAGAGTATTACGCAATGTAAATCTAGTGAAATCCTCACGTAGAGATCTTTCAGCCACGGTCGAATTTGCACCCCATACACACAACATACCGGCTGCTTCAAAGGTACGTGCATCCGTATGCATCTGGAAACGATTGGTATCTACCAGAATACCCAGATACATAATGGTTGCCTCCGATTGGAAAATCGGAACATGACTGGAAACATTCTGTAACAATTCAACAATCAGCTCACAGGCCGAGCTTGCGGTGGATTCTACATAGGTCAACATCGCATGTTTGACAAAGCTGTCACCACGGCGATGGTGATCAATCACAACGATCCGGTTTGCCAGCGGAATAATATCCTTACAACTTGAAATGGAAGGAATTCCGTGATCCACCATCAATAACAGATCCTTATCCTTATTAAACCGCTCCAGAGCCTGATCCGGTGTTAAGAAATGATGTCTTTCTCTCAGGGATTCCCGATAATGTTCCATGGTATCCTGAAGCTGTGCATCACGGGCAACATCCCGCAAAACAATATAAGCTTTTTTATTGAGCGCCTGTGCCCAGGCTGACATAGCTAAAGCAGCTCCCATACAATCAAAATCTGTCATGATATGACCGGCTATATAAATTTCATTGGATTGAAGAATTGCTTCTTCAATCGTTCTAGCCATTACGCGCACACGTACTTTAGAACGGGTTGAGCTGATTTCCGAATTACCGCCGATATATTGAACGGTACCGTTAGCCGAGCGGATAACCGCCTGGTCCCCTCCGCGGCTTTGTGCCAATTCAATCAGCTGATTTACCATATCATCTAATTCGACAAAATCATCGGTTCCATACGCAAAAGCCATACTTAAGGTAATGGATACATCCAAATCGGTTGCCCGGTCTTTGATTTCCTGTAAGATAGAGAAATTCTTAGCTTTTATATCATCGAATATCTGTTTATTTAATACGACAAAAAAACGGTCGGAACTCAATTTTTTAATCAACATTCCGTTTTTCTTTGCCCATACGACTAAAGGTCCGCGCAAATGCATATTGATTTTTGCGAGAAGTTCTTCGCCTTCATAGTTCTGGTATTCCCGATAATTGTCCAGTTCCAGGATACCAACTACGATTTCGTTGCGGTTGTTAGCAGCACGAAGATTATAGAGCTCCGTAATATCCTTTACATATAAGATCTGCGCATCGGCTTTTCTTGTGATTTCATATACACGGTCTTCGTATTTCCCGGTAACTGTATCCACTTCATCCGAAAACAGTGTCTTGGTCTCTTCCATCCAGGATGCAAGCTTCTGATTGACTAGATGCATACCGTTCTGCTCAAAATAAGGGGACTGCCACGTTACGACATAATCACTGTCATATGTCAAGATTCCGATATTACCGAAATCAAGGGCTTCCTTGGCATCACGGCCTAACACACGACTGATATCTACCTCAGTTTGAAGTCCATAGCGGTGTAATGCGCGCCAGAATCCATAGAAAGATACCATAAGAAGCACCACTAATACTGCCACCGCAAGAGCCGATAGATACTGCTGTTTAAAAATCAAAAAACCGATGGTAAGCACCGATAAAAAAATTGTGAAAGCGGTTAAATTTCTCCACTTACTGAATTTCTTCATACACTCATCCTCTTAGATATTTTCTCCCGCAGGGAAAAAAGGCATTCACATTCCCCCAAAAACATCCAGATAAAAGATACAACGGGGATAAATGCTCCGAAAACTGCGATAAAAGAGATTTTCCGGAAATTACGAAGTATGCCAAATTCCATTATAACCAATACCCCGTAAAAGTCCAAAACAATGCAGTCAATAAACCAGCAAATCTGTATGATTGTCTGCATTTCTTCATTAAATTTTAGCACATTCTGACCAAAAAAGAATAATAGCCAAATTAGAATAGAGACATACCCAATCCATGGATAGCTTTTAATGTGGCGAAAAGAGCGCAGCGGACGCATTTTAATTTTCATCTTGATGCATGTTAAAAGAGCTACCATATGCACACACATTGCCTGTAAAAAGCTCATCAGCACCAAAGAAAAGGCAACATACGCCCTCAGATTTAACCAGGGAACCAATTGGACCAATTGGTTGTAGTCCTGTGTCAGATCCATATCAAAGATACCCGCCCAAAGTAAAGCCATCATCACCATGGATACCATAGTAATCCCAAAACATATCGCAAAATTCAGCGTATGTTTCCATTGTTTATAAATACCGATTCCATAGACCCATCCGGTTAAAATCGAAAACCAGCTGTAAAACCATGTCGTAAAGCCACCGAATAGTAAAGTAATCAATGCCATGGCGATGCCGGCGATAAAGCCGGATCGTATCCCATCCATCGCAGTTAAGATCAGCACCGGAAAAATGAAGATCCAATTGGCAAATGATTCAATCGCAAGTGCAGTCTGCTGATTCAAAAACAAAAGGGCCCCATATATCGCAACACTCATAGCACCCCGGGTTATCTGCTTCGTATTCATAGTCTATATTCTACATGATTCTAAAACGAAAAAAAAGAATGAGACAAGCTCATTCTTAGTCTACTACGTATGGTAATAAAGCCATCTGGCGTGCACGCTTGATTGCAGTAGCCAGCATTCTCTGATATTTTGCACGTGTGCCGGTAACACGACGTGGAATAATTTTACCGTTCGCATTGATGAAGCGCTTTAATAATTCAACATCCTTGTAGTCGATTTCTTTAATTTTGTTCTTTGTGAAGTAACAAACTTTTTTACGACCCATGCGCTGTTTTTTAAATGCCATAATTGTTTTCCTTTCTAGAATGGTAGATCATCACTGGCAATATCCAGTGTATCTGTGGTATCAAATGATGAGCCAAACGGATCATCCTGCGGCTGATTGGAATAAGACTGATTGTAGTTATTATTTCCATAGCCCTGATTGTTGTAACCCTGGTTATTGTAGTTCTGGTTATTATAACCCTGGTTCGATCCATAAAACTGGTTTGCATATCCGGACTGAGAGCGGGCATTTTTAGGTTCGAGGAATTGCACAGAATCGGCAACCACCTCGGTAACATATACTCGCTGTCCCTGCTGATTATCATAATTTCTGGTTTGAATTCTTCCTTCCAAACCGATCAATGATCCCTTGTGTAAATATTGCGCCATTAATTCCGCTGTTTTATTCCATGCAACACAGTTGATGAAATCAGCTTCCGGCTGACCCGGTGTCTGAACACGGCGGTTAACAGCCAACGCAAATGAAACAACACCTGCCCCACTCTGGGTGCGGCGTAATTCCGGCTCTTTGGTAAGACGGCCTACCAATACAACTCTGTTGATCATAGCCTTTTACTTCTCACCTTCGGTCTTAACGACCATAATACGGATGACGTTGTTGTTGATACGGCATACACGCTGGAATTCGAAGATTCCTTCGTTGTTTGCAGTTACGTTAATCACAACATAGTGTCCCTTTTTCATGTGATCGATTTCATACGCAAAATCTTTGATTCCCCAGTCATCCACTTTGTCGATGGTTCCATCATGGTTAGTAATTGTTTTGTGTAAACGTTCCTGAACCTGATTGAACTGGTTTTCATCTAAAGATGCGTTGATAATGTACATGATTTCGTATTTCTTCATTTTGTACACCTCCTCTGGACTTATGGCTTTCCTTGTCGGAAAGCAGGATGCAGGCATAAACCTGCCTATTTACTTTATCAAAACCAAATCCATTTTTCAATGGTAAATTTTCAAATCTTACGCTTTATCCATTTGATCTTCAGCCCATTGATAGATGGATTCCAGTGCAGGTATCAAGGCACATGTCAATGAAGGATACTTTGCCCAAACAGCTATGGAAGCAGCCAAACTTGTAAGATGTCCGGTGTTACCGAGCGTGAAAAACGTTTGATCTATAAACAAGTCGACAATGGAGATGGAAATAAAATGTTACCATTCCCATTTATGGGATGGGTTGAATGTATTGCGAATACTGCCTGGGACTGGCAATTTTCCGGCCTTCTCAATAATGTGCATACCGCAAGAAACGGTGATTTCTCCCAGGCAGAAAAAATCACGCACACCGGGGCCCTGTTAGTGGGAACATATGACAACTTCACAGACGGTGACCCTGCTGATTTTTTAAAAAACTTAAACTCCCATATGCCTTCTGCCAAAGACAATGACTTAATATTTATTGAGAAGACCGGTCATACCTACCAGCACAAGCACCAGGAAGTTGCCAATCAAATACTGCATCAAATTCAGAAATGGAGATAAAAAGTATGCCGTTTATCAAATCAAAAGTGAGCTGTGAAATAAGCTTAGAAAAAGAATCAGAGCTAAAAACGTGTTTAGGACAGGCAATTGAAATTATTCCCGGAAAGAGCGAACAATATCTTCTATTGGAATTCGAGGATAACTGCCATCTATGGCTGAGAGGTAAAAACGATAAGCCAATTGCTTATATTGAGACAGCCATATTCGGAAATGAAGACCACAAACAGTTTTCAAGCTTTAGTGCATCTGTCACAAGAATATACAATAAAGTTTTAAATATTCCTGTAGAGAACATCTATATCAAATTTGAAGATATCGTTTCATGGAGTGTTGGCGGTCAATTTATCGATCGTAGAGTGTTCCGGTGATTTCATGAAGATCATAGTTACTGTATTTACCAATCCCATGATGGGACTCAGCTATGAAAGCGAACCTATTCTGGAAAAATTAAAATGTGAATATGCCGAAAACATAGAGTTCGAATATGTCATGAGCCTGCTTGTTCGAGATGTCAAAGACTTTATGACTGCAGAAGAAAAGACATTGGATCCGGAAACAGGAATTGCCCGTTACTGTAAGCGCCTTGCCAAAATTTATAAAAGCGAAGAATCAATAGGACATCTTGACATGAATATGGAAGGATTCTGTCTTTTTGATCATAATCATCCTTCTCCTAAGCCACTGAATCTTGCCTATGAAGCTGCCAAATTGACTGACCCGCAAAAAGCAGATGATTTTTTAACAGTTTTAAGACATGCCACAGTGTTGGAATGTGTGCCTACCACACATCTGGAAGAAATCTAAAAAATCGTTCAAAGAACCGGAATCGATGTAAATATATTTTTGCAGCACTATCTGGATGGCAGTGCTGAAAATGCGTTAACCAAAGATCTCTTATTCACAAAGAAAATGGGAATTACTTCATTACCTGCCTATTTGATTCAATACGAACAGAAAGCTGTATTGATACAGAGTTTTCATTATCAGGACTTTAAAGCCGCTATTGAATATTTAGTACACAGCTAAAAAAGCTTTTGCGCAAGTGACGCAAAGGCTTTTATACATGTTTATATCTTAAATATAGATATCCCGTCTGTTTGTCACAGCTGATTAATTCAAATCCTTCCACATTGGCATTTCCAAACAAAGGTAAACCCTCCCTGTCACCAATCAAGAAAGTTTGTACAAGGGACAATTCATCCACCATTCCTGCATTTAAGAAGGCACCGTTGATAATGCTGCCTCCTTCCAACAACATCGTTTCTATCCCGAAATATGTATGAAGTTTTTCTAAGGATAACGGAATATCCAGATTCTGTTTTCCCGCAAAGATATAGGAAATCTGTTTATCCTGCAAATATCCCAGATATCTGTCATCCACATCTTCCGTTAAAACTTCTATGATATAGGCATTATCATAACCCGGATCGTCATCGTGAATCACATTTTCCTTCCATCCAAGCCTTCCCTTACGGTCATAACAAACCGCATAAAAGTCATGCGATGCATCCGCAATGTAGTCGGTGCGCTCTTTGATGGGAAGATACTCTGTTAAATCCGGATACCACCCGGATGTAAAGCTTCCTTCCATGGTCACTCTGCCGCACGCAAAAGCTTTGGCTTTAAAATCACGATGAATTTGATAATAGGCTTCTTCTGCTTCCAGGCATCTTGGATCCATTAAGTGTTTTCCGGTTACTTTGCCATCGATTGATATCGTCATATGGCAGATAATATGTGGTCTTTTCATGTTTTCCTTTCTAAAAAGGATCCGAAAATCGGATCCTTTTCATTTATAAGGCTTCTATTTCCTTAATATTTAATTCATCCCCCTGAGCCAGCTCAGTTTCAGGACTTTGACAATACGGGCAGGTTCGCCCATAGGTTACCGTTTCATAGGTCTTATGGCAGTTACGGCAATATGTGATTGCCGGAATCGTCTCACAGAGTAACTTTGATCCCTGAAACAATTCTCTTTTATTGGCTGCCCAATCCCATACATCAGCTAAATAATCAAAGATAACACCGGATACTTCACCAATTTCTAAAGTCACGCTGTAAACGTGTTCCAATTCATTCTCTTTGGCAAGTTCTTCCACGGTATCCATCACATGAAGCGCAATTCCTAGTTCGTGCATAGGAATTACTTTCCAAATGTCGGTTTCTTAATGCCGATCTTGGCAGCACGCTTCACTGCATATTTTCCGATGGCCGCAAACTTATCTTCAGCGCGGATCATTGTGCTGGCTTCCGGAATATCTCTAAACAGATGGATCGCATCGAATTCACACTTAGTTGTACATAAGCCGCATCCGATACAGCGGTTAAGATCAACGGTAGTTGCACCGCAGCCTAAGCAGCGTTTTGCTTCAATCTGAACTTGTTCTTCAGTTAATGTTAAGCGTAAATCATCAAAGGTTTCGGTTGCGATACCGGCTTTACGACCAGGAATCTGACGTTTTGCGTTATCAAAGGTTTCGACTTCAATATCATCCTTGTCGAGCTCGATGAAATGACGCAGGTTACGTGCGATTGTCAAAGAGTTACCCGGATGTACGAAACGGTTGATGGATACCATACCTTCACGGCCTGCCGCAATCGCATCAATCGCAAACTTCGGTCCGGTATAAACATCACCGCCGACAAAGATATCCGGCTGACCTGTCTGATAAGTAACAGGATCGGCAATGGCAGTACCGTTGCGGTTCAGTTCAACCTTGGTACCATCTAACAGGTTACCCCATTCAATGGATTGACCGATCGATAACAGGATATTTTCACATTCGATGGTAATTGTATCGTTTTCATCATACTGCGGATTGAAACGTCCTGTTTCATCTTTTACGGATGTGCAGCGCTTAAATACGATACCGCATACCTTACCGTCTTTGGATAAGATTTCCTTTGGACCCCATCCATTATTAACGATAATGCCTTCTTCTTTGGCTTCTTCTACTTCATCCGGAGCAGCCGGCATTTCAGCAGCCGATTCCAGACACAACATTGTGACTTTACCGTTACCGGCACGTACAGCTGTTCTTGCGACGTCAACGGCAACATTACCGCCACCTACGACTACCGTATCACCTTCTAGTTTAATAGTATGATCCTGATTGATCTTACGTAAGAAATCAACGCCGGTCTGTACACCGATGGAATCTTCACCAGGAACACCGGTCAACCGTCCACCCTGGGCACCGATTGCGATATAGAATGCTTTATAACCCTGGGCACGTAATTCATCAAGAGTTACATCCTTACCAACTTCAATACCGCACTTAATTTCAACACCCATTTCACGGATCACATCGATTTCTGCATCCACAACATCTTTCTCTAAACGGAAAGAAGGAATACCAATCGTCATCATTCCACCAGGTCTTGATTCCTTTTCAAATACAGTTACCGGATAGCCTTCCAAGCGTAAGAAATAAGCTGCAGATAAGCCTGCCGGACCGGAACCGATTACGGCAATCTTCTCATCAAAGAATCCACCGACACCGTTTTCACAATGCGGAATATAGCGTTTATCTTTATTCAAATCTAAAGAGGCAATAAACTTCTTAATTTCATCAATCGCAAGCGGTTTATCAATCGTATTACGGGTACATGCATCTTCGCATCGTCTGTTACAGATGGCTCCGCATACTGCCGGGAATGGGTTATCCTGTTTGATTAATTTCAATGCGTCTTCATAACGGCCTTCGCTGGCCATCTTGATATAGCCCTGAATTGCCAGATGTGCCGGGCAGGCTGTCTTACAAGGAGCCGTTCCGGTATCGTATACATTGATTTTGGCATCTTCACGATAGTTGTAATTCCATTTATCCGGACCCCAGATCTTATCATCCGGTAATTCACTGACCGGATATTGGATCTCTCCGTGTTTTGTACATAATTTCTGACCGAGTTTAGCAGCACCTACCGGACATACTTCCACGCACTTGCCGCAGGCAACACACTTTTCTCTATCCACATGCGCACGATAAGCAGAACGTGACATATTCGGTGTGTTGTAAAGCTGGGATGTACGAATCGCATTACATACGCCCGGAGCACAGTTACAAATCGCAACGATTTTATTTTCACCATCGATATTGGTTACCTGATGAACATAACCCTTGCGCTCTGCACGCTCTAAGATTTCAAGCGCTTCATCATAAGTGATATAGCGCCCCATTCCGCGGTCGATCGAATACTCTGCTAAGTCACCTAAACCCATGCAGTATTCACCCGGAATATCTCCGCTTCCTTCACCGCGCATGGTCTGCTGCTTACGGCAGGTACACTGTCCGACAGAAATCTTGTCGTATTTATTCAACCAGTGAGAAATTCTTTCAATCGGAATCGACTCATTATTAGCCTTGATTGCCTTTTCAACCGGAATGACATGCATACCGATACCGGCACCTCCCGGAGGAACCATCTGGGTAACACCGGCCAGAGGCAGCTGGGTCATCAAGTTAAAGAAGGTTGCCATTTCCGGATGCTCATCAGTCAACTTGTCATTCATCATCATAAATTCTGCAGAACCCGGTACGAAGATCGGCAGATTGTACATCTTGTCATGCGGTTCTTCTTCACGGCGAACCATTTCGACAATACCGATCCAGCATAGATGATCCAACATCTTCTGGGTATCTTCTACTGTCATGTTGTTGCGTTTTGCGAGTTCTTCCGGAGTATATGGAACGCGGGTCTTTTTAAAGGACAAACAGAATTTTACTTCTTCCTTTGTTAAGACATGATCGATTGCCCAATATTCCGGGTCTTTATTGTTGATTGTTCTTGTATATCTTTTTAAGTAACGGTCCGTGATCATGGTTACCAGTTTAAGAACCATCTTCTCCTTTTCAGGATCTTCAGCCACATAGTTCTCATCCTGCCAATAATCCCAGTCATTGATCATCGGATCGCCGATTTTCCATTCTTTTGCCATATTATTATCCTTACCTATACCTTATTCATTATTTAAAATAGCGCTCTACGATATCCTTTGAAGATGCACAGGTATCTTCCATATCACCGAAGGAATAAATTTCACCGGCATAATATGTATTCTGTTTACCCTGCATAGCGTGTAACTTATCGTACCATCCATCGGCGTAGTCCTTTGGACTTACATGCGGGCAATAGTAAGATTCCTGTTCAATCAGAATATTCTTTACCGGGAAGCCGCAGCGCTTCATATCTTTTTTCATCGTATTGATCGTATATTCATAAGGAACATCATCGCTTCCCATATGGTTGCGAAGTGCATAAACCGTACATGGGCAATCACCGTCTAAATCTTCCCAGCGGTGATAGTAAACCATCGCATGGCCTAAACGTGTCGGAACCATGTTGTCGAAGATATAACCGGAGATGGTCGGTCCTTCATCTTCTTCAAATTCAGCCAAGAAGTCCACATATTTTTCATGGATGATCTTAGAGAATAATTCTTTTTCATCTTCTCTGGCATCCGCATAATTCATAAACCAATCAAGCGGTGTAGTAACGATCAACTTATCGAATTCTTCTACGGATTCACCGTTTTCATTTTTGATGGTAACCTTAATCTTGCCTTCTTGACCATCTGCAGGGCGGACAACCTTAACAACTTCTGTATTCATCACAGCCGGATTTTTCAACTTTTTATTCGCTGCTTCATAAATAGACTGAGTACCGTTTTTCCATGTCCATAAGCGCATGCCGACAAATTCAATAGCGGTTGTCGTATCTAAGTATTTCATTACATAGGCAGCCGGAATTTCATCAAAGTATCCATATCCGAAGGAAGTATATGGGCCGATCCAGATCTTCATAACTTCTTCAATATTGTTGATACGGCAGAATTCATCAAATGGTAAAGCTAAATCTTTCAAATTCGG
>JAGAWH010000009.1 GCA_017941505.1 Faecalicoccus sp. | reverse complement strand
CCTTTCTTTTTTGTGGTAATTAAAGTATAGCAGAATCTCTTATCTTTTTTTTGTTCATAAAACCTGAACAGGTTTTAGATAAAACAAATAGGAAAAACAGGGAGTGGATTTGTACCTAAAATCAAGGTTTTTGACACTACCGAGATTAACAGGAGGTCATCTATATGAAAGATGAATATAAAATTATAATTTGGGGCTTTGGACAGGTTGGAAAATCTGCCTTAGAAATAATAAATGCCCGTAAATCGTTGAAATTAGTTGGTGTATTTGATGTGAATCCGGAAAAAGTCGGAAAAGATGCCGGCGAGGTATTCGGCCTTCCAAAGGCCGGTGTTCTTGTATCCGATAATGAAGAAGAAGTATTAGCCATTGATGCGGACATGGTTCTTTACTATCCTTCTACAAAATGGGATGCAGGTAAATTACCTTCACCGACATCGGTTGGCGGTAACGTCGATGATATCTGTAAATTCTTAGAATCCGGAAAGAACTGCAGTTCTACCCTACCGGTTTATTTCTCTGAGAAAAATGCGCCGGAATACTATGCGCGTATTAATGAGGCCGGTAAAAAAGGCAATGCGACCTTTGCCCAGCAGGGAATCTTCCCGGGCTTATTCACTCCGTATTTCTCCAGCATCTCTATGATGTTCTCAAGAAAGATTGATACTGCCATCGTTTACGGTGGTGAAGATGATTCCGTAAACTCCGCTCCGTGGATTGCGGTATTCGGTTATGGTAAAAAACCGGAAGAAATTTCCGCCCAGCGCTTAGCGGTAGTAAATAATATCATGTACACCTACTATGGTCCGACCGTAATTGAAATGGCTGAAAGAGCCGGCCTGGAATGGGATGAATATGTATGCGAAGAAGAAACCATTCTTTCCGATGAAGAAATTAAGACACCGTATGCCCATGTATTACCGGGTACGGTAGGTGCTCACCGATTCACAATGTGCACAAAGAAAGATGGAAAAGAAGTAACCGGCTTCCATTTCATCCATAAGGCTTCTGCGGAAATCTTAAAGGATCTGCCTTTAGAAAAATATATCGAAGTAAAGGGTGAACCGAATATCACCATCCGTTTGGAAAATATCATCCCTGATGAAGATCCATTCTTAACCAGCGCAGCTCCATCGGTAAACTTGATTCCATCCATCGTTGATGCAGCCCCGGGCTTCACCAACGCACTTGATATCCCGATGGGATACATGCCTAGATAATTTGGATTTTTCGGTAGAATTACCGTTATAAAATCATAGAAGCACCTGCTTATGCGTACTCGCAGGTGCTTTTTTATGTATTCTCAATTTCAATGATCATATCATTCTCTTCTTTGATGCAGAACCAGAGTTTGGTTCCACTGGTGTTTTCAGGATCTAGCTCTTCTAGGCGAAGAGGTGTAAATCCTACATGTTTGGCAATGATCTCATTGATCTTTCGTTTGGGTTCATCCTTTTCAAAAGTGTAGATATACGGCTCATCACTGCTGTCGGGGCCGTAACACGGGACATCGGGATCCATCGATAATATAGAATAAACCGTAACCTTTCCGGTACGTAGTCTGATCGCATGATCTCTTACCATTTCCAGCATTTCCTTAAAGATACCTTTTTTTCGAAAATCGATGCTGACATAAGCATTTCCGTATAATAATACTTCGCCTTCGTATCCTTCAATCTCAGAATTGGATTCACAGAAAGGATAGGGAAGCTCCGGAAACATTGTTCCCGATATCACATAATGTTCTAAATACATCCAATCCGATTCTTCACTGAGATAATCATAGATTTTTACCGAAGTCAGAAAGTCATGCACATTCATATGATAGGCATTGGTGTCGGCAATGACCCGGTCAATTTCATCAAATACTAAAAGAATGAGCTGCTCCATAGGTAAATCATCCACCGGATAGGAAAAGATACAGGCATATAGATGATTTCCGATTTTAGATACCGAGAAATTTGCAGGATGTTTTTCATAATAGGTCATCATTTCATCAAGGGATAAAGGTAACCACTTTCCTAAGCATTCTAATGAGAGCTGTAGATATTTTCTTTCCATCGGACTCATGATTGTTCCTCGTCATAGTTTTCTAAAAAGGTATGGTACTCATGATCGGATGTTTTGAATCCCGGGAAAGTATGCACATAGACCTGATGGACGGAACGGAATAAATTATTCTCAATATCCGGGTTGGTCTTCTTTAATTCCTGAATTAAATTCTTTATTTCCTTACGCTTGGAGTTTTCCTCTTCATGAGATTTTTCTGTCATCTTGCAGGCACATTGAATAAAGGTTAAATTGTTGTAGGTGACCCAGTGCAGGATATCGTTTTCCTTAATGCCGTACATCGGGCGGATGAGCTCCATTCCTTCAAAGTTTTCGCTGTGGCATTTTGGAATCATGGTTTCAATCTTAGCGCTGTAAAACATCGACATGACGGTTGTTTCAATCACATCGTTTAAATGATGGCATAAGGCAATCTTATTACAGCCAAGTTCTTTTGCCGTGTTGTATAAATGACCTCTTCGCATTCTTGCACACATATAACATGGCTTTTGGGCAATATGGTCGGCTACTTTAAAGATATTGGTTTCAAATCGGGTCAGCGGGATCTCTAAGAGTTTGGCGTTGTGTTCGATTTGAAGGCGGTTAGCTTCATTGTATCCCGGATCCATCGATAAATAGATAACTTCAAAGGGAATATCGGTATGTTTATGAAGCTGCTGGAAAAGCTTTGCCATTAGAAAGCTGTCTTTGCCTCCGGAGATACATACGGCAATTTTATCATTTGGCTCAATAAGCTTGTATTCATTAATAGCGGTTAAAAAAGGGGACCATAAGGCCTTACGAAACTTTTTATTGATGCTCTGTTCGACTTTTTGGGCATAGGTAAGTGATCTCATGAAAATCTCCCTTCTTTTTTTCTCGAAAATAGTACCATTCTTTATGATTTTTTACTATATTTTGTTTAGAACAAATACATTTATAGGGGGTTATTAATATGGCAATAATCACAAATATTATCATCATTATTTTAGAGCTGGTTGGATTATACATCAGTATATCCAGACGGAAATGGAAGGTCTTCGCATACTATACCCAGATATCCAATATCATCGCCTTTATCTCATCGGTATGTTTTGTGGCAGCACCGGGTTCATCTTTTAGCATTATGTTACGGTATGTAAGTACAGTCATGTTGATTGTGACATTTATCGTGACAACTTGTGTATTGATTCCGATGGGAGGAGATGCCCATGAATTGATGTTTGCGGGAAATGGATTGTATCACCATACCTTAGTTCCGATCCTTTCGGTATTCTCTTATATTTTCTTAGAACCGCATATTCAAAATAAGGCATTTATCTTTATCCCGTTAATCATTTCGATGATTTATGGATTTACCATGTTGTATATGAATTATGCCCATAAATTTGATGGACCGTATCCGTTTTTCAGGGTACATAATCAAAGCGTGATGGCATCGATCTTATGGATCACCGGGCTGATGATTTCTATTTTCGCATTATCTTTTGGAGTATATCTTTTATGAAAGCTTTAGAAAATCTAAAGATATTAGACTTTACGACATTACTACCCGGGCCGTATGCCACGCTGATGTTGTCGGATATGGGAGCTGATATCATCAAAATCAGCTCACCGCAAAGAAAAGATTTAGTCCTGGAGTATGAGCCTTTTATTGAGGGAACCGAATTATCAGCTAACGCGGCATGGCTGGGAAGAAATAAGAAAAACATCTTTCTGGATTTAAAAAATGAGGCAGTCACGCAGATTGTTTATGAACTGGTCAAAGAATATGACATTGTGATTGAGCAGTTCCGTCCCGGCGTTATGGAACGTCTTGGCTTAGGTTATGAATCGTTAAAGAAGATCAATCCGAAAATCATATATTGTTCTTTGACCGGGTATGGACAATATGGAGATATGGCTTCTAAGGCAGGACATGATTGTAACTATATGGCAAGAAGTGGCAATCTTTCGATGGCCGGCGATTTAGAATCCGGACCGCCGATGACCAATATGCAGATTGCCGATATCTGTTCCGGTTCCATGAATTCCATTATCGGAATATTAGCTGCAGTGAATTACCGCCATATGACAGGCAAAGGTCAATATATCGATGTATCGATGGAAGATGGACTCATTCCGCTTCTTGGGATGGAAGGGATACGTTATTTGACCACAGGGGAAAAGCCGGGACGTCAGAAACATCGTTTAAACGGCGGTTCTATATATGGATATTATCGAACGAAGGATGATGAATATTTAAGTGTAGGATCGTTAGAGCCAAAGTTTTGGAAAACGTTTTGCGAAATTATCGGTTGTAAAGAATTAATTGAAGACGGATGTGAACCGATCAATCTAAATGAAACCAAGACCATCATCCAAAACCGCATATTAGAAAAGACCCGTGATGAATGGATGGAGCTTTTCTCTAAGGCAGATAGTTGCGTAGAGCCGGTATTATCGGTATCTGAGGCTTTACACGATCCACATATTCAAGCACGTAACATGGTTGTAAGTACTTCTGTTCCAAAAGAAATAAGAAATGAAAATACACCGGAAAAAACGCAGCAGCTGGGCTTTCCGATTCACTTTTCCGAAAGTAAAGTTACGTATGATACATGCGGATATCCGCTTGGGTTTCACACTAAAGAAGTCATGGAATCCATGGGGTTTGATTATGAAAAATTAAAAGAAAAAGGTACCTTTGGAAATGTTTGACAATTGTAAAAAATCGCTTTTATAATATATGAGTCTTTAAAGATAGGAAGAAATAATCCTATCTTATTTTTTGGAAGGTGAAGTATGGAAGATACAAAACAGAACAAATTAGGAACGATGCCGGTGGGCAAATTACTTGTATCGATGGCTGTTCCGATGATGATTTCCTTTTTTATTCAAGCTCTTTACAATATCGTTGATTCGATGTTTGTAGCCCAGATTTCTGAAGATGCCTTAACCGCTGTTTCTTTGGCATTTCCTTTTCAACAGATTATGAACGCAATCTCTGTTGGTACAGGTGTCGGAATTAACGCAAGCCTGCCAAGAGCCATTGCTCAAAACAATAAGGAAAAAATAGGCGGCATTGTGAACACAGGTGTTTTCTTAAATCTTGTCTACGTAGTGGTATTTGCGCTGCTGGGAGTTTTTATATCCCATTCATTTTATGTGATGCAGACCAATGTACAGTCCATTGTCGATTATGGAACATCGTATTTATCCATCGTATTGATTGTATGTTTTGGAGCATTCTTTGGACAGCTGTTTGAGAAGATGTTGACGGCAACCGGAAATGCCCAGATGGCGATGATTTCTATGGCAAGCGGTGCTGTATTTAATATTATTTTTGATCCATTATTAATATTCGGAATCGGTCCATTCCCGGAAATGGGAATTGCCGGTGCAGCTTTAGCTACTGTATTAGGACAGATCTTAGCTGCATTTATTGCCTTTTACTTTAATATGAAAAAGAATCCATGGGCCAATATTGAAATTCCAAAGGTATTTCATCCATCTATGCAGGCAGCAAAAGATATCTATAAGGTTGGTTTTCCTTCCATGATCACAATGGGACTTACTTCTATGTCCAGCTTCTTTATCAATCAAATTTTGTTGACATATTCTACTACCGCAACAGCAGTTTATGGAATTTGGATGAAGATTCAAAATTTCTGTTATATGCCGGGCTTTGGTCTAAATAATGGTTTAGTACCGATATTATCTTATAACCACGGTACCAGAGCGATGGATCGTGTATATGGAGCCATCCGCTATGCGGTAACTGCCATTGCCGTAATCATGATTGTAGAAACCGTAGTACTCGAGTGTATTCCGGAAACGTTATTAATGATGTTTAATGCATCAGAAACGATGATGTCATTTGGAGTAACCGCACTGCGTTTCTGTATCGCGTCCTTACTTTTTGGAGGTGTTACAATTGTATTGACCTCCGCTATGCAGGCTATGAATCACGCCAAGTTTACATTGATTGTCAATGTGCTTCGAGGCTTTATTTTACCGGTGCTTTTCTTCTATCTGCTGTCGATGATGTTTAAGAGCTTAACGGCGGTATGGGCAGCTGTACCGGTGACAGAAATCACATGTTTTATCATATCGATCTTCTTATTTAGAAAGATGCAGAAAGATATTGAAAATGAATAGTCTTTGAGTCAATCAAAGACTTTTTTTGTATAATAGCTAAGGAGATGAGAATATGCGTGAAGCGGTTGTAAAGGATGAACAAATATTTCGCGATATGCCTGTCAAACAGGCAGTTTTAAAGATGGCAGTACCCACTGTGGTTGGACAGTTGATTGTACTTGTCTATAATTTAGCGGATACCTTTTTTGTGGGAAGAACAGGAAATCCCTATATGGTGGCAGGAGCTTCTTTGATCCTGCCGGTATTTAATATATCCAATGCCTTATCCGGTGTGATTGGTATGGGTGGCGGAACCTTGATTTCCAGATTATTAGGAGCAAATAGAAGAGAAGAAGCCGGTAAGGTCAGCGCATTCACTTTCTACATGGCTATTTTAATCGGTCTTGTATGGTCTGTGTTTATATTAATGTTTATGGATCCGCTTTTGAATTTGTTAGGAGCGAGTTCGAATACTTTTACCTATGCGTATCAATATGCCTTCTGTGTTGTGGTACTTGGATCTGTACCGACCGTACTTCAATTAACCTGTGCCCAGATGTTACGGGCTACCGGATTTTCCGGCAAGGCAGGATTTGGCGTATCCATGGGAGGCATCCTCAATGTGATACTCGATCCCTTGTTTATGTTTGTGTTATTACCAAAAGGGTATGAGATCGTAGGTGCCGGTATCGCCACCTTACTTTCCAATCTGATTACGATGATTTACTTCATGATTCAGATTCATCTTTCCAAAAATCAATCGGTATTATCACTTTCCATTAAAGATGCCAAGCCGGAAGCATCCAGTATTAAGTCCATTTTTATTACCGGTATACCGGGAGGGATATCCAATTTATTGTTTGATATATCCCAGGTGATGATCAATAAGTTAATGTCTGCCTATGGAGATATTGCGCTTGCGGCTATTGGGATTGTATTAAAGGCAGAGCGTATTCCTTTAAATACCGGAGTGGGTATCTGCCAGGGAATGATTCCGATTCTTGCCTATAACTATACGGCCCGCAATAAAGAGAGAATGAAGGAGACCATCCGTTTTTCTCGAATGTGCGGCTTAATTGTGGCAGCCTTAAGCATCGTTCTTTATGAATTAGCTGCCCCACAGATCATGCAGATATTTATTGATGAAAGTCAAACGGTTGTGCTTGGTGCATCCTTCTTACGGGCAAGATGTCTTGCGACACCGTTTATGTTTATGGCCTTCCATACTTTATATTCCTTCCAGGCAATGGGAGAAGGAAAGATTGCCTTAAAGCTTGCGGTATTAAGACAGTTGATTCTATATATTCCGATCTTATGGATCATGGATCGGTTATTTGGAATGTATGGACTTGTATGGGCACAGTTAATTGGAGATATCTTTACCGATATTGTATCGATATCCTGGTTTAATAAAAAAATCAATGAAGAACCATAACGAAAGCGTTTTGGTTTTTCTTTTTATCAGCATATGTCATACTAATCAAAGAAAGAGAGAAAAATTATGCGGAAAATCCTATTTATTGATGTGGATGGAACATTATGTTCTCCAACTTATAATAAGCCGCCAAAATCAGCTGTAGAAGCGATCCGTAAGGCAAGAGAAAACGGTCATTTGGCTTATATCTGTACCGGCAGATCCAAGGCAGAGGTCTATGAGGATATCTGGGATATCGGATTGGATGGCATGATTGGCGGAAACGGGTGTTATGTAGAAGATCACGGAAAGACGATTCTGCACAAGAAATTAAGTGAACAAGAATGTCGTGATATCGTTGACTGGTGTAAAGAAAGAGACATGGAATTCTATTTGGAGGCTAACAGCGGACTGTATCCTTCTGAAAAATATAAGGAAGTATCTTATGCAGCTTATCGAAAGAAGTTTGGCAAAGATCCGGAATACGGAGAATTCTTTGAGAGAATGATCTATGGTGCTTCTCCGTATCGGGATGATGTCAATAAGATCAGCTTCAGGCTCAACAGCTGGGAAGATTATCTGGCTGCCAAAGAGCGTTTTCCTTATCTACATATCGGATGCTGGGGAGGGGATGCTCCAAACTGCTCCCATGGAGATGCTTCACCGGAAGGCATCAATAAAGCGGATGCGATTCAATTCTTGCTCGATTATCTGGGCGCAAAAAAGGAAGATACGATTGCCTTTGGTGATGAGGCAGTGGATGTTCCCATGTTTGAACTTTGCGGATACTCGGTTGCGATGGGATCGGGTAATGAGAGTGCCAAAAAGTCAGCGGATTATATCACAACCGGAACAGATGATGATGGTTTGTGGAATGCGTTTAAACATTTAGAATTAATTTAAAAATAGACAAATTTTAAGGGTCTTCTTAAAAGAAAATACCCAATCGTCAGATTAAGTAAATTTGATGATTGGGTATTTTTAATTTTTGCGGGCAAGTGAAAGAAGTACACTCAATTCTTTTCCGCTTTCCGGCATACCGCGTTTGATCCATTCGATAAGCCATCCATAAATACCGTATGCCCAGAAAGATTTCATGTAGGCTTCCAGGTTCTGCATTTCAGGTGTGATTTGGATTGTATTTAGAATCGTGTCCATCATGATGGAGGACATTCCGGCATTATAGAGTGTCGTATAAAATTCTCTATGTTCCCGATAGAAGTCAAACAGAGACGGGAACAATGTTTCCGGTGTTGATTCCGGGTTTGATTCATACAGTTCCCCCCACTTTCTAATGAGGCGGTCTGATTCTTCTCTCAAGATATCTTCTTTATTCTGATAATTTCTGTAGAAAGAAACACGACCGATTTGGGCTTTGTTCGCAAGTTCGCTCACAGAGATGTCCGAAAGAGGTTTTTCTTTAAGGAGCGCAAGAAGAGCTGCGGTAATCTGTTTTTTTACATAGGTGTTTTTCTGTTGATTATTCATATTCATTTGATGAAACAGACCTCCCTGTTCTGTATCATTTTGATGAAACACTTGTATCATCATTAATGACATGATACATTTGGCTAAACAACCTGTCAAGGAGGTCATTATGGTAAAGGGCATGAAAATCTTTGGCGTGATTCTTTTCGTTATAACAGTTCCGGTGGCTGTGCTTGCAGTCAAAGGAGTTATAACAGCGAAGAAGAGTTCTGTTAAAGAGAATTATTATACTTATTTTTCTTCTTCTGCCACACTTGAAAAGAAGTATTCGCAACTCGGTGAGTATGAGGTTTCCTCTTTTGATGATCCATCCGATAATGAGTCAATCAAAAAGGTACGCTTCTGGTATCCTTCTGAGCTGATCGGCAGAGATAAAAAATATCCTGTGATTGTCGTAGTGAATGCCAGCGGAACAACTGCATTTAAATATGAACCATGGTTTAAGCGGCTTGCGTCGTGGGGATTCATTGTGGTAGGAAACGAAGATCCGCAGACGGGTACCGGTGAAACAACATCCATTATGCTCGACTACCTCTTGAGTCTTCCACAGGGTCATCCATTAAACGGCAGACTGGACGCAGATCATATCGGAATCGTGGGATTCTCACAGGGAGGAGCCGGAGCCTTGGCAGCACTAACGATGTATGATAATGGAACTGTGTATAAAACGATCTTTACCGGGAGTGCAGCTTATCCGTTCCTTGCGGAAAATTTGGGGTGGAAATATGATGTTTCAAAGATAAAGATACCTTATTTCATGGTAGCAGGAACCGGTGAAACGGATGATAAGGGTGTGCCGGATATCACGAAGGAATATGCCGGGGTTGCACCGCTTGCTTCCATGGTCGAAAATTATGAAACAATCAGCGATGATGTGCTAAAGGTACGTGCAAGAGTTACGGGAGCAGAGCACGAAGATATGCTGGCGAAAAGTGATGGCTATATGACGGCATGGATGTTGTGGCAGCTGCAAGGTGATCAACAAGCTGCTGCAGTCTTTAATGGAGAGAATGCAGAGCTCCTTCATAATAATAATTGGCAGGATGTGGAGAAAAACATATGAGTAGAAAAACAGGAAAAAAGAGACATATTATCTTGAAAATCGCAGCAGTCTTACTAACGTTTACAGTGGTAATCGCTTTGACTCTAATGTTAAATACGCAAATTATCGTAGGTGCGATTCAAAAATTATCAGCCGATACTGTGAACACAGTTAATTCTTATGAACCGCTTAGTGAGCCGATTGAAGGAATTAAGGATAATGGACAGTATGTCATTACAGAGATTAAGTATTCAGAGAACTTTCCTAACAGCTATCTTGATATTACGTATCCAAATAAGGATAGATCTGCAGACAATCCAACATTAATTTACTTCCATGGTGGAGGATTCTTTGGCGGAAGTAAGAATGTAGGAGATCCTCTTGCCGCAAGCGACACAACAGCACTTTTGGACGATATCTGTTTCGAAGGGTTTAATCTTGTGAATATTGATTATGTATTGGTTCCTGAATATCACTTCCCATCACCTTTGGTGCAGGCAAACGAAGCTTTTCAATTTCTGAGAGAACACGCACAGGAATATCATCTCGATATGGACCATGTTGTGATCATGGGATCTTCTGCGGGAGCGATTATGACCAGCCAGTTAGGGAGTGTCATTACCAATCCGGATTACGCAGAAACTTTGGGAATTGTGCCCGCAATCAAACCAAGCCAGATTATGGCTTTAGTACTCGATGACGCACCGCTTGTATATGACAAGTTTTCTTTGGCAACGAAAATTCTTGTAGGGAATTATGTAAAGGGATCGATCTTTTTAAGCGGGGAAGAAGTAAAGCGGTACAATAATATTCTATGGGTTAATTCCGATTATCCGCCTGCAGTACTTCTTGGAAGTGAGTATTATGTGGACATGAGATCCATGAACGATGCGTTAACTAAAGCTGATGTGCCCCATATAATAATTGATCCACTGGCAGAAAAGAATCTTCAAATGCCGCATTGTTTTGTGGCATCTGAACGTGTAGATGAAGTGGCAAGAGATGCCTTTGAAAGAATGATGGAATTTGTAAAGAACCGTATTGAATAATTCATAATCGGGCGATTTGAAAAAAATGCTGTGTGGACAATGTTTTATTAAATTCAGAATGAAATCGATTATCTAAAAAAAATAGACAAATTATAAGGCCCTTACTTCTATCTTACTTGTAAGGGCCTTTTAAGAGATAAATCTGTTCATGCTTACTCCTTTCTCTTATTTGATCTATGTTAAATACCTTTTTTTTTACTCTATCTATAGAGGTATGCAGCTATAGATAGGAAGCTTACTTTCCCATTGGTCTGTCCTTCTTTCTTTGCACCTTTAATATAACAGAGAAACATAAATTTAAAACAAATATGTACGAATTGGACTGAAAAGTGGAAAAGTCAGCATACTAAAAAAATACTGAAAAATTTTTAGCACTCAGACTTGACAAGTGCTAAAAATAGGACTATAACATAATTGAACAAAGGAACAGAGACAATGCTCCTTCCCTTGCGGATATCATAGTCATTTAGAGTATGATGACAAAAGGAGGAATGAATTATGATGTATCCTAAAATTTTTACAGAAGATTTATTTGATGATTGGTTTGATGACTGGTTCCCGGAACCAAGATGGAATCATGAGGCAGAAAAGAAGCTGTATGGTAAACATGCCAATATGTTGATGAGAACCGATGTTCGTGAACACGATGATAAGTACGAAGTCGATATCGATTTACCGGGCTTCCATAAAGATCAATTGAAATTAGCTTTACATGAAGGTTATTTAACAATCACCGCTTCCAAGGGATTGGATGAAGATGAAAAGAACAAGGAAGGTAAATTGATCCGTCAGGAGCGTTATTCCGGAACTATGCAAAGAAGCTTCTATGTCGGTGAAAACATTGCCGAAGAAGATATCAAGGCTAAATACGAAGATGGCGTATTACGCTTGACCTTCCCGAAAAAAGAAACTAAAAAGCTTCCTAAAACTACTACTATTGCGATTGAATAAACAAATAGGTGCATCCGCTTGGATGCACCTTTCTTATTTTTCAAATATAACACCGCCACCCTGGGTAGGATGGTCCATATACACCAGCTCTTCAGCGCTTGTTTTATAACGTAAAAGATTGTAGATGATCATAAGATCGCCGGCAGCCGAATCTGCCATGATAATGCCAAAAAATAATGTCAACCATGAATTACGTACAACACCGATGATCATAGGTAGCACACCTAACACCAGAAAAGGCATAATGGCACCTAAAATATATTGCGACTTTTGAAGGGGTGCCTTGCAGGTGCAGTATGGGGTCAAGTACTGCTTCATAAACCCAAATTCAATATCTTTAAACCCATGCGGGGTAAAGAAAGACCATGTTAGACCATGAATTCCTTCATGAACAAATATTGCCGCAACAAACGACAGCACAAAAATGATAAACTCTAAAGGACTTTGGGAAAAGGAAACTGCATCTTTGTTGCAGAGCACAAAAGCACCGATTCCAATAATAAACAGGGGTATGAGAAGGATAATCGCAAAGATATTTGCCTTAACGATGCTGATGGTAAGGTCTACCCGTTTATATCCTTTTTCAATCATTGAATCAGAAAGTTTTTCGAATTCTTCTAACCGTTTCTGTTCTGCCGGTGAAAGAGCCCGGCTTTTTTCTTTTTCATCCTGGTTTCCGTATTTATTTGTATCCATAATTTTTATCTCCTACAGGCGTATTATTTCATATTGTGATGGGTTAATCAATGTATGAAAAATCAGTATAATAATGATAAAGGAGGATTAAATATATGAATCATGTACCGATGCGCTTAAAGGCAAGAGAAGTCACCAATGTTGATTTCATCGAAGAAATGTTAGGATTGTTTGATACCTGCCATGTGGGAATGTTTGATGATGACGGATATCCATATGTAGTTCCGATGAATTTTGGATATGAAAGAACCGATACTTCATTTATTTTCTATTTTCATTTTGCGAAACAGGGACACAAGGTAGATCTGCTTAAGGCCAATCCCAAAGTATGTCTCAATATGAGTGCTTTTCAGGACTTTCCGGAAGACAGGCTCAATGGACATAAACATGACTATCGCTCTGTAATCGCCAAAGGTGAAATGCGCTTGATTGAGCAGGACGAAGAAGAATTGTATCTGCATGCCCATGAAGTCTTGATGGTCACAAATGGCAGACCGTTTGATAAAGAGGCAAGAAGAGGGAAAATGCCGCCATTATATATCGGCATCGTAGAATGCCCGTTTGAAAATGTAAGGGCAAAATCCGAGTTCCCAATTGAAACCATCGAGGATGTGCATTTTAAAAAACTGGGAAGAATGAAAAATCTATAAAATTAAAGATAATTACAACTTGTTGATATATAATAAACTTAACAAACAGAAAAGGAGAGTATTAATATGACTGTTAATCGTTTTGTCTTAAATGGTATTTCTTATCATGGACATGGAGCTATCCAGGAAATCCCAGGTATCGTAAAGGCACGCGGCTTAAAGAAAGCTTTCGTAGCTTCTGACCCGGATTTAGTAAAATTTGGTGTAACATCCAAAGTTACGGATTTACTAGCTGCCAATGGAATTGACTTTGTCGTTTATTCCGATATTAAACCTAACCCAACAATCGAAAATATCCAGCATGGTGTTGAAGCTTATAAGGCTTCCGGCGCTGATTTCATGATTACTATCGGCGGTGGTTCTTCCATGGATACCGGTAAAGGTATCGGTATCATCGTAAACAACCCTGAATTTGCGGATGTTCGTTCTTTGGAAGGTGTTGCACCTACTAAGAAACGTACTGTATTCACAATCGCAGTTCCGACTACAGGCGGAACAGGTGCTGAATCTACAATCAACTACGTAGTAACAGACGTTGAAAAGAAACGTAAATTCGTATGCGTAGACCCTAACGATATTCCTGATGTTGCGGTAGTTGACCCGGATATGATGTCTTCTATGCCTAAGGGCTTAACTGCTTCTACCGGTATGGACGCATTAACTCATGCCATTGAAGGTTATACTACTGCAGCTGCATGGGAACTTGCAGATGTTCTTAACTTAGAAGCTATTAAGTTAATCGGTAAAAACTTACGTAAAGCTGTTGCCAACGATCCGGACGGACGTGAAGGTATGGCATTAGCCCAATATGTTACAGCTATGGCTTACTCTAACGTTGGTTTAGGTATTGCTCACTCTATGGCTCATACATTAGGTGCTGTTTATGATACACCGCACGGTGTTGCCTGCGCTATGATGTTACCAATCGTTATGGAATTCAACGCTCCTTGCACAGGTGAAAAGTTCAAAGACATCGCTGAAGCATTAGGTGTAGATACTACAGGTATGGATCAGGAAACGTATCGTAAGGCTGCTGTTGATGCCGTACGTCAGTTATCTGTAGATGTTGGTATCCCAACTAAGTTAGAAAAATTAAAAGAAGAAGATCTTCCATTCTTATGTGAATCCGCAGCTGCCGATGCGTGTGCACCTGGTAACCCAAGACCGGCTTCCTTAGAAGAATTCGAAGAAATGTTCCGTAAATTAATGTAATTGAATGAAATCCCCTTCGGGGGATTTTTTTAATGGTATACTTGTATTGCGAAAATGAGGTGAATACATGTTTGCGATTGTAATGATTGTCGTACTGGTGGTTGTGATCATCGTCTTATTGATTCGATATATGCGTATTAATGCCGATGTCTTATCCAGAGAAGAATTTCAAATTGCCGCCGATCGGAAAGCAGATAAATTAAAAAGAGAAGATCCGATTATTACCTGTGATTATTGCGGAAGTACCATTGATACCCGTATCCATACACACTGCCCGAATTGCGGGGCCCCATACGGAGAAGATAAACAATGGAATAAGCGCAATGAAATTGATGATGAGTGGGTAAAGGATCAAGCGCATATCTCAGCAGAAATCCAACGTAAAAAGGCTGAGGTAAAATCTGCCGGTACCGCTAAAGGATTACGTTATTCCATCGTCGTATTGGTGTGTTTTCTTGTCTTTGTGGCATCTTTAATTACGGCATCCCTTTTTTACACAAATCGATCGGAGAGCCGTAAGGATGAAGATGTCAATGAAAATTCCTACGACCACTATGTGCGCTCGAATTATCATGTGATTGGGGATGAAACAATCTTTGAACATGATGGCTTATCCATTAAGATCACAGGATTCTATGAAGAGAGCAGGACATCATCTTTTTCACCGTTGAAGATTGAATTTACAGTAGAAAATAATACAGGTGAAAAACAGCGTGTTGTGATGAAGACAGCAGGAATAAACGGTATATCCGATCATTATTATCTATTTGTATATGATACCTTTGATCCGGGAACCACCGTATTTTATGAAAAGGCCTATAATGTGCCGGGAAAGGCGATATCGGAAATTATCTTTAACCGCATTTCTATGGAATCCAAAGACTATACGAAACGCTATGAGGTAAAAGACTATATTCGTGTTAAGACAAGTGCCATCCTGGATGATATTGACATAGAGCCGGAAGGAAATCTGATATATTCATCAGACTTGGTTGATGTGTACTCCAAGGATAGTGAAGATCATAGAGGATACTCTTTATATGTCCAAAATAAATCGGAACATGATTACACTATGAACAGCGACAACATGTTGATTGATGGTAAAAAGATTGATTCCAATGTGATTTATGACATGGCTCTTCCTGCAGGTTACTTATTCAATGAAGAGCATATTCGCGTACATGATGAGAGCTTTGATGGATATGAAAATAAAGAAGTAAAAATATCCTTATCCTTTAAATGCGATAAAGACCCATCTCTTGACTTTTCTACCGGTTATATCGAACTCAAATAGTTGATTTCATTTTCAATGATGGGGTGATTTTGTTATAATGGTCAATGTTTGAGAGGTGAGATTATGTGGTTGTTTTTTACGCTGGCCACTACATTAATTTGGGGCTTAGCGGAACTTTTCTATAAAAAGGGAGCCCATCCGGATGAGAAGTACGGACATTTAAAAATCTCGATTGCGGTCGGTATTGTCATGGGAATTCATGCGATTTATACGCTTTTGACCAAGAATATCGGATACGATCCGATTAACTTGATTCAATATGCTCCCGTATCGCTGTTGTACATTATTTCCATGGGATTTTCTTTCTTTGGAGTAAGGTTCATTGAAGAATCGATATCCGATCCGATTGAAAATACATCCGGTGCCTTGTGTTCCGTGCTTGCGGTGGTTCTTCTTGGAGAAAAGATATCCGGTGGGGCAGTTGCCGCCATTGTACTCATTGTGATCGGTATTCTGGGAGTCGGATTTCTGGAGAGCTCCGGGGATACGGACCGCAGCAAGAAATTAGGAAAGACAATGGCAGTTATTGCCTTTTCGATGCCATTTCTCTATGCGATCTTAGATGCGTTTGGAAGTTTTCTGGATATCTATTATCTGGATATGGCTACAACGCCGTTACGAAATGTCACGGAGGCAACCATTGAAGAGGTGGCCAATACATCGTATGAATTAACCTTTGCGATCGTCGCCATCGTTCTGTATATCTTTATTCGATTGCGTAATGTAAAATTTGAACCGTTGAAGCAGAAGGATAAATTTCTGGCAGCTTTATGTGAGACAGCAGGGCAGTTTACGTATGTATATGCGATGAGTGGAAACGGAGCGATCGCAGCGCCGATCATTTCTTCGGTCTGTGTAGTATCGCTGATTTTATCGAGGATATTCTTAAAAGAGAAACTTACCGCGAAGCAGTATTTCTTCATTACACTGATCATTGTCGGCATTTTGACTTTGGCGGTCATTGAAGGCGAATAATTCTGAAAAAATTTGATATTTAATCGATTTGTCTATATCATAGGAATGTAAAAAGAAAAAAGAGGAGAATAAAGTTATGGCTATTGAAGCAGGAGATTTTAGAACAGGTTTAACATTAATCGTAGATGGTGATCCATGGGTAGTTTTAGACTTCCAGCATGTAAAGCCGGGTAAAGGCGCTGCGATTTTAAAGACAAAGATGAAGAATCTGAAGACAGGTTCTACACAGGAAAGAAATTTCAACGCAAATACGAAATTTGATGCAGCTAATATTGAAAAGAAGGCTGCTCAGTATTCTTACATGGCAGATGATATCTATTACTTTATGGATATGGATACATATGATACTTACGAATTAACAGCTGACCATATCGGTGATAATAAGTATTACATCGTAGAAGGCAGAAATGTTTCATTGATGTTCTTTGAAGGTGAACTGTTAGATGTATCTGTACCTGAAAAGGTTGAGCTGACGGTTGTTGAAACAACACCTCCAATCAAGGGTGCACCGACAAACCAGACAAAGGATGCAGTAACAGATACAGGTTTATCTCTCCGTATCCCGCAGTTTATTGCGGAAGGCGAGAAGATCATCGTTCATACAACAGATGGAAAATACGACGGAAGAGCATAAGATTGTACTTATAACCGGAGCTGCTAAAGGAATCGGTAAGGCCGTTGCCTTAGAGCTGGCAGAAAACGGCTACGATATTGTGATCAATTATCTTAGCTCCAACAAGGAAGCTGAGAAATTAAGAGATTCTATTTTGGATACCTATGGTGTTAGATGCATCGCCTTACAGGCGGATGTATCGGATGAAAAACAGGTAGATGAAATGGTTTCTCAAATTGAGAGGACATTAGGAAGTGTTGATGTTTTGATCAATAATGCAGCCATCGATTTATCGAATTTATTCCATTTAAAAAATGCGGATGAATTTCGAAGGACGCTGGATGTCAATGTAGTAGGAGCATACAACTTAGCCAAGAGGGTATATCCTGAAATGCTCAAAAAGGAATATGGACGGATTGTCAATATTTCTTCCACCAACGGGATTAACACCTATTATCCGATGTGCTTTGATTATGATGCATCCAAAGCTGCCCTGATCTCATTAACACACAATCTGGCAGTGCAGTTTGGACCTTACGTACATGTCAATGCGGTGGCCCCGGGCTTTATCGGAACGGAATCGGAATTAGATGGTTACGACGAAGAGTTTTTAAAACAGGAAACTGAAAAGATTCTGGTAAAACGTTATGGTGAACCGGAAGAAGTGGCTCATCTGGTACATTTTTTAATCAGCGACAAGGCGGATTATATCAACAATACTGTCATCCGAATTGACGGAGGACAGATGGGAAGCAATTAAGACCGAAGAACATTCTCCGGTCTTTTCTTTACCTCTCTTTTTTTATAAGTAGATAGATTCCTATAATCGATGACACCAACATGCTTATCATTTCCGCAAAATGCGTATTCATTCCGGTCGGAACACCATGAACAGGGTTCATAGAAACGGGTTCTGTAACTTGTTCCTTTTCAATAACCGGTTCTACAACCGGTTCTTCAATGACAGTCACCATGCATATCTTCTCCCATGTCAAACGGGATGGATCATTTTTATCTCCGTTATAGAATACATATACGGTAACAGAAACGGTTCCTTCTTTCAGGGCGGTCACTGCACCTGTCATCATATTGATGTCAATAATATCATTTTTATCCGTTCTGAATTGGAATCGGTCAATAAAGGCATTGGTAGGATCAATCATGACAGTAATACGCCCGTGTTCACCTTTTTTCAAAATCAAAGTTTCCGGAACTTCCACATTTTTCGGCCTAATCTTTTCATCTACGATATGTAAAACATAGGATGCACTGTACCCGTTAGGAAGTGTTGCCGTGATGGTAACTGTTCCTGTTTGAAGCGGCGTCACCGTTCCTTCTTCATCAATGGATACAATAGAATTATCGGAGCTAATCCATGTGATCTTTTTAAGCTCAGGATCAGCAGGGAAGGCACTATATTGCGGTTTATAGGTGGCAGAGGCATCATAAAGAATGCTGTCTACATCTCGACGGAAAATGATTTCTTCATATTTTGTTGCCTCATCAACGGATACAAATAATGGTGTTAGAATCAAATCCGATGTAACAGTGGATTCCGGTTCTAAATGTTCTCCATCCTGTGTTGCCCATCCCTTAAAGATAAAGCCCTCTTTTTGTGGAGTTTCTAACTTGCTTAAACGGGTATTATTTCGCAAATAATAAATGATATCAGCCTTACCTTCTTCGCAGATCTTGATTTTGCGGGATTCATTTGAGAGATTTTGTATATTGGCATCGATCCATTGTATTCTGTGTTGTATCCAGTTTTTCAGATTGGAAATATAAGTACTGTAATCAATCTTATGCTCTGAAGGATTTACCTTTTGGTCCGCTTCTCTGGATTGTTTCATTTCTTCATAGTATTGATCGATGATTCCGTTATCATCCATCATATCCAACATAAGCTCACGAACTTCAGGCCATTCACTCAGAATCTGCTCACAGAAGCTGTTTTCAGAGGTATCATGCAGCATCGGAAGGATCCATCCTTGAAGGACCGAATCAAAGCCTTCATACAGACCGCCATCAGCCCTATCGGTATTACCCCAGCTAAAGTCAAAATCCCATACGGGTCCCCAATACAGCTTACCAATCTCGTTTTCGGTATCTCTTTTCTTGTAGAGGTAGGTACTGCCGGTTTCATAGGCATCGTTATTTTTGGCTACCGCATTGATCAGCCAATATTTGGCAGCCGAAGGAAGATCCATATAATAGCTGTATGGATTTCCGTTATCATCCATCTGCGTATCACTGTATAAAATATCTTCGATCATCTGCATGTAGCTGCGGATGTATTCTTTCTGGATATCGTTTTCATAATCACCCTCACCAGGGTCGAAAGACGGAGTATGATTGTTCCATATTTCTCCGGATTTTGTAGTAAAGTAACTTGGAGCATCGGGGCTTGTCTGGGTTCCGTTCTGTACAACATATCCACCGGTTATTGTCGGTGTATCAACATCGCTTTCCGTCAATTCATCAATATTGATTCTTCCTGAATCGACGCGGAC
Source organism: Faecalicoccus sp. (assembly GCA_017941505.1). The sequence continues at coordinate 7,979 of JAGAWH010000009.1, read as the reverse complement.
ATGCTCCGTTAAAAAATAATTTCCCAGGTAAACATCATTCATCACCAAATCAACCGGTACTCCGATCGGTGTATATTCAAGTCCGATTTGATCTGCCAGGTAGGAGGTTATGCGATTTTTGATTAAAGAAGGATCAAACGTATTTGCCAATAAGACCCAGTGTTTATTTTTTTCATCATCCCCAAGTCCTAATAAATCTGCTTTTTTGTCTAATTTTATCTTATAAGGCTTTTTATCCTGGGTCCATGTGTTGTTGCCGCGTCCTTTGATCGACATTTCCAGATTGTAGTATTCTTTTAAATCCGATGGCAGGTCGGCATATTGAAAGTCATCGGAAGGTAAGGTGAAATCCAATGTTCCGTAACAATATGTATTATGATCAGGATCCGAGTTCATCGCATCGATGGTTCCTTTGGATTCATCGATATGAAGATAAATAACCGGAATTCCATTATTGACTTCATTATTAGCACTATCGGCTGTTTTGACAGCTTCTTCATTGGACATTTCTATGACGGTCTCATTTTCTACTGTGGTTTGATCCACTATATCATTGTTTTGATCCGGTTCATCGAAAGTGGATTGTTCTACATCGGCAACAGGTTCTGTTGGGATAGGAGATGTTTCTTCCGCCTGCACGATGGTCGTTATGGATACGGTCCACAACATAAACAGAATGATAAAAAATCCATAGCTGAGGTATCGTTTTCGATTCATGATTCACCTCCTTACTGTTTAAAAAAAATTGTTAGTTTTACCATATTTATGAAACTATCTAAAGAAATATACAAAATTTAACCTAGGAAAATATACCAAATAATTCGGATAGATTTGTTTCATCATCCATCATTCTTGCGGTGCGATTGTCACTCATTGACAGCATTTCATCCACACGGTCCTGTAAAGTAACATCAATAAATTTTTCGACATCAATTCCCCTAAGTTCAAAAAACAACATAGGGTCTTTATCAAACCTGGCACCGATTCCATATAATGCAGCCGCTACATGTTTGCACATTAATGCCCAATCGGGACAGGAACAGTTAAAAGAGATTTCTGCCGGATTTGGGAAGAGTCCGTCTTTTTCAAAGAAAAGCTCTTTCATTTCATCAGGGAAATCTCCCGAAAGAAGTGATTCAAGATTAGATAATTTTTTTCCACAGCGATTCATGATCTGCTGACATTTTTCTTCGGATAGGGGAGATATTCTAATCTCTACCTTATACGGAGTTTTTCTGGTACCTTGAACCCGGGCATTCACACGGCCGCGGCTGATTTGAAGGTCGATCACAGAACCATTACGAACATATCTTCTTCCTCTTTCAATTCTTGAGGCATAGTCGGCATATCTCTCCAAATTTTCACACCATGCCTTCCCCCACCATGAATTGCATATGGTTCTCCCTTCAATGATGACCGGCGAATACACAATGCCTTTCTTTTTTGCCTTTTTTTTGGTGTTTTCTACATTTTGCTGCAATTCTGATGTGGTTGGTTGACTGTAATATTTAGTATTCCAATATTTTGCCATCTTATTTGCTCCTTAATCCAATCTCAACAATGATAGAAGTTCTTCATTACTAAGCTCAGTAATCCACTTTTCGCTTCCTTCACCGATTACGTTTTCAGCAAGTTCTCTTTTAGACTCAATCATTATATTGATTTTTTCTTCAATTGTTCCGCGGCATACCAATTTATGAACCATTACATTTTTTGTCTGTCCGATTCGGAAAGCTCGATCTGTTGCCTGGTTTTCCACGGCTGGATTCCACCATCTGTCAAAATGTATAACATGATTAGCTTTGGTTAAATTTAATCCGGTTCCGGCAGCTTTTATGGAACATACGATGAAAGGCATATATGCATCGGATTGAAACTTTTCCACAATTTCTGTTCTTTGTTTTGCGGAAATGGATCCATGAATGATACCGCCCTGTGCATGAAAAATCGTTTCTAAATAATCAGCAAGATAGTCAGTTATTTCCTTAAATTGGGTAAAGATAAGAACCCGCTCACGTTTTTCATAAATGGTTTCGCAAAGTTCTTTTAACATCAGAAATTTTCCGCTTTCTGATGGTGTATACGCTTTACTGCCAAGGTATTGATCGGGATGATTACAAATTTGCTTTAATTTCATAATAGTCGATAATACCAATCCTCTTCTTTCCATACCACTCAGCTCTTCCAGCTTCTTTGCAGTATCATCGACTGTTTTTTTATACAATACGATTTGTTTTTTGGATAGATTGGTATAATCCAACATTTCAAATTTATCCGGAAGATCTTTAATAATTCTCTTATCGGTTTTCATTCTTCTTAAAAGAAATGGATTGATCATTCCTTTCAGTCGGGCATAGTCTTCCGGTGTATTATCCAATTTGGAACAATAGGAAGTAAATTCGGAAGCAGAACCCAAAAGACCTTTATTTAAAAAGTCAAATAAAGACCATAGGTTGGTCAAATCGTTTTCAATGGGAGTACCGGTCATTGCTATGTGCATTCTTCCGGATAGTTTTTTAACAGCGCGGGTTTGTTTCGTTAAAGGATTTTTGATAGCCTGGGCTTCATCTAAGATGATGCAGTCCCATTTCCGATTCGCTAATTCATCAATCCTGGATACCATTCCATATGTTGTGATATTTAAAAAGCTTGGATTTTCACACATTTTTTGAAGTGTTGGCTTAGAGTAACCATGCAGTATTTGTAGATCCATATCAGGGACAAATTTTTCTTTTTCTTTCTGCCAGTTTCCTAAAAGTGAGGCCGGTGCCACCAATAATACATGGGCATCAGATTTTTTCTGCCGAAGATTTTCCAGGTATGTCAGTACCTGCAGCGTTTTGCCAAGGCCCATATCATCTGCCAGACAGGCACCAAAACCAATCGTATCCATATAGCTTAACCAATTAAATCCATTGATTTGGTATGGCCGAAGTGTGGCATGGACGGATGCCGGGACTTTTGTTTTGCGAAGCTTTTCAGGGTGTTTCAAATTATGTAATAAAGAATTTAACCATTGTCCATTGGAAATGATGATACCGTTATCCGGATCTTGTTTATCCTCTGAGATATCTTTTCTTAGAGCATCCAGAAGTGAAATTGTATCATCGGAAGATTCCATTCTTTCTAAAAGATCATTCAATCGAGCATGATCGACTACGATCCATTTTCCTTTGATCATCGCAAGACCTTCTGTCATGTTCAATAAGCGGAAGATATCCTCTTTTGTGAGTTCAACTCCATCAATTGTCAATGAAGGTGTAGTGGATAGAATGGCATCAAAGCCAAGAAGCGAAGGCTCATTATTTCCCAGTTTAATTGTTAAATTTGGATACATGACCTTTTGGCGCCACCAGTTTGGTATTCGGCATAAAATACCGCAAGCTTCGATTTTAGGAATATCTTTCAAAAATAAAAAGGCTTCATCGGCAGTAAGACGTAATGGATGAAATAATTCTCCGTTTTTCATAAAATCTGCAATGATATCGGATACTTCTGCGGCTTCATTTAAACAGGATAATAATTCAATTAACTTTCTTCTTTCTGCCTTGTATTCTGTCAATGCATATTTCAATGGGTAATGGTTAACTTTCGAACCATTTTTTGAAGCATATGTTGCCATAAAGGCAAATGGATAGATTCCATCATTTTTTTGTTCAACCAGGTGAAAGAAAATTCGTTCCGGGACATGCAGATTCTGATTTTTTTCGGTTAAATACATCTCCACGGTCCCGTTATAGGCTTTAATTTCTTCTTTATAGTGTTTATTGAAATATTTATATATTTTGTTGATCCACTGTTTTGTGATATTTTCTGAACCTAGACCAAAAGGGACAGCTTCTAACAATATATTCAATGTCTCACTTTTCAGGGTTACTTTTGCCTTTTCACGTTCTAATTCAAGCCCCGGTAAGTCTATCAGGCACTTAAAAAAAGTAGATGATACAAGATAAAGGTAGGATGCACTGGCCGTTAAATTGGATGGGCGTGGCCCGACTCCAAATTCATATAATCTTTTAAGAGAAAAATCACCAAGCCATTTTTCGGCTTCCTGTCGTTCCTGGATGGCCATCGTATCTGTAATATCCGGGATAAATCCATCCGGTGTAAAAAGAAAACGGATATTGGTTAAATTCATAATAAAATCCTTTCGATTATTCATGTTAATGTCGTACCATTACAATGATAACATGAATAGGTCATTCAAGGGTGCCGATTCAAATGAAAAGGGAACTGAAATGATCAGTTCCCATACTATTTCTTAAATAATCTTCGATATGTAACAAATATGATTCCAAGACACGAAAGTATCATTGAATTCAACCGCATTCCAACATTTGAAATAATTCCGGTCGGGACACCGTGTACCTGATTTTGTATGGCAGTATGTTCCATTAGGTAAACAGGCTGTTTGGTCTGTGATGGAGTATCGGATTTTTCCTCTTCTTTTTTCACATTCACAATACAGATTTTTTCCCATGTTAGCTCTTCATCCCCATATACAATCACGCTAATGATCACTTTGGCAGTACCTTCTTTTAAGGCTGTCACAACACCGGTGTTGTAGTCAACAGAAATAATCGAAGTATCCTCCGTTGTGTATGATTGATAACTTGTGATCGCATTTACAGGATCGGTAACTACATCAATTCGGCGATGTTGACCCGGCTGCAGATCCATGGTTTCTGCAACATTGATGGAATTTGGCAGAGGTGCTTTATCCACAATATTTAAGATGTAAGAGAAAGTCTGCCCGCTTGGAACGGTAGCTGTTATGGTTACTTTTCCGGTTTTTAAAAGTTCAATATAACCAGTTGTATCTATACTTGCGATGGATTCATCGGAAGTGGACCAAACAATTGTCTTCAATTCCGGATTTTGCGGAAATCCGGTAAATACCGGACGCACACCATATGGGTTGTCAGAAAGAACCACTGTTTCTTCATCTTGGCGGAAAATAATCTCTTCATACTTTGTCGCTTCTTCTTCAATGACAAATCCTGCGGTAAGAACCATATCCGATAAGATTAGGTTTTCATCGGTAATTTTTTCTCCGTTTTGGTCATACCAGCCGGTAAATATCAATCCTTCCTTAACGGGATCCTGTAAGAAGAATAAGCCGCTTCCGTTTTGTTTATAATAAACTTGATCCGGAAGATCCTCGACTTTTAAAACTACTTTACAGGCGATGGTTTCAAGATCACTAAGATGTTCATCAATCCATCCAACTCGATTTTGAATCCATGTTTTCAAGTTATTTACCACATCTTTATAGGATTTATCACCCTGGATAGGATACATTTTTTCATTTTCTGTTTGAGATGTTTTGGTCTCTTCATAGTACTTGTCAATCATGCCGCCATCTTTTGAGTAATCTAATAATGTATCCCGCAAAGTCGGCCATTGTTCAATGACATGTTGATAGATACTGCCTTCGCTTTTATCATGCAGCATCGCCGGAATCCATGGACAGATGCTTAAATCAAAGCCTTGATAATTTTCCGGTTCAGTATCCGGGTATCCCCAGGCCTGGTCAAAGTCCCATAGCGGTCCCCAATAGAGAATACCATTTCTTTTTTTATACAGATAGGTGCTGCCGGATTCAAAGGCATCATTATTTTTCGATACGGTTTGGATCCACCAGTATTTGGCCGCAGAGACAGGATCCATATAGGCAGTATAACTGTTACCGTCCGCATCTTTTTGCGTATCAGACATCAATATATCTTCAACCATCTGGAAATAATCACGGATATAATTTTTCTGGATGTCGTTTTCATAATCACCTTCATCCAGATTGAAGGAAGGGGTATGATTGTTCCAGGTAGCCCCGGATTTGGTTTTGAAATAACCTGGTTCCGTAGGATTTGTCTGAGTGCCCACCTGAACAACATATCCACCGGTGATTTCCGGCTCATTCACATCGCTTTCGGTAAGTTCATCGATATCAATTCTTCCTTTTCCTACACGAACCTGCTCCATGAGAAAATAACTTCCCAGATATTGATCGTTCATTACTACATCCACGGGTGCCCCAATCGGCGTATAATCCAAGCCCATTGTCTCACCTAAATCTGCGGTTAGGCGGTCTTTGACAAGGGTATCATCACCACTGTTGGCGATCAGCACCCAGTGTTTATTTTTTTCTTCATTTCCAAGTCCTAGAAGATCCTGTTTTTTATCCAGCTTGATCTTATATGGCTTTTTATCATGCAGCCAGGTACTGTTTCCGCGTCCTTTGATAGACATCTCCAGGTTCTCATATTCTTTGAGATCGGTATTTAGATCTACATATTGAAAATCCGGAGAAGGGAGTTTGAAATCCATTGTCCCGTAACAGTATGTGTTATGTTTTGGATCCGAGTTCATGGCATCGATGGTTCCTTTGGATTCATCAATATTTAGATAGATAACCGGAATTCCGTTGTTTACTTCATTTTTTGTCAGGTCAGATGACAGGGAAGACTCTTCACTTGTCGTATCAATTTGTTCGATTGTTTCTTCATTTATATCTTCTGTTACAGCCTCATCCACCTGTAACTCTGCCTGTTCTTCCACAGGAATCGGTGCTTGTTCGTTTTCTTCAGCCTTCACACTCATTCCGGCTGCCATCATCATCGATGCTCCTAAAAGAGCACCGTATCCAATCTGTCGTGTATATTTCAAAATTAATTACCTCGCATGTATACGATATACATATCATACTTTTCAAAATAACCAAACAAAAAATCCGGATATTACTCCGGATTTGTCATCTTTGTCAGGGCAAGAAGAATGGATAATTTACCGTATTCGGTCGTTAGACCACCCTGCATATATAAAGTATACGGTTCTACCATAGGTGCATCGGCACTGAGCTCAATCGTGCTGCCCTGGGTAAAGCTGCCGGCTGCCATAACTTCATCAAATGGATATCCCGGCATCGGAGCAGGAAGTACACGAACATAGGAATCAATCGGGGAAGCCGATTGAATACCCTGGGTAAAGCGTACCAGATTTTCTTTGGTTCCCAATTCGAGTGTCTGGATGATATCGGTTCTTGGCTCGTCGTATCTTGGAGATACATTTTTATATCCCAGCTTTTCTAACATATACGATGCGAATACTGCTGTCTTTAAGGCATTTTTTACAGCACTCGGTGCCATGAAGATCCCTTTAAAGAAGGAGTTGTTCTGGTTGAAGTTAGCTCCTAAATCCTTTCCAATACCCGGTGCTGTCAGGCGCTCTGCCACCATCTGAATTAAATCCGCATTACCTGCGATATAACCACCGGTTGTGGCCACACCGCCTCCTAAATTTTTCATGAGAGATCCTACTACGATATCCGCTCCGACATGTCCCGGTTCTTTTTCTTCTACCAGCTCACCGTAACAGTTATCTACCATGATGATGACATCTTTATTGACTTCACGGATCTTTTTGATCACATGTTCAATCTTGGCAATGGTTAAGGAAAGACGGTTGGAGTATCCTCGTGAACGCTGTATTTCCACTAACTTTACATCTTGTCTTTTTAATCTTTCTACGATGGTTTCTTCATCAAATTCATCATCAATTAAATCAATTTGTTCATATTTTACCCCATATGCCTTTAAAGACTGGCTGGAATTTCCGATGATACCAATCTGCTCCTGCAAAGAATCATAAGGAGCACCGGATATAGAAATCATCGTATCGCCGTATTTTAATAAGGCAGAAAACGCAAGATATAAGGCATTGGTTCCGCTCATGATTTGCGCACGCACTAGGGCATCTTCACATCCAAGCACTTTCGCAAAGATATCTTCTAACTTATCGCGGCCGCTGTCATAGTTACCATATCCATTGATGTCACTGAAATCGGCATAAGAAACCTTATTTTCAATAAAAGCCGATAAGATTCGATTGGAGTTAATCATACAGACTTCATCAATCTTGTCATATTGTTCTTTTAAATCCATATCGGATTGATTGGCCAATTCCCATAAGTGTTTATCAAT
>JAGAWH010000008.1 GCA_017941505.1 Faecalicoccus sp. | reverse complement strand
TCATCTTCAGGCAAGCTTTGATCCGGATTTCTTAACGGGTTGAATGGAAGTCTGTTTACAATCCTTTCTTCCTTTTCATCCACGATAAAATTTATCCCGTTATCAAGCCCCGACAATAAAAAGCCTCCCGGTTTTAATACTCTAAAACATTCCTTCCAGATCGGCATCACTTCTTCTACATAAACATTGGAAACTGGATGAATGATCATATCAAATGATCCATCTTCAAAAGGAAGTCGTTTGGTCATATCCGCACGAACAATCTCGATGGAATACCCTTCTCTTTCGGCAACCATTTTTTCAGCTTCAATTTGTTCTGAAGAATAATCTAAAACCGTACACTTTGCTCCAAACGCAGAAAGTATGGGCATCTGCTGGCCGCCGCCGCTGGCAAGCCCGAGAACTTTCTTTCCCTTGATATTACCAAGCCATTTGTCAGGTACCGGCTTAGTTGGGGTTAAATAGATTTTACCGTCCCCTTCAAGTGCTTTTAGATATGTTTCATGAGATATAGGAATCGACCATGCCCAGCCTTCCTTAGCCCACGCGTCAATAACCTTGGCATTGAGATCGGTATAATTATCCATGAATCATTGCTCCCATCAAGGACCAATACACTTCCATATCCGATACTTCCAAGTTGGAAAGATTATCCTGACCGTTCAAAAATAAAGGAACTTTATAGCCGGCGCACTCATGATGAGCTAATTCATATCCGGTGGCTGCTCTCCACTCATCAAAGAAATCGGAAGCCAATGAATCCTCACTGTAATCGGCAATTTCTTCATCGTGGAAAGCAACAAAATCAGCAGGGATATTTAATACTTCCCCGGTTCCCGGCTCCATCAATAAAATGGTGCCTGTTTTTTGATTTAAGGCGAATTGTCTTCCTAACCAATCATATCCAAACACAAGGATGTTACCTTTATATTTTGGAAATACTTCTTCTACAATATTTGTCCACTTATTGATATCTTCTAAGCGATGAATTCGATATAAACCATGTTGAAATGTACATCCGGAATAAGTCTTTAAAAACTGTTCAGAATTGTTAATTGTTTTATTTTCAATCCCCATAAATTTCTGAAATTTTTCAAACATACAATAACCTCACTTCTGTTGTTATTATATTCTATTTCTTCCTCTTTCAAAATAGTCCGAATAATCCGGATGCACTTTGCATCCAATGGATGCCATAAAAAGAGGAAAGCTCCACCATCCCGACATCTTTGGTCATTAATACATGAATCTGCAGCTTTGCACAATTTTGAATCACAATTGAATCGGGATGTCCATAGTGATTGTGTTTACCGACTGAGATAAGCCCGATCAAAGGATTCACTTCATCAAGAAATTTAAAAGAGGAGCTTGTTTTAGAGCCATGATGCCCTAACTTTAGAATATCTGTTTTAAGTGTTGGATATTCCTTGATAATCTGTTTTTCAACATCCGTAGAGGCATCTCCCATCCAGAGATAACGGATTCCATCATATTCAAACAAAGATACAATACTTTTATCATTTTCATCCTTAGCCTCTCTTTCAGGACACAAAGAAAGAAATGGATACGGTACCGGAATCTCGGTCTTTGAATCTCTTATGCACTCTTTGATTTCAATTTGTTGGGACAGGGATTCATAGCCCCCCGAGTGATCAAAATCATCATGCGTCAAGATCAGACAGTCCAGATGATTTACATGAATGCTCCTTAAAAACGGAACTACATAGAGCTCCATATTATCTTTATATAAGCTTTGTCCGCAGTCGATCATCACCGTAGAGCGCTGAAACGGTTCAACAATTAAGGTGCAGTCCCCCTGCCCAATATCAATCATATA
>JAGAWH010000134.1 GCA_017941505.1 Faecalicoccus sp. | reverse complement strand
CGTTAGAGGCCGTGCAAATGAAGATTTAACGATGGATATGGCTATTAGAATCGGTCAGTATCTGGGTGCATATTACGGAAAAAAGCGTCATGCGAAAATTTTGATTGGTAAAGATATACGTTTATCCGGTGATATGTTTGAATTAGCTCTTGCAGCAGGTGCTACCAGCACCGGTGCCCAGGTATATTTACTTGGTGTATGTCCGACTCCGGCTGTTTCTTACTTAGTAAGAAAAGAGCGCTTTGACTGCGGTATCATGGTATCTGCCAGCCACAATCCGTACTATGACAACGGAATTAAGATTTTTAACCAGAACGGTGAAAAGATGGAAGAAGAAATCCTTCTGGAAATTGAGGATTATATGGATGGCAAGTCTACTCTTGACCTGGCAACAGGAGATAGAATCGGTGAATTCTTTGAATGGGATGACGGCTTAGAAATTTACATGTCCTGGTTAAAGGAAATCGTACCGGTAGATCTTTCCGGATTTAAGATTTTATGTGATCTTGCCAATGGCTCTGCAACAAGTACAGCAGTTGAAACTTTAGATGCCTTAGGAGCAACAGTTGATGCGATCAATAACTCACCAAACGGTATCAATATCAATACGAAGTGCGGATCTACACATCCGGAAAACCTGCAGCGTCAGGTGAAGGAGGGCGACTATGATTTAGGTCTTGCCTTTGATGGTGACGCAGACCGTTTAATTGCCGTAAACAGCGATGGCGAATTAGTTAACGGTGACTACATTTTATACATCTGCGGACGCTATATGAAAAAAGCCAACCGCTTAAATAAAAATACCGTTGTTACAACAGTTATGGCTAACCTTGGCCTCTATAAAGCACTGGATGCTTCCAAAATCGACTATATTCAAACACCGGTAGGCGATAAGTATGTATTTGAAGAAATGCAGAAGAATGATTATTATATCGGCGGTGAACAGAGCGGACATATTATCTTCTTAGAAAATGCAGTAACCGGTGACGGTCTGTTAACAGCTTTAAAATTATTGGAAATCTTAAAGAATACCGGAAAGACAATTCAGGAATTATCCGAAGGATTGTTCATTTATCCGCAGCTTTTAAAGAATGTTAAGGTCAATGATAAAGAGAAAGCATTAGCGGATGAAGAATTAAAGAAGGTAGTTGATTCCGTAAGTGAAGAGCTTGGAAATGAAGGAAGAATCCTTGTAAGACCAAGCGGGACAGAGCCACTTGTACGTGTAATGGTTGAAGCAAAGTCTGATGAGCTCTGTGATTTATATGTATCCCGTGTTGTCGATTTTATCGAAAAGAAAGGATACTAAGAAAGGATTGATGGAATGAAAAGAGTAATATGTGTTGTTGAAGATGAAAAGGATCTCAATAACCTTGTTGCGCAATATCTGAGAAAAGAAGGATACGAAGTTCGCTCCTATTATACCTATGAAGATGCCAGTGCCCATGTACAGGATGATGATGTACATTTATGGATCCTGGATATTATGCTGGATGACAAATCCGGATTTGATCTTTTGGAAGAAATTCGTCTCCAGGGCCCGGAAATTCCGATTATCTTTATGTCAGCGCGTGACAAGGAATTTGACCGTATCATTGGCTTGGAGAAGGGCTGTGATGACTATATCACAAAGCCATTCTCACCAAAGGAAATGGTTCTTCGTGTCAACAACATTATTAAGCGTGCTTATCGTGATGAGAACAGCCGCATATCCATTGATGGTTATGAACTGGATGAAGAGCAGCGTAAGATCTATGCGGATAACACGGAAATTGAACTTACTACTAAGGAGTTCGATTTATTGATGATGTTTATCAAAAATAAAGGAATTGCGTTCTCAAGAGATAAGATTTTAGAAAATGTATGGGATGAAAATTATTACGGAAGTGACCGTGTTGTGGATGATACTTTACGAAGACTTCGCAAAAAACTTCCGAATTTGAATATCCATACAATCTATGGATACGGATATCGGTTAGGATAAAATGAACCGCAAACCGCATTTATTTAAAAAGATGTCATTAACACAGCAGATATTAGTAATAATTCTGCTGTTTCTTGGCTTTTTTATCATCTTTTTCTTCTTTTATCTAAGTGATAGTGTAGATGAGATGATTTCATCCCAAATGTTTACGATGATTGTGAATCGTCAGGAACCGCTTGTCGCGATATTGGAGTCGGAAACGGAGACTTCTTTGGATTTATACCAATACGCCGCCAAAGACCCGATTCAAAGTAATTTGTTGATTACACCTGATTCTGTTCAGTTATTGAACCTTGCGGATAAAAGTGACAAGGGTGAAACCGAGATGATCAACTTCTTAAAAAAAGAAGCGAAGTATATGTTGAAAGGACAGCATAACTTCTCTCAGGGAACAACGATGTTCTCAGATGTGTCTTACTTTTACTGCTTAAGAAAATGCGATAATGGAGATGGCAAGATCGTCTTGGCAAGCTTTATGAATGATACCTATCCGCAGACCTTAAGAACTTCCTTAATCGATACTGCGGTTTATGGAACAATTCTTGCCTTTTTCATCTTTATCGTGGTTATGATCATATGGGTTTTCTCTGTGATTCATCCATTGAATCAGATCCGTAACTATATAGAACAGATCAAGCAGGGAAAAGAAGTCGAACTGTACATCAACCGTGAAGATGAAATCGGTGAAGTGGCCAATGCGCTGGTATCTATGAAAGAAGAATTGGACCGTCAGCAGAAGTCCAAGGAAGAAATGATGCACAACATCTCTCACGATTTAAAAACGCCGATTGCGACCATCAAAAGCTATTCGGAATCAATCAAGGATGGCATTTATCCATACGGTACACTGGAATCCAGTGTTGATGTGATCATGGACAATGCCCAGCGTTTAGAAGATAAAGTGCATAATCTTCTGTATCTAAACCGTGTCGAATATTTGATCGCCAGTGATGCTTCGGGTGTTGTGACCAATATGAAGGAAGTTGTAGAATCCGTAGTATTGAACGCTGCAGTAATACGACCGGAGATTAAAATTATTACGGACGTAGAAGAGGTATTCTTTGATGGCTTGATTGAGGCATGGCGGGTTACTATTGAAAACCTTATGGAAAACGCATTCCGCTATGCGAAGTCCTACATTAAAATCGAGGTCCATGAAAATGATCTTCGTATTTCTAACGATGGTCCAAAGATGGATGAATCGCGAATTGAATCTTTATTCAGACCGTATGAAAAAGGCGAAGGCGGACGATTTGGTCTTGGCTTATCCATTGTACAGAAGGTCACAAAGGCAAATAACTACAATGTAGAAGGCTTTAATACCGAGGATGGTGTCTGCTTCAGGATTTATCGTGATGTGCCGAAACCGAATCGCTTGAATATCGATTTAAGACGCAGGAATTCACACGAAGATAAGCAGGATTAAAAAAACGGGATTTTAACTTTATCCCGTTTTTTTACGTATAAAGGTAATTGTAGTATCATCACTCAAAGATGAATCGAAATGGTAACCCTGCTGATCAAATTGTTTGACCTGTTCAAGAGTCTTAGCCTGAATCTGTGATAAATAATTGACCATAGAACCCCGTGCCATTTTGGCATATACGCCTTTTTCTTTCAGCTTTCCATGATCTTCTTCTAAAAAGCGGACATCGACAAGCTTTCTGTAAGGACGGATACATTTTGCATATTCTTCACTTGCCAAATTGAGGATGACAGTATCTGTTAATCCATCGGCAAGATCGGATGACCAGAATTCATACAGGGAAAACGGACATTTTGCCTGCATCTCCAGGCGGTAATTTACAATTCCATCTAAGGGCTTTACTAATCCATAAAATCCCGAAAGTATATACAGATGTTTATTGACATATTCAAATTGTTCATCGGTAAACACATTAGGAGTCATATATTTATACTGGATTCCATTGTATGCCAATAAAGCCGGGCTTAAGTCTTTATCCAAATCCATATTTTGAAAATTATCATATGCCTGTTTTACAATCTTATCGGAAGCTGACAACACCTTTTTCAGCTCTTGAAAGTCAAGGCTTTTAAGATGGTCAAGCAGTTCCTTTGTTTTATTGATGTAGATTGGTTTTGATAAAGACAGCGGAAAGTCATCTACAATGCGCATCTGCTTGGCAGGAGCAATAATAATATCCATACTTAAT
>JAGAWH010000133.1 GCA_017941505.1 Faecalicoccus sp. | reverse complement strand
TTTTTAGTTATGCGATCATATGGCGGTTGCCGATTTTAAATAATTCCTCATCCACAAAATCAATCGCAATGCCATTTTCCATATCGTAGCGATATTGGCATAATAAGATTACTTCTCTTCTTGTTTCAGAACGAACAATATAGAGCTTTAATGGATAAACAAGAGTGAAGATATCGTCTATTTCTTTTCCCTTAATATAGCGAAAGCTTTTTCTTAAGCAGTACTGTTTCACATCTTCTAAACATTCCGGCAAATCTTTTAGCTCAGAAAACTTTCGGAATGCTCGAATCTGGTTTAAGAGCAATTCTTCCCCTTCTTCATTTTCAAACTCCACATCCAAACGAAACTCTTTTCCCCATATATTCATTGTCAGTGCATTGATCATAATTCTACCTCCCTGATTTAATGTTTGTATATTAGCGTATTTCTCCTTCTCGCAAAGTATCTCTTCTTCGATGTCTTCTTGGACGTTCAAATATTACTGTTAACAGTAATAATATCAGAACGACAATTAAACGAATGATCCATGGATTTAATGGAATCAACGGAATAATCCATGATGATACTGTCCAGGATGCCAGACATGTAATTATATAAAAATAAATGCTTCGAAAAGTCATGGTTGTCTCCTTTCAAATCTCTATCTGTATTGTAGCACAAAACCATTCCGGGGAATCTTCCCTAATGTATTTTCAAACCTTGATTTTACTGAAACAAAACAATACATATCACCTTTTCGTATTGTTTGTTAATTGTAAAATGTTTTAGATATATCTCAAATTTATTGAAAATAGATGTAAAAAATCATAGAATAGCCTTGTTCTAATGTAAAGTGAGGAGAAATGAGATTGAATGGAACTATTCTATAAAATTATATCGCTTTTAGGAGGCTTATCGATGTTCCTTTATGGAATGCGGTTAATGGGAGACTCCTTAAAAAGCTCATCCGGTACAGCGATGAAGGCTGCTCTGGCAAAGGTTACCAATAAACCGGTTATCGGTTTTTTGTTCGGTATGTTAGTAACCTGCATGATCCAGAGTTCTACCGCAACCATCGTATTGACCGTCGGACTTGTCGGTGCCGGATTCTTAACCTTTAGACAGTCGGTAGGAATTGTACTTGGTGCCAATGTCGGAACGGCAATCACGGCCCAAATCATTCGTTTAATGGATGTCAGTGCCGATGGCACCTCTCTGTTGTATTTCTTTAAAGCCGATAACCTGGCGCCCCTGGCCCTGTTAATCGGAATGATTCTGATCATGTTTATCAAGAAGGACAGTGCTAAAAATGCAGGATCGATTCTTGTTGGATTCGGAATCCTTTTTATGGGCTTAATTTCTATGAGCGGTTCGGTTTCCGGATTTGGCGACAGCCTTTCAACCTTCTTAACATCCTTTGAAGACAATTATATCTTAGGCTTTTTAGCCGGTGTACTTGTGACAGGAATCATTCAAAGCTCATCCGCTGTAATTGGTATTTTACAGTCGATGGCCAGTTCGGTAGGACTTCGTTTCTGCGCGGTATTTTCCATTATTCTGGGTGTTAATATCGGTGACTGTTTAACAACCTTCTTAGTAAGCCGTATCGGTGCCAAACCGGATCAGATTCGTACAGCACTTGTACATGTCATCTACAATATTATCGCTTCCCTTCTGATTATTGCGTTCTTATTTATCGGACGAATGACAGGACTGATCGGAGATAATATCTGGTATATGACCTTAAACTCCGGCGGTGTTGCCAATGTACACGGTATCTTCCGTTTAGTTCCTGCCGTTTTGATGATTCCGTTTTCCGGATTGCTGGCGACAATGGCAGAAAAAATTGTCAAAGATGAGCCGGTTAATGAAGAAGATGAAGAGGTCGAAGAATACCTGCGTCTGTTAGATGAGCATTTAGTATCCAATGCTACTCTGGCGTTGGACCAATCTAAAAAGTTAGTTGTCAAAATGGGGGATCTGGCTCTTAAAAATTTTGAATCCATGGTTTCACAAATTCACGGATATGATCCTTCAAGAGAGGTGCGCATGCATACAAGAGAAGATCTTTTGGATAAATGTGCCGATGCAGGAAACAATTATGTCATCAAAATTACTCCTTATCTAAGTTTAGACAGAGAGACCAGAGACCAATCCTTACAGATGAAAGCAATCACGGCATATGAGCGTATCGGTGATCTTGAGATGAATATTTCCTACAATATGGAAAGCTTATCCCGCCATCAAAAACAATTCTCGGATGAGGCACACAAAGACTTAAAAATCTTAATTGAAGCCGTTACGGAAATTTTATCCAGAGCTTATAAAGCCTATCGAAAAGACAGCTTAACGCTGGCCAGGCAGATTGAACCTTTAGAAGAGGTTGTAGACGAACTTGTTAAGAAAATGAAAAAGAAACATATTAACCGTATGGTTCACGAACAATGCGATGTCTATGCCGGTATTCAATATGAAAATATTCTTTCTTATATGGAAAGGATATCTGACCAGTGCTCCGATCTTGCCGTATATATGATCAGTTCTAAAATTGAGGGTGTCAGTGGCAATGAGCACCAATATGTCCATGATATCCATCATTCCAATGATGCGATCTATCAGAAAACATATGATGAAGCATATGAGAAATATGTACGCAGACTTAATAAACATCGTGATGAGAAATCTCGGAAAAATGAATTAGTTATAAAAGAAGCTTAGGCATATCCCAAACGGATATGCCTATCTTTTTTACTATTGATTTTTTACCCATTCACGAACGGCCGTTTCGCTGTTTGCCACATCGTCCGCGTTCAGTTCCAATCCTTCATAAACGCTGGCATTTGGTTCTAACTCTTCAATAGAGTGAATGGTTGAAGAAAAGCGGCTTCCGCCATGCGCTATAAATACAGTTATATTCTTTCCGCTGAAATCATATTGATCAAAGAAAGAATATACCGGCATCGGTAAATCACCCCACCAGTTAGGAATGACCAGATAGATGGAATCGTATTGTTCCGGGCTGCCACTCATTTCCTTTAAAGCCGGACGGAAACTCTCCGATTGTTCCTGTTTTGCCTGATCGATTGTCTCATTATAGTCTACCGGATAGAAATCCTCGACCAGAATCTCCATGATATCACTGCCGCTTTCATCGGCAAGCCATTCTGCCATAAGCTGGGCATTGCCTTTTAGCTTGTCATCTACACGATTTACACTGGCAGAACTCATGGCATCCATATTGTCATCAAAATCCGTATTTCCCACACGGCTGAAATAAATGACAGCTGTTTTTCCATCCGCAGCTTGAGAAGTTTCTGTGGTTTCAACGGTTTCCTGTTCCTTTTCAGGCTCTGTTTGTTGGGGAGCACTCTGGCTTGAACATGCACTAATCATCATTGCACAGGCTAAAATACTAAATAGCTTTTTCATCATTTCCAATCCTTACTATCTCTCTATTTAAAATATTCTTGAATCTTGAGCATACGGGTACTCTGTTTAACATGGAATGGACAGCGTTTATCACAATGCCCGCATTGGATACAATTCGATGCGTTTTTCTTTAATTCATGATAATGGGATTTTGCCATATCATCCCCGGCTATTGCCAAATCATAATATTTATTAACTAATCCGATATCGATTCCCATTGGGCACGGCTTGCAGTGATTACAATATACGCATCTTTGTTCGACTTTTGAGACAGTTAAGCTCGAGATGATCGAATAATCCAATTCCTTTTCGGATTGATTGTAATAATCCAATAAAGATTCTACTTCCTCTACACTCTGAGCTCCCGGTAAAACAGTCAATACTCCCGGTGTATCCAATGCATATTTAATACATTGATAAGGTGTCAAAGCATAATGGAAGATGGATTGTGATGCATCTAAAAGCTGTCCTCCGGAAAACGGCTTCATAACAGAGATACCGATTCCTTCTTTTTCACATCTTTGATAAATCGCATTTCGCTCATCTATATTTCCAAAGGCATACTCACCTTTTCCAAAATCGTAACCGGGATTAATGGAAAACATCAACATATCGATATCCGCTTCATCCAGAATTGTTTGAATGACTTCGGGTGTATGTGAAGATAATCCGATATGACGGACAACTCCCGATTTTTTCAGATCTAATATATAGTCATAAATCCCGTTTTTCTTATAGATTTTCCAATCTTCAATCTCATCCTGACAATGGATAAATCCATAATCGATATAATCGGTATGAAGCTTTTCCAATTGCCATTGAACAGATTTCTTAACGGTATCTAGATCCAATGACCACCCATAGGTTCCCTTTGTATAATCTGCTCCAAAATGAATTTGATAATAAATATTCTTTCGCACATCTTTAAAAGCTTCCCCATAGATGGGAAAAGCCGATCCATCTCCGGCAGCTAAATCGTAGTAATTGATTCCACCCTCATAAGCTTTTCTAAGTGCTTTTACAGCCTCGTCTGTTCCTGCCTCATACATATAGGAAGAGCCAATTCCAATTTCAGAAATGGAATCGCCTGTTTTTTTATTGATTCTATATTTCATCTTCCTTTACCTATCCCACTTTTATTTTATTAGTCCTTCTAAACATATTCAAATACCCTTTCAGCATGGATAATTATGCCTAAAAGTAATACATCCGCATCTTGCAGGTATGATATAATACTATCCGTATAAAGGAGAATGATTATGATTGTAAGAAGAGCCGAAGTTAAAGATATCGATTTTATCAATAAGTTATTAAGCCAGGTATTGGAAATACACGCTAAGCTTCGCCCGGACCTGTTTATTTCGGGTACCCGTAAGTATACAACGGAAGAATTGACTCAGATCATCAAAAATGATCAAACGCCTATCTTTGTTGCAGAAGAAGATAGTACTTTATATGGATATTGTTTCTGCATGATTGAAGAAACGAAAAATTCCAATAATCTGCACGATATGAAAACGCTGTATATCGATGATTTATGCGTAGATGAAAACGCACGCGGAAAACATGTGGGAAGAACACTCTATAAATATGTGGTTGATTACGCCCGCTCCATTGGATGTCAAAATATTACCTTAAATGTTTGGGAAGGTAACCACAACGCCAGAACCTTCTATGAAAAAATGGGATTTGGTGTTCGTAAAACTATGATGGAAAAGAAATTATAAGATGAATAATTATCCACCGGCTGACCCGGTGGTTTTTCATATGCGGGCATAGCCCTGCTCTCAAAGCTGCGCTGTGTGGTCTACGACGGACACTATGTCCGTTTTCCCGTAAACGGGTCAACCAGCTCCGGTTCCAGTTGTTTGGCTACCCGGTCTTCTTTTAATTGATTCTTGATGTATTCCTGTATTTTCTTTGTGTTTTTACCTTTCAGGTATGATAAAATGCTTTCCTCTTATATTTCGGGGCAACCACAACGTGATATTTACATCTCCATTTTGTGTGTGATAGACTATATAAGTCATCGGTATAATCGCTCATGACAAAACCTCCTTGTATATTTTCTCTGTAGTTTGCAGACCACAGTTACAGTATACTTGGAGGCCTTTTTTATTATCACTCCACTAAAGCTTTTACGGACCCCCAGACTATCCGGGGGGTATTGTGCCAAAAAAGAAGTCCGTATGATACGGACTTCTATTTTTTATCGGTTTGTGTTTCGGAAGTATCTTCCTTTTTAGAATCGGATGTAGTGGATTCTTCCTTTTTAGATTCTGAGGTAGAAGACTCTTCTTTCTTAGAATCTTCTTTGGATTCTTCTTTAGATTCTTCTTTTTTAGATTCTTCCTTTTTATCCTCTTTCTTATCTTCCTCTTTCTGAGATTCATCCTGCTTGAAGGTATGATAAGTAACGATAACCTTTGAATCAACTCGGAAGGCGTCTCCCTGTCTGAAGTTTTCGCTGCCACCTATTGTGATATGAGCAACCTGGCCATCAGAACGAAGCCATCCGACAATCAAATCTTCCTGCTTATTGGTGTCAATATTTTCAAATCCTGCTTCCTTAAACTTGGCAACCACTTCGGTATAAGACAATCGTCTTGCGTCGCTGGAAGACATCGGAACAACTACCTTCGATGCTGCATGATATTGAATGATTACCGGTGCATCATAGGCAAACTTGGATTCAGTATTAAAGGTAAGATTTTCATCAATAGATACTGAGATGATTTGACCTTCCTTATCCAGATCGGCTAAATTTAAATCCTCTACAGGAACGGCTTTCACATTGGTGAAGCCATGATCGGCAAATTCATCAACCACATCAACATAATTCTTATCAACGCATTCCTGAGAATTAATGCCTACTACAGTAAGCTTACGCCATTGATAGAACTTATAGCCTCCAAAACATGCCAGAATCAGAATCAATATACCGCACGCAATCCAGGTCCAATGGGTCATAGCCCACTGTCTGCGTTTTTTACGACGGTAATCTCTTCGATCGATAGCCTGTTCCATGCGCTCTCTATCTTTCTGCATACGCTCAACATCTTTTTCAGACTGTTTCTGCTCCTGTTTTTCAAAGAAAGACTCCATAAATCCAGGCTTTTTCGGTTCCTGTTGAATCTCTGATTCTAATTGTGCCTGTTCACTTTCCATATTGAACGGATCCGGGTTTTCATAGGATGGTTCGGAAACAAATGGCTCTTGTGATTCATAAGACACATTGGATGGTTCACTATCTGAAGACTCACCTGAAACATCCGGAGTATAGTTTTGACTCTCTTCGAAGGATGTATCCTGTCGAACCGGTGTTTCTTCTTGAATTTCTTCTACCTCTTCCTGATCTTCATCTCTTAAGAAATCCAGAACATTCTTCGATTTTTCACGTGGCTTTTCATCACCAAACAGCTTACCGAAGAAGCCAACCTTCTTTTCCTGCACTTCTTCATTTTCTGCCGTGCTGGAAAAATCAATTCCGTGATCATCGGATGATTCTGGTTTCGCTTCATCGGATGGCTCCGGTTTTGTTTCTTCTACTTCATCTGATGCAGCTTCTTCTTCCTGTTCAACTGTTGTTTCCGGTTTGACTTCCTCAACCGGTGTTTGTTCAACGGCTTCTGTTTCAACAGGCTCTACATCAATGATTTCCGGCTCTTCATTTGGTTGGGCAGATGGAATTTCTTCCACAATTTCCGGCTCGTTTGAAGCTTCTTGTTCAACTGGCTCTGAAACTGTCTCCTGATTGATGATTTCAGGTTCTGTTTCTGCCGGTCCGAATTCATCATTATTTGCTGGTTCTTCAACAGCTTCTTCTACAACAGGAGCTTCATCAACAGGCTCGATCTCCTGCACGTTTTCATCATATTCAATGACATCTGTATCCACAACAGAAGCTTCCTTAGCCGGTTCAATATTCGGTGCTTGGTAATTCTCTACATTATTAATTTTGAATTCATAGCCACAATTTACGCATGTCCATGCGCTCAACAATGGATCAAAGCCGGGCTGCTTATTTACCTGCTTAAAACATTTTGGGCAATAATATTTCTTTTCTTTAATTTCCATAATCGTAACCTTCTTTAATCTATCTTCATTATAATAAAAAATCCCGAATTTGAGAACGATTTCATGATGTGAACTATATTCTTTCAAGGTTTTGGCTTCCGTGATAAAATACAAACATGTTGAAAGTAACATTATTAGGATGCAGCGGTGTAATGCCAACTAAAGACCGCTTCTTAACATCCCTTTATCTACAATATAAGAACAAAACTTTTTTGATAGACTGCGGAGAAGGATGTCAGATTGCCATTCAAAATGCAGGGCTCTCTTTCTTTTCGATTGATGTGATCTGTATCACCCATTTTCACGGGGATCATATATTGGGATTACCGGGATTATTGATGACGATGTCCCTGCATCAGCGAAAAGACCCCGTTACGATCATAGGCCCGAGAGGAATCCGCCAGGTTGTAGAGACAATCTGCCGATTTTCGGCTATCACCTTCCCAATATCCTATCAGGAGGTATACGATTGGACATGCGTTTTCCAGGAGGACGGACTTCGCATTTCCGGTATTTCGTTAGATCATAACGTAGTTTGTTTCGGGTATAAATTTGAAGTCGAACGACGGCCGAAATTCGATAAAGAAATGGCTTTAGCTTTAGAAATTCCGGTTCAACATTGGAAAAAGCTCCAAAACGGAGAAATGGTCAAAGACGGTGATACCGTATGGTATCCCGAGGATGTGACCGGTGAGCCAAGAAAAGGCTTATCCCTTGTCTATGCCACCGATACCAGACCAAGCCAACACTTAAGTGATTTAATCCGGGATGTTGATTTATTTATCGGTGAAGCCATGTATGAAGATGATACCGCCTCCGCCAGAGAAAGAAAGCACAGCACAGCCATGGAAACAGTATGGATGGCAAACCAAGCCAACGTACATGAGTTGTGGTTAACCCACTTCTCCCCTTCATTTATTAATCCCAATGAAGTAGAAAGCCGTGTTCAAGAAGTGCTTGCCAATACAACAATGGGATATAACGGTCTCAATAAGGATTTAGTTTTTACTGAAGAATGAGGAAATTATGGAAGAAACAATTATTAAACAGATAGCGGCTGAATTAAAATGTAAGCCGGTACAAATAGAACATACACTTGAATTATTAGAACAGGGCAATACCATTCCTTTCATTGCCCGCTACCGTAAGGAAGCTACCCAGGGCTTAGATGAAGAGCAGATTCGCTTTATCGAAGAGGCATACAGCTATCAGGTACATCTGCAACAAAGAAAAGAAGAAGTCATCGAAAAAATCAGTACCTTAGGATTTATTACCAATGAGATCATCGAAACAATCAATGCCTGTGAAAAATTAAATCAGGTAGAGGAAATCTACCGTCCTTACAAGCAGAAAAAGAAGACAAGAGCATCAATCGCAATGGCCAATGGTTTAAAGCCGTTAGCTGATCTATTAATGAGCTTACCAAGACGTTTTACGGAAAAGGACGTAGAACCGTTTATCAATGAAAATGTACCGGATGTTCAAACTGCTCTTAGTCAGGCTGAAGATATTATTGCCGAACAGATTGCCAATGATTCCAAAGTACGTGACAAGATTTATGACTCTATGTTTAATTACGGTCGAATTGTCACAAAAGAAAAGAAGGATCATACCGATACCAATCATGTTTACCAGATGTATTATGATTATTCGGAAAGAATCAACTCCATTGCCAACCATCGCGTAATGGCTATGGATAGAGCGGAAAAGGAAAAGGTCATTACCGTTTCTATAGAATGTAATGAAGAGTATCTAAACCGCTGGGTGGAAAGGCGATTTATCCGCTATCCGAATTCGCCGACTGCCCAATATGTAAAGGCCGCTATTGAAGATGGATTAAAGCGCTTAGCGATTCCATCTATGGAAAGACTGATTCGGTCCAATTTAACCGAAAGAGCAGCCTTAAGTGCCACTGATGTCTTCGCGATGAATCTGGAAAAGCTTTTATTGCAGCCTCCTATCAAAAACAAGCGGGTACTTGGATTTGACCCTGCCTTTCGAACCGGCTGTAAGTTAGCTGTATTAGATGAATCCGGTCAGATGATCCATGTGGATGTGATTTATCCGCACCCTCCAAAGGCAAGACCGGAAGAGGCAAAGAAAAAACTGATTGATCTCTGTAAAAAATATAAGATTGATATCATTGCGATCGGCAACGGCACTGCCAGCCGAGAGAGTGAAGCCTTTGTCGCAAAGACAATTAAGGAAAGCGGATTGCCTGTTGTGTTCTGTATTGTATCGGAAGCAGGAGCTTCCGTATACAGTGCTTCCAAACTTGCGATAGAAGAATTTCCGGAACTGCATGTAGAACAAAGAAGTGCTGTTTCCATCGGAAGACGTTTACAGGATCCATTATCAGAGCTCATTAAGATTGATCCGCAATCCATCGGTGTCGGTCAGTACCAGCACGATATCCCTACAAAACAGTTAAAGGAAAGATTAGATTTCGTTGTAGAAAAAGCGGTAAACCGCGTTGGCGTCAACATCAATACGGCCAGCCCTTCCCTGTTAAAACAGATTGCCGGTTTAAACAATACCACTGCCAACAATATTGTGAAATACCGTCAAGCCAACGGTCCGATCGCATCGAGAAAAGAAATCTTAAAGATCGATAAGATCGGCGCTAAAGCCTTTGAACAGGCTGCCGGTTTCTTACGAATTGAAGATGGAACTGAACCGTTAGACCGTACAAGTATACATCCCGAATCATATCCTATTGCCGTAGATATACTAAAAGCTCTCGGGCTTTCAAAAAATGATATCGGAACACAGAAAGCGGCCAAAGCCATTAAGGAATTTGATCCATCGACCATACAGGGTGATGCATATACGATTCATGATATCCTACAGGCGCTTTCGAGCTCACTTCGTGATTATCGGGACCAATATGATGCTCCATTACTAAGAAGTGATATCTTAACGTTAGAAGATCTTCATGAAGGAGATCAATTAGAAGGTGTCGTACGTAATGTAGTAGATTTTGGAGCATTTATCGATATTGGATTACATGAGGATGGACTTGTTCATATCTCACAGATGGCTAACTATCGTGTCCATCATCCAAGTGAAGTTGTTTCTGTCGGAGATATTGTAGAGGTAAAAGTACTTAAAATCGATATAGATAAACAGAAGGTAGCACTAACCATGAAATAGAATGCGGGATCAGAAGATCCCGTTTTTCATATAATTAAAAAAGAAGGCAAAACTGCCTTCCTTAGTTTAAATCTCCTGTTTAGGGATTTCTTCTTTTAAGATATGCTCGTAAATATATCTTCCCATGCCATCTTCTGTACATGGATATTCCGTAATCACATCGGCAGCCGCTTTCGTGGCATCACTGCCGTTTTTTAAGCAGACACCAAGTCCGGCTTCCTTCAACAATTCAATATCGTTATCCATATCTCCAAAGGCGATAATTTCACCCATTGTGATGGACATATTTTTTCCAAAGTGCTGAAGGCCGGTGCCCTTTGTCACTCTTGGATCCATAAATTCTACGATACCGGGAAAGGTAATCACCGCCGAATACTTATCACTTGGGTGAGCTGCGATATGAGCCATGACTTCCTCTTCTTTTTCGACATCATAGCGGAAGATCAAATTGTTGTTGGGTTGACGAATCATATAAGACTCGTCCCCTTTTAGATCAATGACCGGTGTATGGTTTCTTGCCATCGATGCCGCAACCATTTCATCAATCTTTGTCACAACCATATTATCCCCTTCATAAAACTGAGCGGGTAAATTAAGAGGTCGCATAAAATCAAGAATTTCCCTAATGGTATCGCCATCTAACATATGGAAATTTTGAATTTTGGATGAAGACGGATCGAGTAACTGTCCGCCGTTGATTCCGATAAAGAAGTCAAATTGAAAAGGCAGGCCCCAATCCTTATATCGCCTTAATAAACCGGAGGAAATCGCTCTTCCTGTTGCCAAACCCAATAACACCCCTTCATTATGAAGACGAATCAAAGATTCACGGGTGATAGGCATCATGGCATCTCCTTTGGATACCAGAGTTCCATCAATATCGGCAGCTATTGCCTTAATATTCTTGAGCATGCTCGTTACTTCATCAATTTGGCTATTAACTCAGCTGTATAAGCCAAACCAAAGACATCCGTATTGAGTACCATATCATAGG
>JAGAWH010000132.1 GCA_017941505.1 Faecalicoccus sp. | reverse complement strand
GAGCTTAGTAATTCATCCTGCATCCACAACACATTCGCAGCTTTCCGAAGCAGAATTAAACGATCAGGGTATTTTCCAAAATACGATTCGTTTATCGATTGGAACAGAGCATATTGATGATATTATTGCGGATTTAGAAAACGGCTTTGCGGCTATTTAGAAAGGGAGTAAACAATCATGACAAATATTTATAAGGGAACTTTAGGATTAATCGGAAATACACCGTTAGTAGAAGCGGTGAATATTGAAAAGGAACTTGGTTTAGAAGCTATATTGTTGATTAAACTGGAATATTTGAATCCGGCAGGAAGTGTGAAAGATCGTATTGCCAAGGCGATGATTGAAGATGCCGAAGCAAAAGGTTTATTAAAAGAAGGATCTGTGATTATTGAGCCAACCAGCGGCAATACCGGAATCGGTTTAGCTTCGATTGCGGCATCGAAAGGATATCGAATTATTTTGACAATGCCGGAAACGATGAGCGTAGAACGCCGTAATATTTTAAAGGCCTATGGAGCTGAATTGGTACTGACCGAAGGAGCTAAGGGAATGAAGGGCGCCATTGCGAAAGCGGAAGAGCTTGCCAAAGAAATCCCTAACAGCTTTATTCCGGGACAGTTTGTCAATCCTGCCAACCCGGCCATCCATAAGGCAACGACAGGACCGGAAATCTGGAAGGATACCGATGGTAAGGTGGATATCTTTATTGCCGGTGTCGGTACCGGAGGTACGGTTACCGGAGCGGGTGAATATTTAAAAGAACAGAATTCGAATGTCAAGGTAGTTGCGGTTGAACCGCAAGGGTCTCCTGTGTTATCCGAAGGCAAAGCCGGCCCGCATAAGATTCAGGGAATCGGTGCCGGTTTTGTCCCGGATGTATTAAATACTAATGTTTATGATGAAATCTTTAAGGCTGCCAATGAAGATTCCTTTGAAACTTCAAAGCTGCTTGCCAAAAAGGAAGGTATTTTGGTAGGTATCTCTTCTGGGGCTGCCTTGTATGCGGCCATTGAATATGCCAAAAAGCCGGAAAATAAGGGAAAAGTAATTGTTGCCCTGTTACCGGATAGCGGTGACCGCTATTACTCGACCGCCTTATTTACTGAATAGTCCGATGAATTTTCATCGGATTTTTTCTTTTGTTGAAAACATAGGATATCCTGTTACACTGATGGTAGAGGAATACAAATTATGACAATTAAAAAATCTAGAGATGAAGCGATAGAAGATCTTACATTGGCTTTGATGTATTTAACATCATTTTCAAACAGCGATGTTCCCCGCTATGACATGTTTTGGAAGGGATATGATTTTGGGACTCTGGAACAGCTGGATAAAAAGGAATTGATTTATGATCCCGTGACAAAAAGAGGTCACAGTAAATATGCCTTTATGACAGAAAAAGGCAGAGAAAGAGCCAGAGAGCTTTTAAAAGAAATGGGTATTAAAGATAAACCACTCTATGAACAATTTGAATTTCGAAATATAAAACCGGAAGAAGCGGATGAAGCAGCTGATATTGAAAGTGCCTGTTTCAGTCCGGAAGAAGCCTGTTCGAGAAAACATATAAAAGAGCGGATTGAAGCAGCTTCGGATTTTTTCTTAGTTGCGATCGATAAGGAAACAGGAAAGATGGCGGGCTTTTTAAATGGCCTTGCCACTGATGAAAACCGCCTAAGGGATGAATTTTTTACGGATGCGTCTTTACATGATCCCAACGGAAGAAATGTGATATTGGCCGGGTTATCGGTTTTACCGAGGTATCGTCATATGGGACTTGCCAGAGAGCTGATGTTCAATTATTGCCGGATTCAGGAAGAAAGAGGTACACGGAATATGATCCTTACCTGTGTCGGTGGAAAAGTAAAGATGTATGAAAAGATGGGATTTCATGATTTGGGTGAGTCCGCTTCTATGTGGGGAGGCCATCCATGGCATGAAATGTCCATTACTCTAAATTATGGTTTTTAACATGAAATATATGGAATATGGAGATGCCTCTTTACCAACGATCATACTGTTACATGGAGGCGGTTTAAATACATGGAATTATCGTAAGGCGGCATACATATTAAAGACATGGTATCATGTCGTGCTTCCGGTTTTAGATGGACATGCCGGAAGTGATAAACCTTTTACTACCATTGAAGAGAATGCCGGAGAGATTATCGATTATATGGATACAAACCTGGATTCTGTTTTATTGATTGGCGGCTTATCCTTAGGGGCACAGATCGCATTAGAAATTCTTTCTTTACGAAAAGATATCTGTAAGCACGCCTTAATTGAAAGTGCTGCTGTGATACCTTCAAAGCTTACCAATGCCTTAATTGGTCCTGCCTTTGGAAGCAGCTATGGCTTGATCAAAAATAAATCGTTTGCGAAATTACAGTTTAAGTCATTACGCATGGATGATGATTATTTTGATGAATATTACAGGGATACCTGTGCCATCAAGAAATCAGATATGATTGCCTTTATGAAGGCAAGTACTGGTTACGCATTAAAAGAGGATATTAAAAATACAATAGCTAGTGTCCATATTTTTGCCGGAGAAAAAGAGAATCGTGAGATTTTAGATTCTGCCATGCAGATTCATCAAATGATTCCTTCCGGTAAACTGCTTATTTTAAAGG
Source organism: Faecalicoccus sp. (assembly GCA_017941505.1). The sequence continues at coordinate 2,637 of JAGAWH010000132.1, read as the reverse complement.
GCCTGTATCATGGTGAGTTTTCATTAAATCATCCTCAACAATATGCAGATCGAGTGATTCAAATCATAGAAAGATAAAGGAGTTTGTATGGGATTTATTGATGTTGCCAGTGGCAAATCCATATGGAGAGGCTTAGATTATTACGAAAATAAGAAGGTTATATCCTGGCATAAGACAGGAGACTATACGTATGAAGGGCAAGTGGAAGGAAACTCCCACAAACAATATTCGGTCATGATTGATATAGATCATCCGAAAAGATCTACCTGTACCTGTCCGTTTGCGGATGGACGTCGTGTTGTATGTAAACATATGATTGCGCTCTATTTTACGGCAATTCCACAGGCTGCCGAAGACTTCATGAAAGAAGTAGAAGAGTATGAAAGGCAAGAGGAATTGGAAAGACAGGCACATTTGGAAAGTATTCGTAAATATGTAAACAGCTTATCCAAAAAGGAACTGCAGGAACGGTTATACAATGCTCTGGTGGAGTTAGAAGAAAAGAATCGTTATTGGTAGAAATCGATAACAATAGATAACAATGTAAGATTGACAAAATTGTTATCTATTGTTATCTTTGCCTTAGAGGTGCTCATTATGGATAAACAAGAAATAATGCTTCGAATTACACAGATCGAAAAGGAATTAACAGAACTTCCTAAAGGAAAAATATTTTATAAAACAATAAAAGGGAAAGAACAGCCATATCTTCAATGGTCTGATCAAGGGAAAGCTATAACGAAATATGTGCGGCTGAGTGAACGTGAGAAAGTGTTCAGACAGCTTAACTATAGAGATGAGCTAATGAAAGAATTGGATTTATTAAAAGGCATGATTGAACAGACTTCTCAAATTTTAGAAGAAGATATGTTTAATATGAATATAGTTTATGGGTCGGCATTGGATGATTTGATTATCTCGATCAAGGATTATCAAAAGCGGGATTGTTATGGGAAATTAGAAAGGTTCATCAAAGCCGGAAGTGTCGGGAAGGTATGTATCTTATATGGACTTAGACGAACCGGCAAAACAACTTTACTTTTCCAGTTAGCATACAACCTTTCTAAAGCGGAGAGAAAAAAGGCTGTATATATTAAAGCTCGCACCTCTGATACGATCGCAAAGCTGAGTAATGATTTGAAAAAATTGAAATCGTTAGGATACCGGTATGTATTTTTAGATGAAGTAACCCTGATGGAAGATTTTATTGACGGAGCATCTATATTATCTGACATTTACGCTATGCAGGGGATGAAAATTATTCTTTCCGGAACATATTCATTGGGGTTTTGGATTGCAGAGGGGAATGAGTTGTATGATCGGGCTTATATGATTCACACAACATATATCCCATTTCGAGAATACAACAGGTTATTAGGTATTGATGATATTGATGAATATATTCGATATGGCGGTACACTCATGTCGGCAGAAACAAACTTTGATGATCCGGATGCGTTAGAAGAAACATCGGCTTTTAGAGATGATGAGAGTACAAGACGATATATTGATACGGCTATTTGTAAAAATATCCAGCATTCATTAGCTTGTTTTAAAAATGGGGATCATTTTCGACATTTAATTGATTTGTATGATGCCGGAGAACTGACAAGTGCTATTAATCGCATTATAGAAAGCATGAATCATCAATTTCTGATACGTACGTTGATTTCTAAATTTAAATCACATGATCTAGGATCAGCAGCTCAGCTTCTTCAGAAGCAGACAAATCCGGAAAATCAGACAGATATTTTAGAAAAAATTGATCGAGAAAGAATAACGAATAAATTGATGGAGATGTTGGAAATTCGTAATAAGGAAGATCAAACTATCGGTATTACAAAAGAACATGTTGCTGAGATTAAAGAGTATTTGAAAGCTCTTGATCTTGTGGTGGACTGTCCTTCAGAAACTACAATTCCTAATGCCCGTCCTGCTGAATATGTATTATTTACACAGCCCGGAATGCGATATTGTCAGGCACAGGTTCTGGTACATCTATTGATGAAAGATGCAATATTCCAATCCTTTACGGAATGGGAAAAGAAATTAGCGACCGAAAAGATTCTTGAAGACGTAAAAGGAAGAATGATGGAAGATATCGTGTTATTAGAACGAATGAAAACACTTCCTAAACACAAACGCGTATTTAAGCTGTTTTTGAGTCGACGAGAATTTGATATGGCAATATATGATATTGATAATAATACTTGCGAAGAATATGAGATAAAACACAGTAAGACAAGAGTACCGGAACAAACGCGTGCATTGTTGGATGATGAACTGAACAAAGAAGTAGAATCAAAATATGGGCAGATTACCAGAAAATGTGTCATATATCGAGGATATAGCAGCAAGGAAGGCGATGTAGAGTATCTGAATGTTAACGAGTATCTAAAAAATCTATGATACAAAAAGGAGTAAATATGGCATTTGATTTTAAAATGGAATATAAGGAATTCTACCTTCCTCCAAAGAAGCCTACCATTGTCGATGTTCCAAAGATGAATTATCTGGCAGTGAAAGGAAAAGGGGACCCTAACCAGGAGGATGGAGAATATAAAGAGGCAATTGGGTTACTGTATGGAATTGCCTTTACCATAAAAATGAGTAAGAAAACCGATTATCAAATGGAAG
>JAGAWH010000131.1 GCA_017941505.1 Faecalicoccus sp. | reverse complement strand
TTAAAGAATTAGTAGAAACAATAATTCCCCTGTTAGGAGGAAAGGAAAATATCCTCGATGTCAAATGCTGCATGACCCGACTTAGAATTGTGGTAGAAGATGCTGATAAAGTAGATTTAAAATCAATTGAAAACATGGATGATGTCATACAGGTAGTCCATGATGAGAACAGCTATTATCAAATCGTGTTAGGTCCTGGCAGGGCAAGGGATGCCATGGATGAAATGACAAAGCTGGGAATTCCTGAAAAGAAAATGGAAATGCCTTCCAAAGATCAGGAAAATATCGTCAAAGGGATTCGTGTTATTGCCGATATATTTACACCGATGATTCCGGCCTTTATCGCATCCGGTATGTGTAATGGTCTGGCCAAAATTGTGCTGCTGTGCATACAGGGCGGATATCTTCCGGATACTTCCTTTTGGAATGTTGTTCAACAGCTGTTAATGCTTGTATCCGATGGCTTTTTAGCCTATCTTGCCATTTATACCGGTATCAACAGCGCGAAACAATTCGGCGTTAATGAGATGTTAGGAGGTCTTGTAGGAGCTACCTCCATTCATAGCGGAATTAATACGATTTCACAGCTGTTAGGTTGGTACAGTGAAACTGCACCGGCCGAATCCTTATTGTCCTCCGGGGCAGGTGGTATTATCGGTGTCGTATTTGGCGTATGGGTGTTATCAAAGGTAGAGAAATTTATCCATGCACATATGCCGCAGGTATTAGATACTTTTTTTACCCCGCTTTGCAGTATGTTAGTAGTGATGCCGCTTTATGTACTTACAATCATGCCGGCAGCCGGGTTTATATCCAATAAACTGGCAGAGTTTTTATCATTATTCTTAATGTCCGATAATGTTGTGGTAAGCGCAATAACAGGCTATGTACTTGCTGCCTTGTTTTTGCCTATGGTACTTGTCGGCTTACACCGCGGTCTTGTGCCAATCTATGCTCTGCAGATTGAGAAGATGGGCGGAACTACATTGTTTCCGGCTGTTGCGATGGCAGGAGCCGGTCAGGTAGGTGCAGCGATTGCTCTGTATTTTAAGGCAAAACATACAGGAAATAAAAAGCTGCAGTCAGTCATATCCGGTGCTGTACCGGCAGGTGTGTTAGGTATCGGAGAGCCGTTAATCTACGGTGTTACCTTACCGCTTATGAAACCATTCTTTACAGCGGGAGTGGGAGCCGGATTTGGCGGTGCATGGTGCATGGTTCGCCATGTTGCGGCAACATCCTATTCGCCTTCGGGAGTGTTAGGGGTTACAATCATGACACCGGAAACGATGATTGATTATTTGATCGGGCTTTTGATTGCCTGTGTTATGGGTGGTATCATCACATGGATCTTGATACCGGAATCATTAGCCGCTGAAAAATAAGTTATAGAAAGGAAATACCATGAATGAAAAGGTGAGATTTCAACATACGAATCGACCCGGCTTTCTACTTGGTTTTATTGATTTTTTTACGGCCGGTTTTTTCTTTCTTTTTTATATGCCGTTAGGCCTGCAGGATGAATTGGATGAAATACTCGGGCATATAACCATGAAATATTGGAAGGCTTATTTGTTGGGGATTCCAACCCTCTTTATTTATCCGGTGATTTGGATGGGAAGAATTTCGGAGGAACTAAAAAATATTGCGATAGAGATGGGAATTGAAGGAGAGCATACTTCGTTCTGGCACATGTTTGGATGGAATACATTAGGTATTTTTCTGTTTGGCTATGCCGTGGCAACGCATCGATTTTTCAATACGTTAAATCAAATCGAAAAAGAATTAAACAAAAGGTCATCGTAATTTCCCAAGTAAACTATCAGTTGCTTGAGGGGATGCGATTTGAGTATTAATGTGAAGGAAAAGGAGGATCAATATGGAATACATTTATGTGACAAAAGAGAATCTGGAAAAAGAACATATCTGCTGTGCTATTTCCAATAATAAAGATATCCAGGTATCTTCCAAGAAATCATGGCTAAATGAACGTTTTGATGATGGCCTTGTCTTTTTAAAAAGTGTGGAAAGAGGCAAGTGCTTCATCGAATATCTACCGGCAGAAAACGCTTGGAATCCAATCAATGCACCCGGGTATATGTATATTGACTGTCTCTGGGTATCCGGTTCCATGAAGGGACATGGATATTCAAATGACCTTTTATCTACATGCATAGACGACACCAAAGAAAAAGGAAAAGTCGGTTTATGCATTCTTTCTTCGGCTAAGAAAAAGCCTTTTCTTGCCGATCCTAAATTTTTGAAATATAAAGGCTTTGAAGTTGCGGATGAAGCAGATAACGGCATTCAATTATGGTACCTTCCTTTTGGCAAAGATGCAGTGAAACCGCAATTTAAGAAATGTGCCAAACATCCACGTATTGATGAAAAAGGATATGTGCTCTACTATACAAACCAATGTCCTTTTAACGGCAAGTATGTACCAATCGTAGAAAAATGTGCAAAAGATCATAATATCCCTTTTAAAGCTATCCATTTAACTTCAAAAGAAGACGCACAAAACGCACCGACACCGATCACAACGTATGCATTATTTAAAGATGGAGAGTATCTTACAAACGAACAGATGAACGATAAAAAGTTTCTAAAACTGGTCGCAAAATAATCGTTTTTGTATCTTACCGTCCCATTTTGCATCTTACCTGCTCAAATATTGATTAGAAGGAGAACCTATTCTATATTCGCCTTAGAAAGAAGGAGAGTAATATGGAATTGGTTCTTTTACTTATTTTAATTATTATCGAAATCGGATTTACCGTATTTGAATTCACAAAGAATTCAACGAAGGGAAATTGGACGAAGCAGCGTCTGTTTGTGAATATAATACAGATTGTGATTTATGTATTAATGCTGGTATTTCCCGGAATTGATTTTTCTTTCCGTTTCAAAGGATTGGCAATTTTGTTAGGAATACGAATTATCATAGCTTTCATATTCTGGATGATCAATCGTAACTCTTCAAAGGAAAAGAAAAAATCTTCGATCATATTCAGTTCACTTTTCAGTATAGTACTTTTTATTACATCCATGGCTCCGGCTTTTATATTTGCGGATTATCACGGAAGAGAATTAACCGGTCCCTATCCGGTAAATGAATGTGAAGCAATACTGATCGATCCAAACCGCAGGGAAACCTTCGAAAAGGATGGATCTAATCGAGAAGTACCGGTTCATTTCTATTATCCGGAAAAGATGGATACAATATCACCGGACTCACTACCGTTAGTTATCTTCAGTCATGGAGCCTTTGGTTATTATCAAAGCAATGCCTCCACCTTTATGGAACTGGCAAGTCATGGATATGTGGTTGTCAGTCTGGATCATCCATATCATTCATTTTTCACAAAAGATTCTTCTGGAAAGACCATTTTGGTAGACACGGAATTCTTCCAAAATGCACTTACCATAGGCAACAGCAATGGCAGAGAGGCTGATGTATACGATATCACTTCGAAGTGGATGGAATTAAGAATTGATGATATGAATTTTGTGATTGATACACTCAAACAAGCCGGGGAAACGGAACAATTGTCGGATAGTTGGTATTTTGATAAAGATTCAAAGAATACCATTCAAAGAATCATTAAGACCGTTGATTTTGATAAAATTGGATTGATAGGACACTCAATGGGAGGTGCAACATCAGTAACCGTAGGAAGAAGAGAGGATATTTCGGCAGTCATCGATTTAGATGGTACGATGTTAGGGGAAGAAACCGGAGTTGTTGACGGGGTAATACAGGTAAATGACACCCCGTATCTTACACCGCTTCTTTCTGTTGATTCAGAATCACATTACACAGACCGTTTGGAAGCTCAAAAGCAGGGATATGTGTATCCCAACAATGTGATATTAGAAAATGCCGAGCAGGGTTATGAAACGTATATTAAGGGCGCAGAGCACATGAACTTTACCGATTTACCGTTGTTTTCACCGTTTCTTGCGAAAAATCTGGGAGTAGGAACCGTTGATCCGGGTGAGTGTATAGATAAGGTAAATGCTCTTGTTCTTCAATTTTATGATTGTTTTCTAAAAGACTCAGAAACATTCGTTGTAGAGGAGAGTTATTGATCATTCATGGAAATAAAAGTTAAGACCATACCAAACACACAAGAAGAATATATGGAGATCGGATGCCATAAATATGATGAAAGAATCAATGAAATTGTTCGTTTTGTGAAATTTCATCAGGGCAGTGTAGAGGGATATCTGGATCAAAGACAATACCAGATACCGATAACGGATATTTATTATATAGAATCGATTGAAGAGCATACTTTCATATATTTGAAAAAAACCTGTTATGAATCGAAAAGGCGGTTGTATGAATTTGAACAGCTGCTGGAAGACCGGCACTTTATGCGCATTTCCAAGTCCGTTTTAGTTAATATGATGAAAATAAATGCGATTAAACCGGCTTTAAACGGTAGATTTCTCTGTCTATTGAATAATGATGAAAAAGTGATTATTTCACGTAAATATGTACCGGATATCAAAGACAGATTGAAAGGAGAAAAAGGATAACATGAAAGATATGATCAAAGACTTTTTTGAAGGATTCTTTATCTCTGTTACACTGATTAATTTGGCAATGTTTATTTTAGGATTGTTATTTCGGCCCGATCAGATATTTGGCTATGAAGTATTCATATACCCGTTGATTTATGGATTGATCGGGATGATACCTGTACTGGTTATTCGGACACAAAAAGAGTTATCTATCAAGCAGATCATCATTCGCAAGATCATGCAGTTGTTTCTGTTGGTGGCGTTGTTACTGGGATGTATATTCGGTCAGTCTTTGAAAGATCCGACAAGGATACCGGCTATCATCGGTGTAGCCTTCAGCATCGTGTTGATTTATGTATTAGTCAATGTGATTGAATGGATGATGGATGAGCGCACCGCAAAGGATATGACAGAGGATTTATTAAAATTTCAGAAAAGACTGGAAAACTGATGTTTTCCGGTTTTCTTTTATGGGTTTATGTTGACACCGTGTCAGAATAGGAATACTATAAAGATGTAAGGAGAAGACGAAAAGGAGGAATAAGAAATGAGTAAAGTTTTAGTCGCCTATTTTAGTGCAGGAGGAAGTACCGCAAAAGTAGCTTCCAATCTGGCATCCGCAATTAATGCAGATTTATTTGAAATCCGTCCGGAAATTCCTTATACAAGTGCAGATTTAAACTGGAACAACAAGAACAGCCGTTCTTCTGTTGAAATGAATGATAAAAACTGCCGTCCTGTTATCCTAGACAAGGTAGAGAATATGGATGACTATGATGTGGTATTTGTAGGATTTCCAATCTGGTGGTATCGTGAACCATCGATTATTGATACCTTTATGGAAGCTTATGATTTTTTCGGCAAGACAGTAGTTCCGTTCGCAACATCCGGAGGCAGCGGCTTAGGCAATTCTTCTAAGAATATGCAGGCACTTGCCAAAGGGGCAAAGGTCGTTGAAGGAAAGCGATTTAATGTGCGGGCATCCAAAGATGAACTGAAAAATTGGGCATCTAAGTGGGTGTAGGATATATATGAAAAGGATCATATCCTTTATATTAAGCTTATGTCTTTTGGCAGGACTTGACGGATGTGCATCCAAATCGGAAAGTAAACCTTCTTCACAATCTGAAGAAAAGATTCTGGTGGTTTATTTCTCCGCAACCGGCAACACAAAAAAGCTGGCGGAGAGAATCGCAGATTTAGAAGGTGCAGATATTTATGAGATTACTCCGAAAGATCCGTATACGGAAGAAGATTTAAAATATGATGATGAAAACTGTCGTTCTGCATTAGAGCAGAAAGATGAAGCTTCCCGCCCGGAAATTGCCGGTGATCCGATCAATGTGAAAGACTATACAAAGATTTATATCGGATTTCCAATCTGGTACGGACAGGAGCCGCGCATCATCGATACCTTTATGGAAAGCTATGATTTTTCCGGTATCACAATGATTCCTTTCTGCACATCCGGAGGCAGTGGCATCCATCAAAGCCGTTCCAACCTTGAAAAACTGGCAAAATATGCCAATTGGAATGCGGGGGATAGGATGGATCCGGACATTGATAAAAAGGATCTGCAGTCATGGGTTGACCGCTATTAAACATGCATATTAAATACAATGGAGTAAGAATATGAAAATTGTAGTATTAATGGGAAGTCCCAAAATAAAATCCGAACCTTCGGATTTTTACATTTATCCGAACCTTTGATAAATCCGAACCTTTTTCTAAATATGGCTTAAGTACAGCTGTTTATAGGGCTAAAGGTTCGGATTTTATTTCTCATGCTATTTCTTCAATAGTGACTTTAGACTACCGTTCTTGTTCTTCCA
>JAGAWH010000130.1 GCA_017941505.1 Faecalicoccus sp. | reverse complement strand
TACCTTATCGGGCAGCCATAGATCATCCTGGTCTGAGAACATCAAATATGGAGCATCAACATTTTCCATTAAATAAAGAAAGTTTTCTTTAGGACCTCCGGTAGGTTTTCCGCTTATCTTGATAATCTTATCCGGATATCTGGCCGAATACGTATCAATGAGATCCATTGTTTTATCATTGGATCCATCATCATGTATATAAAGGATCCAATCATCCGAAGACTGTTTGAGAATCGAATTGATTTGAGATGAAATATATGCCTCCCCATTATAGGCGGCCATCAATATCGCAATTTTATCCGTATGCTTCATGATTCTTTGACTTCCTCCGACTTAAACTCGAAAGGTCCTGCTTTCTTATACCAATCCTTATCATACCTTGATAATGCCTTTATGATATTAATCCGCCAAGTTAAGATCTGGGATGGACCCGAGTGCCTTAAATCCGATGAATTGGAAGTGTGTCTGCGATGAAGAATATACGGTGTATCAATTAACACTACCTTTCCCTTCAATTCCCCAATCAAACCTATCCATTGATCGTGCATAGGTACTCGTTTCGGGATAGGAAGTATATCGTCTTTTAATTCCCTGCGAAAAGCCATGCAGCAACCGGTATAGGAATTTTTCAAAATATTGCGCCAAATTCCTGTCTTGCAGTGGCGGTATTTAAAATAGGATTTACCCTGTACATCCAGATTTTGATCGACAATCGTAGCATCGTGCAAAACCACCTGCACATTCTCATCCTCAAATTCCTTTAATACTGCATTGACCTTACCTAAAAGCCAGATATCATCCTGGTCGGCCAGAAAGATGATTTCTTTCTGACACATATTGATGGCAGATTCAAAATTGCGTACAACCCCCTTAGAAGGTCCATGAATCAATACAATCCGTTTATCTTTTTTCATATAATTGCGGATAATTTCTTCCGTATGGTCTTTGGAGAAATCCAATGAGATGACAAGCTCATCTCTGGATGTCATTTGACGTAATATAGAATCGATTTGAGCTTCTATAAAAGGTTCACCATTGCACGCTGCCATGGCGATCGAGATACTTTTTCTTTTTTCACTCATATACAAAACCTTCTGTTACATATCAATCGTTTTCATTAAGACAGATTTGATTTCCTTCACATCATCTGTCTTAGATAATGTATCTGCCAATAACTGCAGACGGGAATCAATATTCTCCTGGGAAATATATTGCCTTTCGTTCACAAAAATCAATGGATTATCCGTACGGTGATGTTTTTCCGACCCTAAGGATAACTCTTCATACATTTTTTCACCGGGACGAAGTCCGATTTCTTTAATTTCAATATCCTTATAAGGACGTAAACCCGATAACTGAATCATCTTTTCTGCCAGGGTTAAAATCTTAACCGGTTCGCCCATATCTAACACAAAGATTTCCCGATTATCGGCATAATATCCTGCCTGTAAAACCAATTGAGCAGCTTCCGGTATGGTCATAAAATAACGGGTAATATTTTTATCGGTAATTGTTACCGGACCTCCGCTTTTGATCTGTTCCTTAAAAATAGGAATAACAGAACCATTAGAACCTAACACATTTCCAAATCGAACTGCTGCCATACGAACACCGTTTTCATTTCTGCGTGACTGAAGAATTAATTCTGTCATTCGTTTGGTTGCTCCCATGACATTGGTTGGATTGACCGCTTTATCGGTAGATATCATAATAAAGCGCTCCACTCTGCCTGCCATACAGGCATCAATCACATTTTTGGTTCCAAACACATTATTGCGGATAGCTTCCATCGGCCTGTCTTCCATGAGCGGTACATGTTTATGGGCCGCTGCATGATATACGACATGCGGACGATACTTTTCAATCAATTTAAACATCTCTTCTCTTTCGCGGATTGAGATAATCAAAGTTTCAAGCTGGATATCCTTATCCATTTCATCTTTGGCAATATTTCGCAGGAATTCCTGTTTCAACATATATAAGGCATTTTCATTAATATCGACCATAATAAGCTTTTTAGGATGGAAGCGGACAATCTGACGGCAGAGTTCCGATCCGATCGAACCTCCCGCACCGGTCACACAGACCGTTTTAAAAGTAAGATAAGAGCCAATCTGTTCGACCTTCAGGTCAATGCTGGGACGCTGTAATAAATCCTTAATTTCGATATCGTCGATGCGAATCGGACTGTTTAAATCATTTTCCGTAGTAAAACGCATGATCTTTGTGCTGACACTGGTTTGCGAACAAAGGTCGATAGCGCGCTTTTTCTGCTCTTCCGTTGCCCGATTGATGGCGATAAATAAATGTTTAACATCATATTTCTTGACAACATTACCCACTTCATCAATGGTTCCTAATACCTTTTTCCCGTTGACGATAGTACCCTTGGATTTATAATCATCTAAAAAACCGACAACGTTATACGGATAGCCTGATCCGCGGTAAATTTCATTCAACATTAAATAACCGGCATTGCCTGCACCTACAATAACTGCATTTTCCTTTCTTCCGGAATTCATCATAAACTGGTGCATATTACGATAGATCAAACGAATTCCCAAGCTTAAAAATAAAGCTAAGAGCTCAGAAATAATCAATAAGGAATCATGATACAAGCCGGTTAATCTTGTGAATAGTAACATAATCAAAAAACAGCTTAAGCTTTTAAGTACCTGACGCAAGATATCGCTTGTACCTGTAAAAGTCCATAAGCTTTTATGTGTTTGAAATACAAATCCCATCACAAGATGTAACGTCAACACAAAAAACATGGCCATAATTACATACTTTGTGACATGAATCACACTGACAGCCATGAAAAAACCATTCTCATAAAAGAAGGTAAATATATAACTGAAAAACACTATCAACAAATCCACAATAGAAATGATAATGCCCCTATATTTTTGATAAAGATTTGACTTATATATACTATCCATATGACACCCTTAACGTTTTACATTATACGCTATTCATGCCTATTCTTCAAACCACTTAAAAAGTCCCATTCATGTAAATGGGACTCCATTATTATTCAACAGCGTTCATGTCCGCTTCGCCTTCCTGATATCCTTCGGATTCAGAATTAGCGGCCGGTTGTGAATTGTAGTCAAATGTCATATATGTTTCATCTTCTGCATACGCTTCATCGATGGTGAGTGATTCATAATAGTTATATTCCGGTTCTGTAGTCTCTAACCAAGATGTATCAATGGTATCGGAAGACTGACCGTTCAAAACTGCTGTGATCATATCATGGGCGATATTTACGGTACGGTTATCCGGTACCAGAACAGATGCCGGCATACCTAATTCAGCACAATAACAGATGTCTCCGCCACCTTCAACCTGATACTGTTCAAAGTTCCAAAGCGTTCCGTTATCTAACTGCCATTCTACCAATTCGGAAATTTCCTGTTTGGACATATTGGTTTCAAATGTGCTTTCAACATCATCCAGAAGCTGTGTATATGTCATCAAGGTAGAAGGAGAAAGTACCTTATCGAGTACGGCAAGGAATACCGTACGCTGGTTTCTTACACGCTGGTTATCACCATCTTCATAGGCATAACGCTCACGGGCAAAACACAAAGCACGATGTCCGTCTAAATGGTTCCATCCTTCAACGACGCCCGGTACGGCATTATCAGCACCCCAGGAATCAACCGCTAGGCCTTCCTCTACAAAGACATCAATACCGCCTAAGGTATCAACAATTCTTTCAACACTGGAGAAGTTAACACGGAAGGTATAGTTAATATCGATATCTAAGAAGTTTTCAACCGTCATCTTCGATGCGTTTACACCGTGAAGACCTAAATGGTTGATCTTATCCATAGCACCATACATACATCCTGCATCTGCACTGCATACAGAAGGCACATACATATCACGCGGAATACTTACTAACAATACGGTATGTGAAATCGGGTTTACGACCACAACCATATTAACATCGGAACGTGATATCTCACTGATATCACCATACGTATCGTTACCACTGATAAAGGCTACAAACGGTGTGGATGTGATATTGGTTACATTAGTGGATTCATTTGGCTTAATCGTAAAGTATGATGTTTGATACAATACGGAAGATTCTTCATTAAACAAGGCATAGCGCTTATAGATCACAACGTTAGAACGATATGATTCATTGAGCACTGCAGCATCAATGGTGCCATCATATAAAGCTTCCATCTGTTTGGCAATACTGTCAAATTCAACGATTTCGAATGGAAGATCGGATTCTTTTTCAACACGATATTCTTCCATCAAAGCTTCTTTCATCTTTGTTTGACCGGTTTCATCCAGCGTGCTTAAAAAACCGATGGACTTCACTCCATCGAGCGATTCCAAATTTTTATTCAAAGTGACAATCGATACCGTGTTATCCACAAGACCGGTATTAGCCGTAACAGTATCTAACATTCCGTCTGTAGAATAAATATAATAGTTACCGACTGCCATCACAAATGTCATGACACCGGCCAGCACAGCCGTAATGATCTTTGAGATCTTTCTTCTTGGCCAGAAATCCATCAGGATGATGACAATTAACACCAGAAGAACTAAGATTCCGAGTATCGGAAACAAGAGCCTTGTCGGCAGCATTTTTAATGTGACGATTTGATAGCACATTAAAGCGCATAATATCAGCAGCAATATCGTGATAACTACTTTATATATTGTATACCCCTTACTGTCTTTTACATTTTCATCCATTCGTTTTACCCCTTTTTATTTACGTGCCTATTTTCGCATTAAATAGTTGACATGTCAATTTTTCCCATTATTTAATCAAAAATAATGACATTATGTGAAAAAAAGCAGGATGAACCTGCTTATGAAAGAACGATTTCAATTCCTTCCGGATTACCCATTACATCCTGTACGTATTGAATAACCCATTCTTTGGACATATCATATCCCTGCGTCGTCACATAGTGATCGGCTACGTAGTCATTGGTGTATTCATGAATAGTGGTTGTTCTAAATGTATAGAATTGGTAATCCAGATACGTAATTGTCGGAATAAATTTAACATCCTCAAATGTTGTTTCTAACGTATCAAAGTTGTAATTTAAGGTAAAGCTTGCCATACCTCCAACCATACCGTAGTTGGTGTCCTGGGCGCTTAAGAAATTACCCAGCGAATAATAGATCAAGGTGTCCTGATCTTCGCCATGATAAATTTCTGCCGGCTCTATGACATGAGGATGAGTACCGATGATAACCTCTGCTCCTAATTCATTTAAAAGCTTTGCGTACTGCTGCTGCATTTCATTGATGCCGTTATCATACTCTGTTCCCCAGTGCATGCTGACAATCTGCACATCGCTGATTTTAGAAATAGCTTCCATATCTTCACGAATGGAATCTTCGTCAATGATTTCTACAAGCCATGGCATATCCTCCGGGTTATTGCCGGTATTCATACCGTATGTATAACCTAAAAGTCCCACCTTTATTCCATTGACATCACGAACGATATATTCATGGGATTCTTCTTCTGTCATATGCGATCCGGTAACAGATATTTCCGGATAGGTATCCTTCATGTACTGCAGATGATACATCAGAGCATCCACACCGGCATCCAGTGTATGATTGGAACTCATTGCCGTCCAATCAAAACCCGCCTTAGCTACAGAATCTAAAATCTCGGTTGGTGAGTTAAAACTTGGATAATGCGAGAAAGGAAGAATATTACCGGCGCAGACCGTTTCCTGGTTAATAAATGCCAGATCCGCTGCCTGTGTATATGGGTTTGTTAACTCATAATAGGAATCAAAATTATAACCCTGACCGGCCAGTTCCTGACGCCACCACAAAGCACCATGAATCAAATCATCTCCTACACCCACAAAGGTAAAGGAAGAAGAGCCGGTACGTGTATCGGAAGGATCTTTAACCTTTTTCTCTTTCTCTTTTTTTTCTGTCGTACCCTGCGCCACCGTAGTAGATGTGCTTTGTGAATTCTGATTTTTGAAATCGTGACCGAAGCCAAAGCGCGCAATCGTGCACATTAAAGTAAACAGCACCAGCATTCCTGCCAATAATCGTTTCATTATTTCTTCCTCTTTAAATCATCAAAGATATTCTTTGCGTCATAGAGACCTTTTTCAGTAAGCTCTAAAAAGCTTTTCACAACCGGGATTTTATCTTCAATATAAGTTACTCCAAACCATTTATCATCGGTAGTAAGAACCTTTACCGATACGGCATTCTTTTCCAATAATTCTCCGATAAAGATTGGTAAAAGAAATTCACATTGAAGAATATTATCTTTATTCTTTTCAAGAAACTGTTCGAATCCTTTTTCCAGCATAGGAATAAATTCCGGGGTAAATCCCCACATATTCATGGAAACCGGAATGTCGGCATCAATGGCATCTTCACCGGACTTAGCCCCTGCTTCCGTTTTGATGATATTCTTGGTTTCTTTGATCTTCGTCAAAAATCCATTTTTATCAACACGGCAAAGTCCTCTTGTGACAGCACCGAAATCCGATAACGTATTCTTTAAGACAAAACCTGCCATGGATAGTTCATAAGGCTTATCAGGCGTGTATTGTCTTAAGAAGTCAGCCATTTTCTTATACGCTTCTTTTCCGTAATAATCATCCGCATTAATGACCGCAAACGGTTCATGAATCACATCACGGGCCGCTAATACTGCCTGTCCTGTTCCCCATGGCTTAATGCGGCCTTCAGGTACTTCAAACCCACTTGGAAGATCATCTTTTTCCTGGAAGACGATATCGACTTCAACACCTAAATCATTACACATCTTCGTAATGCGGTTGCCGATAACTTCCATAAAATCTTTTTCGATGTCCTTACGGATAATGAATACAATCTTATTAAAACCGGCTTCAATGGCATCGTGAATCGAATAATCAATGATGATTTCCTTATTCGGCCCCACAGCTGTCAGCTGTTTGATTCCTGTTCCAAACCGACTGCCTAGACCGGCAGCCATAATCAATAAGGCAATCTTCATATTAATTGTCTCCGTATCCATCCGGATTCATAGACTGCCACTTCCAGGAGGAGGCACACATATCATCCAGATTATACTCAGCCTTCCAGCCAAGCTCGGCTTGGGCTAAATCGCATTTGGAGTAACAAGTTGCGATATCCCCGGCACGACGCGGCTTAATGGAATACGGGATGGCATGTCCGCATGCCTTTTCAAAGGCATGGATCACATCTAAAACGCTGTATCCGTTTCCGGTTCCAAGATTATAGACTTTCAAGCCTTCGTTTTCTTCGATTTTCTTTAATGCGCATACATGCCCCTTGGCAAGGTCCACTACATGAATATAGTCACGTACTCCGGTACCGTCCGGTGTATCATAATCATCACCGAATACGCCGACCTCCGGCAGTTTTCCAATCGCAACACGGGCAACATAAGGAAGAAGATTGTTCGGGATTCCCTTTGGATCTTCTCCAATCAATCCGCTTTCGTGTGCTCCGATTGGATTGAAATATCTTAACAAGATCACATTCCAATGTTTATCTGCATGATAGATATCACTTAAAATCTGTTCCAACATCCATTTTGTCCATCCGTACGGATTGGTACAAGTACCTTTTGGACACTCCTCTGTAATCGGAATCTGGGCAGGTGAACCGTACACGGTTGCACTGGAAGAGAAGATGATATTCTTGACATTGTGTTTGCGCATAACATCAATTAAAACTAATGTGCCGGAAATATTATTGGTGTAATACTCCAAAGGCTTTTGAACGGATTCTCCCACTGCCTTCAATCCCGCAAAATGAATAACGGCATCCACCTTTTCCGTTGCGAAAATACGGTCCATATATTCTTTGTCGGCAATGTCACATTGATAAAATGTGATATGTTTTTGAGTGATCTGTTCCACTCTTGCGATTGCCTTGCGGCTGGAGTTAGCCAGATTGTCCACTACTACAACCTCGTGATTTGCCTCCAGTAATTCAACACATGTGTGCGAGCCGATATAACCGGCTCCTCCTGTAACTAATACCTTCATTCTATAGCCTCCTTAATCCATTGATGTAATTTATCTGTACAAATCGATGCGGTAAATGACTTTGTATATATTTCGCCCACTTTTTGGCACATTATTTGATAATCAAGTTCATTTAAAGATACAATCTCATCGATTTTAAAGTCGTTATTTATATTATACCCAACCCTTTTCGCTTCTATCAAGTTCCATGTATCGCCATGAATATTATTCAATAACGGAAGATGGTAGGTGAAATAATCCAGCGATTTCATCGTTAGCCCGACAAATACCGAAGGTTTCATAAAGTTAATACCATAATCACACCCGTCATAAATGGCTGCCTTTTCTTTTTCGTCATAGACAATACCATGGTAATGGTAGGATAAACCCATTTCATCCATCTTTTTCAACCATTGTGCACGAAGCTCTCCATCTCCGATGATATGCAAGGTTAATTCTGTTTTCTCACCTGCTTTTTTTAAAAAATCACAGGTGAAATCCACATCAAAAATATTATTGATGGAACCGGTATACACAAGATTTAACTTTCCTTTCCTGTATCCAACTCTTCTTTCCTTTAAGGCTTCATCCTTACAGAAATAGAGTGTTTCAATGTTAATATCCGGAATCCGTTTCTGAATCGTTTCTTTAAATAAATCGCACTCGGCAATGACCATATCTGCCTTATCGATATTGTGGTCGCGAAGTCTTCGCCATATTGAAAATGGAATCTTTAAAATTTTTTCTACACCGGATAACGGGAAGGTTTCCGGCCACATATCATCTAAATCAAAATATAAGGTGCAGTTGATTTTCTTTTTTAATTTAGCCATCTGCCCTGTCAACGAATTAGGTGGAATGATACACCAGACAAGATCCGGTTTTTCATCCGCTAATTTTTTATATACATTACGGGCAAATTGATAATGGGAATACAATCTTTGAAAAGAAAAATTCTTCTTATAAGGAAGTACATGAATATGTTCGACATTTTCCTTATCGGCGTGCGCCTTTTCCGGTATTTTTTTAACATGATTAAAATCCGATAAAAGAATATGTGTATCATACCCCTTCTCTATAAGGACTTTCTCCACATACTTTAACCGGATCGCATAATCATCATAAACATCTATAATATACGCTTTCTTTGACATGAATCCTCCTAATGATATTCTTTGCCAAGCACTGCCAAAACAGTTCGTATCATTGTGGCAAATTCATTCCATATATTAAAATTCCGTATGGAATCCAAATTGTATTTCATTTTAGCCGGAAGAATCTGTTCTATATAGACCTTATCCACATCATCAGCTCCATCCAGAAGCTCGGCCTCATCCTTATAGCGAATGCTGGCTTCCGATGTAATTCCGGCAGGCATTAATAATGTTGCCTTCATCTCATTTGTATATGCGTTGACATATTTAACAACCTCAGGACGACAGCCGACAAAGCTCATATCTCCTGTTAAAACATCAATCAATTGAGGTAACTCATCTAAACGATATTTACGAAGAACAGAGCCAATGCCCGTAATTCTGGCATCTGATCCGGTTGTAACCTGGGAGCCTATCTTATCGGCATCCTTCACCATTGTACGGAACTTATGGATCTTAAAAATCTTTCCATAGGTCGTTACACGCTCCTGGCGGAATAATACACCACCTTCAGAATATCTTTGAATCAAAATAGCAATGATGATCATAACATGACATAAAACAACCAATAAGATCAAAGATACAACTATATCAAACAGGCGCTTAACAAAGCGGCTCACTTTTTTATTTTTCAATATATCGTAATACTCTTTAATTTCCGGAAGCTGCAGCTCTTCTGGTAAATCTTCCCATTTTTTCAAGTGCTTTTCCCTCCCAACAAATAAAAACTGTGAATATTATACCCTATCCACACTTTTCTGTCATATCTTCTTTATTTATAGAAGATATTATTACAAATAATTTCTATTTTCGACATCAAAAAAAGCATCAGATTTCTCTAATGCCGTAATCTAAGCATGGTGATAAACGGAAATTGTTGATAATTCTTCTCCCATTTGTTCTTTGGCGTTTCGAATATCTATGTCATTCTGCAAATCTAGAAAATACTTTTCAGATAAGCCAAAGTATTTTCCAAGGCGCAATGAAGTATCTGCAGTTATTTTTCTACGATTATGAAGAATATCCTGAATTCGTGAAGTTGACACATGAATTTCTTTTGCCAGTTTATATGCGGAAATGTTCAGCGGTTCCATGAATTCCTCTTTTAAAATTTCACCTATACTTGGAGTTTTAATAATGGTATTCATTTATTTACACCTTCTCTTTCTAATGATAATCAACAATCTCAACCCCATAAAGATCGTTGTCTTTAAATACAAAACAGATTCTGTACTGATTATTAATTCGGATACTGTATTGTCCATTCCTGTCCCCGCTTTACTGCCTCAAGTGCAATATTCTTAATATCTCTTCTTGTCCCTTCTGATTACTAATACGCTGATCATAGAAAAAAGTTTAAAATTATTCCTTGTCTGCATATAAAAAAATCTATTTCACTTCTTATAAAATCAAAACATTTTCTTCTGCTGCATATAATGAAAAAAGAGGCTATGACTGAAATTCACAGTCTAACCTCAAATTTATTTTGATTCACTTACAACTTCTGTAAAACATTCAACGATATATTCTACATCCTCATCACTAAGACAGGTATGTAACGGTAAAGTAATCGCATTTTCAAAATGGGCATACGCATTTGGGAAATCCTTGATATCCCAGCCATATGCCTTATAAGCACTCATCATCGGAAGCGGCTTATAGTGCACATTGCAGGCAACACCAAGTTCTCCCATTTTAATAATAATCTCTCTTCGAAGTGCATCATCTGCCCATGGTACATTGACAATATATAGATGGCCGGAACTTGTCATTTGATCGGTATAATGATTTAGATGCTTAACACCCAGCTTATCGCACATTTCATCATAGATGGCAATGATATCTTTTCTGCGCTTCAACATACCCGGATATCTTTCGAGCTGTTTTAAACCCATCGCAGCTGCGATATCGGTCATATTGCACTTATACATCGGTGCGACAATATCATATTCCCAGCTGCCAACCTGTGTTTTTGACAGAGCATCTTTGGATTGTCCATGAAGACTGAAAAGCTGGAACCATTTATAAATTTCTTCATCATCGATTCCTTCGATCTTTCTCCAGCAGGCACCTCCGCCTTCTGCAGTTGTGAAGTTCTTTACGGCATGAAAGCTGAATGTTGAAAAATCTGCAAGCTGACCTGCCATCTTTCCATCTCTGGATGCGCCTAAGGCATGAGCACAATCCGCTACCACAAAGACACGGTTAAATATAGATTGAATCTTTCTTCCAAATTCAAATTCCCCGGTTACCTTAAACAGATGTTTTTTATTCTCTACAGCCTGATAGATGCGATCATAATCACATACAATACCGCCAAGATCTACCGGTACGATTGCCTTGGTACGTTCGTTGATGGCAGCTTCCATCGCATCATAATCCATTTCTAAAGAATCCTTCTGGGAATCAATAAAGATTACTTTAGCGCCGACATGAATGGCAGCCGAAGCACTTGCCGTATAGGTATAGGCCGGTACGATGACCTCATCTCCCGGACCGATTCCTAACATGCGCAACACAATTTCTTCGGCAGCTGTTGCCGAACTTAAACACACAAATCGGTTCACATGAAGAAAATCAGCTAGATTTCTTTCTAACTGTTTCGTTCTCGGTCCTGTTGTGATCCATCCTGAGCGAAGTGCATCTACTACTTCCTGGACTTCCAATTCGCTGATATCAGGAGGACTGAATTTGATTTCTCTCGCTTTTTTCATCATCGGAACCTTCTTTCGCTTCACGGATCAGCTGTTCATACACAGCTCCCTTATCCTCTGTACCGTGTTCGCCGGCAGGATGGTACGTAGTTACCACCTGAGCCACCAAATCACGGATATTCTCTTCTTCATTATATACTGCAATCATCAATTGATGAAGCTGGTTAATAAATTCATCCACATCAAATGGAATCGGACATCCAATATGGATCAAACTGTTCTTCGTCTTTTTTAAACCTTCCTCGGACATCAGCTTTTCTTCAAAAAGCTTTTCGCCCGGACGCAGGCCGGTATATTCAATTTTAATATCCACATCCGGCTTGAATCCGGATAAACGGATCATATTTCGAGCTAATGTATCGATTTTTACCGGTGTACCCATATCCAGAACAAAAATTTCTCCTCCATGAGCATAGGTTCCCGCTAAAAGCACCAATGATACAGCTTCCGGTACTGTCATAAAATAGCGGATGATATCCGGATGGGTAACGGTTACCGGTCCTCCCTGTTCAATCTGCTTTTTAAAACGCGGAATCACGGAACCATTGGATCCTAACACATTTCCAAAGCGGACAGCGACAAATTCTGTTTTCGGTACAAAATCCAGAGGCTGACAGGAAAAGTTTTCTTCATGGTAGTTGAGCGGCGGTAATTCATCCGCTCTGCCTTGTTCAATCCGTCTGGCAAAGGATTGAATTACCATCTCGCAAAGACGCTTGGAAGCGCCCATGATATTGGTAGGATTAACCGCCTTATCCGTTGAAATCAGCACAAACTTTTCACAGTTGTTACGCATTGCCGCATAAGCAGTCTTATAGGTGCCTAATGCATTATTTTTAATGGCCTCACATGGAGAGTCTTCCATTAACGGCACATGTTTATGCGCAGCGGCATGATACACAATATCCGGTTTATACTTTTTAAATAAATCATCTAACATCCGACTGTCACGTACCGAACCAATTAAGGTAACAAGGTTTAAATCCTTATACTTATCCATTAATTCTAATTTAATTTCATGTGCGTTGTTTTCATAAATATCCAGAATAATCAACTGTTTAGGATTATGTCCGGCAATCTGACGGCAGATTTCCGAACCGATGGATCCTCCCCCGCCTGTTACAAGAATAACTTTATCATGCAGGGCATCAAAGACCTCGGTCATATCGGTTTGAATCGGATCTCTTCCTAATAAATCCTCTAAATTGACATCTTTTAGTGCGGTGGCAGTAACCGAGCCATCCACAAACTGGTACATGCCCGGAAGATTCTTTAATTCACAATTTGTCTCTTTACAAATGTTCAATATATCACGGCGCTCTTGGGCAGAAGCACTTGGAATTGCCAGAAAGATCTTGTCTACATCATATTTGGCAACATTTTCAATAATGGATTCTCTGCCTCCGACAATCGGAACACCATCGATATAGCGATTCCATTTGTTGGGATTATCATCAATGATGCACACAACCCGGTTTCGATACGATTCCGATTTGTTCAAATCGCGTAAGATCATCTGACCGGCTTCCCCGGCTCCGATCAACATAACACGCTTGGTTTCAATTCCTTCGGTATGACGATAATAATTTGAACTTAATAACAGTACAAATCGATATGAGAACCGAATCCCCAGCACCAGCATAAACTGGATAATAGGTCCGGCAACATAATAAAGAATCGGCATACGGCAGAAAAATGCCGTTATGAATACAACATGAAAAGCCGTTGTGATCAATGAAGAGATAATCACACGGTTAAATTCTGAATAGCTGGCATACCGCCACATGCTTTTATACAAGCGCATAAACCAGAAAACGACAATACAGAATACTGTATAAATCGGCATAAATTTGGCCATTGCTTCAAGATACTGCGGTTCGATTTTGGAGTAGTTTAAATCGAATCTTAACAGCAAACTGAAAAAATAGGCAAAATTGACCGCCAAAACATCATACAACATTAAAAAGCCGGCAACATAATGCCAATGCTCCAAATGAAAGCGACCGATTGATCCTTCTTCTGTAATTTTTGATATATCCACATTCATTTTACGGGACTTTTTTGGGTCACGCATATGAATCCACCTCAAATCTATCATTAGTATTATAGCGCACAATAATTAGATTTGTAAAAAAAAGGCAGATGATCTGCCCTTTAATCAAATTTAACTACGACAATTCCGCCAGTTTTCCAAATGCTGTTGGCAGGAACCTGACCGCGTACGCAGGATGTAGGATAAATATTAGAATGCGGTCCGATTACCGTACCCGGATTCAGAACGCTGTTACATCCTACTTCTACATAGTCGCCTAACATAGCACCGAATTTTTTCAAATGTGTCTCAATCTGTTCGCCATCGGATTTCACAACAACCAATGTCTTATCACTTTTCACATTGGATGTGATCGATCCTGCACCCATATGTGACTTATATCCCAAAATAGAATCACCAACATAGTTATAATGCGGTGTCTGTACGTTATCAAATAAAATGACATTCTTCAATTCAACAGAGTTTCCTACAACACAATTGGCACCAACCAGGGCAGAGCCGCGTACAAATGCACAATGACGGACTTCTGTTTCCGGTCCGATAATACATGGAGCTCCCAGATAAGCACTTGGGAATACTTCGGCTGTCTCGTGAACCCAGACATTTTCACTAACTTCCTTATATCCCTTATCAACCAGTGTCGGCCCTAATTCCAATATAAAATCCTTAAGGCCTTTTAAAGCCTGCCATGGATAAGTGAAGCCGGATAAATAATCCTTTGCCAATGTATGATCTAAGTCATATAAATCTTGTATTGTGTACATTTTTTTCATCCTCCATTAATGGTCCAATTATACTATATTTTGGGTTTAAGG
>JAGAWH010000129.1 GCA_017941505.1 Faecalicoccus sp. | reverse complement strand
GTATCCTTTCCTACTTTATCTGTTTTGCTATTATTTTGAATTTATCTCCGCAGTCAAAAAAGACAATCCGTTTAGAATGGACTCATTTAACTAAAAATTTAAAATTAAGAAGAATCGAATTTCCAAAGCGCAAAGTAAGAATGCGTAAGGTGAAACAATAATTAATATAGATTCTTAATTCTTTTTAAATAAGAGTACGGTTTGTATCTGGCAAACCGTGCTTTTTTTAAAGATGTACGAATAATCACTTCATGAATATCCTTTAAAGGATGTTCTTTGTGGTCATAACACATATTCACGTAATCAAGGTTTCGTGAATGGATTCGAATAACGCGGTCTGCCTTCATAATATACGGACTGCGTAAAGAATGATGCATATGATGTGAAATAGGCATAATTTCACATAGCTGCAGTACCTGCAAACCATTATCGATTACAGCTCCCTGTAAAGCACGGTTAATTGCGGTGGAGCCTGCCTGCGTACTGATACACAAACCGGATCCTGTACAATGTTCGAAGTATTCATCATCAATATAAACATCCATTTGTACTGTGCGGGATGGACTGACAAGACGTACTTCATTCAACGCATAGAATGTCTCTCTAATCTCCGGAAGATACACTTCTAAAAGAGGCATATTTTCAGATATCATATGATTTTTCTGAATATCTAAAATAAACTGATCAATTTCATTCTGTGTATAATCTGTATAAAAACCAAGTGTTCCGGTATGGATTCCAACAAAATACAGAGAATCTAATTTATCGATATAGTCATGAATACCTCTTAATAATGTACCATCTCCACCGACAGA
Organism: Faecalicoccus sp.; assembly: GCA_017941505.1. The sequence goes on along the minus strand of JAGAWH010000129.1, from coordinate 46,797 downwards.
TAAAATAACTTCAGGATCTGATTCAGAATATTTCCAACCGATATTTTCGCATTTCTGAATCAACTCTTTAGATACTTTAACAGAATTTTCATCATCTCTTTCGATTGTTAAGAATCGCATATAATCACTTTCCTTTTCACGTAAACGATTGTAACATATGAAAAGCAGCATATGAAAGAGGTAATATTTATGTACAACCAAATTGAACGTGAACTAAAAATACTCATTTCAGAAGATCAATACAAAAGAATTCTCCATTCATATGAATTTTCAGAAAAATTCATACAGACAAATACCTTTTACGATACACCCGACCGTAAAGTAAGAGCAGCCAACGGTGCCATGAGAATACGCAAGAAAGATGGTAAACACATCTTTACTTTAAAAATAAGGACAGACCCGATTACACATATTGAATATGAAAAAGAAATCGATGTGGATCGAATTCAGGATATAAGAGATCCTGAGATTCTAGGCTGGTTGAATAAATACGGAATTCCACAGGATGTAGAAAAAATACTCTCTTTTACTACTGAAAGAAGTGTTCTTATATTAGAAAATGCGGAATTCTGTGTAGATAAGACTATATTTGAAAACTATGTAGATTATGAATTGGAATATGAATATACGAAAGAGCATGATGGCATCACAGCTTTCAACGCTATTTTGGCACCATATGGACTGCATTATATAAAAAATAACCCCGGAAAATTCTCCAGGGCTATGAAGTTAAAACTTATTAAATAACCGATAGAAGAGACCTTTTGAATTATAGGTTTCTTCTTTTCTTTTATAATCATCCAGCTGTCTTTGAAGGTCTTCTACCTTTTCTTTTTCTTCATTTAGAATATGATTTTCAGATTCGAGTTGTGAATTTTCAGATTCTAAATCAGAATTTTTAGAGCGTAGGTTTTCCCTCTCTATTTCTAAATTCCTATTTTGAAGTTCCAGCTGCTGAATTTGATTCTCTTTGGATTGGGTTTCCAACAAATATGTCTGTTTACTTTTTTCCAATTCAATAGCTAATCTTTCACGATATAATTCTTCAATTTTTGATTGTGATTTTTCCTTCTCTTCAATGATTGCCTTTAGCTTTTCATTTTCATATCGAAGTTCCATCTCTACAGTAGATACTTCATGTTTTTCTTTCCGAAAATATCCGGCCAGCTTTTCGACACCTTCAGCAGTTATAGTGATCCGCTTGGTTTCCTCACTTTTATATTTATATCCTTTATCGGGATAATCTTTTACCAATTTCGCAACTGCTTTATCGACGGTATTCCGGGACTTGGAAAAATGCTGACAAATCTGTGAAATATCCATATCATAATATACATCTATCATCTGATCGCTGTCTGCCATACAATTCTCCTTTCCTATGATTTTCACAATCATGTGTTATGTATTATATCACAACTTACTTTTTATTTCTACCATATCACAGGATTTTCATAATCCTTTTTCATACTGGATTTTCCGTTATTTGATATTCATATGATTTTGAAATATAATTCATATAATCTTTTTATTTTTAGATTTACAGTCATATGATAATCACACTCTGAAATATCTTAAATGTGACAATTCATATGAATAGGAAATTTATATATGAAAATCATATTTCTATGTATGATTTTCATATATAAATCAGATATATTAAATTTCCAGCTTTCGGAACATTTTGAATGTCCATGTGATAAATATATGAACGATTATATAAATTCATATGATTAAAACGGGGAATTGAGCAATAAAAAATCGTATGAATATTCATATTCTACTCATACGATTGGTCATTTATTCGATTATTTACGGTTCTCAAAAGCTTTCAGTAAAGTCATTGAATCCGTATAGTCTAAATGTCCTCCTACAGGTATGCCATGTGCCAGCCTGGTAACATGAGTAGTATCACCAAGGAGTTTTTGAAGATATAGTGCAGTAGTTTCTCCTTCCATAGTAGGATCAGTGGCAATAATCACTTCTTCCACACTTTCATCTACCCGTTTAATCAAACTATCTATATTCAGATTCTCAGGTAATATGCCTTTTGATGTGTTGATCAGACCGTTTAATACATGATATACACCATTATATTCCTGCATAGATTCGATAGCGGATATGTCTTTAGGGTTCTGAACAATACATATGATATTCCTATTCCTGTTCACATCGCTGCAAATAGCGCATTTATCACCATCACTTAGATTGCCGCATACAGTGCATCTTTTAATTCCGTTCTGTGCATTTTCTACAGCTTCTATAAACTGAGCTTTGGTATCATCGTCCCAGTTTAAATAGGTGAATGCATATCTTTCGGCTGTTTTATATCCTACGCCGGGTAGCTTTGTGAACGCATGTATCAGCTCTTCAAATTTTTCAGGGTACATATTCAACTACTATCCGTCTGCGTATGCATCCGGATCCATACTCCTTTCTATCATTCATATGAGCAGATAAAAGATGTTAATCATCGATGATTTCAATGTTTGGAAACAACGATTTCATCATCGATTCCGGAGTTTGTTCTTCCTCTGCTTCAATGTGCTTGGAGTGAATGATAACCTCAGCCGGTTCCGGCAATGTACCGTTGATCATTCTCTCCTTAAACTCATCAACTACTCTTGAACATTGTGTATTATCAATCGCAAAGACTTTTTTAGGCTTACCCAATATTATGTTCATAAAGGATTCAAATCCTTCATTTAACTGCATCTCATTGATTTCTTTGGCGATGATTTCATTGCGTACATTCACTACAATATAGTTATTTCCACTTGCTATGATTTTCATATCCCGCAACAGGGAAGCGAACTTTCCATACTTTAGATCCGATAGGTATACATCTTTTTCATTGATTTTTTCATTATCGGATTGTCTTTCTCTTTTATTAGCTCCTACAAGCAGCTGAATCACATATTCATCATTTAATATGATTTTACTTTCTGCTTTTTCAACCTGTTCTAATGTTTCACGTGAAACATCAGATATCTCTTTTTCTTCAATTTCTTCCTTTTTATCCTCTAAAATAGGCGTTTTCTCAAAATATTTCGGATTTTCAGAAACCTTATCATATGACGATTCCGTTCCTTTCGTATCCTGTTTCATATTTTCTTCAGGTTTCACATCAGATATTTTAACCGTTTCACGGGAAGAAATTTCATATGATTTTGAGATTGGCTTCAGTATCGCAGCCTCTAAATAGTCCAATACAGAGGACGCAAAGTTAAATTTATTGTATGCATCCATCAACTCGTTCATTAATTCTACTCGGAATAGAGAAGGGGACTCAATGAAATAATTATTAATAACTTCTTTATGATTATCCGATACCAATTTAGATTCCGGTGAATAATCCAGGATGATGCTGTCTTTTAAAAGAGAAATGAAACTTTGGGTTAATCTTCTTAAATCCATTCCTTTATCATCCGCACTTTGAAGTTTGGATATTAATTCATCAACATTTCTCTTATATGCGGCATGGAAGATCTGTCCAATATCGTCTGTCGTAATGACTCCATAGATTTGTCGAACATCATCCTCAATAATCGAATTCACACAATATGCTGTACATTGATCTAAGATGGATAAGGAATCTCGCATTCCTCCATCACTCAACTGAGCAATCAAACGAATCGCATTCTCATCAATATTGATCTTTTCACTTTCACATACAACTCTCAATCTTTTTTGGATTTCCGATAAAGGTACCTTGGAGAAATCAAATCTTTGACAGCGCGATATAATGGTTGGAATTACTTTATTCGGTTCTGTTGTCGCAAAAATAAAAATGACATGAGCAGGAGGTTCTTCAATTGTCTTTAACAAAGCATTGAATGCACCTGTAGACATCATATGAACTTCGTCAATAATATAAACCTTATATTTACCTTGAAGGGGAGCATACTTAACCTTATCGATTAAATTACGGACTTCATCCACTCCGTTGTTTGAAGCAGCATCGATTTCAATGATGTCCGGATGTGAACCATTTAAAGCCATCTGGCAATTCAAACATTTTCCGCATGGTTTATGATTCGGATCTTCACAGTTTAACATCCTGGCAAATATTTTTGCGATGGAAGTTTTTCCTGTTCCTCTTGGTCCGCAGAATAGATACGCATGGGCAATACGGTTTCTTTCGACGGCATTTTTTAAAGTCTGTACAATATATTTCTGACCTACAACCTCATCAAATTCGGTAGGTCGATATTTTCTGTATAATGCCTGATATGCCATAAGTACCTCCTTTCTGACCTCCTAATTATAACATATAAAAACAAGGCACTATGCCTTGTTTCGCTTTCTTTTAAAGAACGTTTTTAGAAGGTTGGAACACTCTTCCTGAAAGATGCCGGATTGATAAAATGGATAGTGATTAAATCCCTTCACATTAAATAAATTGATGCAGGAACCAACGCATCCTCCTTTGGGATCGGAAGCGCCAAACACAACCTTTCTGATCCGTGATTGAATGATAGCTCCGGCACACATAGGGCAGGGCTCTAAAGTGACATATAAATCGCATCCATCCAGCCGCCAGCTTCCCAGCTTTTTGCAGGCTTTCTCTATCGCAAGAATTTCTGCATGAGCGATACCGGACTGTTTCATCTCCCGCTTATTATATGCACGGGCGATGATCTTATCATCTTTTACGATAACACATCCAATAGGAACTTCATCCTGTTCAAATGCTTTATACGCCTGCTTTAATGCTTCTTTCATCCACTTTTCTTCGTTCATATACTTTTCCTATTAAAAACGCTACCACACATGACAGAGCTTACTTAAGGCTGCTTCGTTCCCGACCTGACCTGATTCATAAGATACCATTGTAGTAGCTCATTCATTATAACATAATCATTTCACATTTCAAGTTTTCTCTTTTCCTATGATTATAGAAAATCGAATTTCTGCTTTATATAAAGCTTTTTTTTTAATTATTTGTGATTTTTCATATGAAAAAAAGAAGTGCTTATTTCTGCACTTCTAATCAATTTTCGGTAATTTTTCGATATACTTTTTCAGATCTTCATCCGTAGGAATATAATCAATCATCGTACCGTTATTGTAGTTTTCATAAGCCGTCATATCGAAATATCCGGTTCCGGTTAATCCGAATACGATATTCTTAGATTCGCCGGATTCCTTACATTTCAACGCCTCATCAATGGCAGCGCGGATCGCATGACTGCTCTCAGGAGCAGGAAGGATTCCTTCTGTTCTGGCAAACTGGGTAGCTGCCTCAAATACCGCAGTCTGTTCAACCGATACAGCTTCCATATAACCATCATGATATAACTGCGATAAGATTGGGCTCATTCCGTGATATCTTAAACCACCGGCATGGTTAGCACTCGGAATAAAGTCACAGCCTAAAGTGTACATCTTTGCCAAAGGTGTTACTTTTCCGGTATCACAGAAATCGTAGGCATATACGCCTCTTGTTAAACTAGGGCAGGAAGCAGGTTCTACCGCAATAATACGGTAATCTTTTTCACCGCGTAATTTTTCTCCCATAAACGGAGCAATCAAACCTCCTAAGTTCGATCCTCCACCGGCACATCCGATAATGATATCCGGTTCAACACCTAACTTCTTAAGAGCAGTCTGTGTCTCCAATCCAATCACAGACTGATGAAGAACAACCTGGTTTAATACACTTCCTAAGACATAGCGATATCCTTCCTTGGATACAGCTGCTTCAACAGCTTCGGAAATGGCGCATCCAAGACTTCCTGTAGTATCCGGATGTTCCTTTAAAATCTGACGTCCGGCGTTGGTCGTAGTGGATGGGGAAGGGGTCACACTGGCTCCGTAAGTTCGCATCACTTCTCGTCTAAACGGTTTCTGTTCATAGGATACTTTAACCATATATACGATGCAGTCAAGATCAAAATAAGCACAAGCCATCGAAAGAGCAGTACCCCATTGTCCGGCACCTGTCTCTGTTGTTACGCCTTTTAATCCCTGTTTTTTGGCATAATATGCCTGAGCCAATGCCGAATTTAATTTATGTGATCCGCTGGTATTATTACCTTCAAATTTGTAGTAAATATGAGCAGGTGTACCCAAAGCTTTTTCCAGACGGTATGCACGATATAATGGGGAAGGGCGGAAAGTTTTATAATACTCTTGAATTTCTTTCGGAATATCAAAATACGGAGTATCGTTATCCAATTCCTGCTTAACCAATTCTTCACAGAAAACCGGCAATAGATCTTCGGCCGCAACAGGTTTTCCCGCTCCCGGATTTAATAGGGGAGCAGGCTTATTTTTCATATCAGCTCGAAGATTGTACCATTGTTTTGGAATTTCACTTTCTTCCAGATAAATCTTTGTTGGAATTACTTTTTCAGACATAAATTTTCCTCCTTTTTTTTTCTTAAGGAATAAAAAAACTTTTATCCCTTATTTAACATATTGGGACAAAAGTTTACTTCTGCGGTGCCACCCATATTGATACACAATGTATCCTCTTCATTTCATTTGATAACGGAGTGCTGCTCCGCCGTTCATACTCCAAATCTTGTTTCTGTCCGGACTCCGAAGTCCATTCATATAACTCAAAATACTGTATTTCCATCCTCAACAGCTTTCTATCATTTCTGCATTATACTACTATTCTTCTTCAACGTTTTTTATATTATTTATTATTTTATAGAATATCCTTGAAAATTCAATACTTTATTTTCTTAAATAATTTGTTATAAAAAAGAAGGAATTAAATTCCTTCTTTTCAAAGTCTTATCCGATTTTTTTCATACCGCCCATATATGGCTGTAAAACTTCCGGAATCAATACACTTCCATCTTCCTGTAAATTGTTCTCTAAGAACGCAATCAACATTCTAGGTGGAGCTACGCAGGTATTATTTAATGTATGCGCAAAGTATTTTTTACCTTTGTCATCTTTAACACGAATCTGTAATCTTCTTGCCTGAGCATCGGTTAAATTTGAGCAGCTTCCTACTTCAAAATATTTCTTTTGACGAGGAGACCATGCCTCTACATCAACCGATTTACATTTTAGATCTGCTAAATCACCGGAGCAGCATTCTAATGTTCTTACCGGAATATCTAAAGTACGGAAGAATTCTACTGTATTCATATACAGTTTTGTAAACCATTCCTTGCTTTCTTCCGGCTTACATACTACGATCATTTCCTGTTTTTCGAACTGATGGATGCGGTATACGCCGCGCTCTTCAATACCATGAGCTCCTTTTTCTTTACGGAAACAAGGAGAATAGGATGTTAATGTATAAGGAAGATCCTTTTCGTCCAATACAGAATCAATAAATTTACCAATCATGGAATGTTCGCTGGTACCGATCAAATATAAATCTTCGCCTTCGATTTTATACATCATACCTTCCATCTCCGCAAAAGACATAACACCATCTACTACGGCAGAACGAATCATAAACGGAGGTACAACATATGTAAATCCTTTATTGATCATAAAGTCACGTGCATAACTGATAATAGCAGAATGCAGGCGGGCAATATCACCCATCAAATAATAAAATCCGTTTCCGGCAACCTTGCGGGCACTCTCTAAATCGATTCCACATAATTTTTCCATAATATCTGTATGATACGGAATTTCAAAATCAGGTACAACCGGTTCTCCGAAACGTTCTAATTCAACATTTTCGCTGTCATCTTTTCCGATTGGAACTGTTTCATCGATGATGTTTGGAATCATCATCATTTTTTCTTTTACGCTCTTACGTAATTCTTCTTCTTTGGTTTCCAGTGCCTTTAACTCATCAGCCATATCAGCTACTTTTTTCTTCACTTCTTCAGCTTCATCTTTTTTACCCTGGCCCATTAAAGCACCAATCTGTTTAGAAATTTTCTTTCTTTGAGAACGAAGTTCATCTCCTTTTTGTTGAGAAGCACGAAGTTCTTTATCCTCTTCCAACACTTCATCCACTAAATGAAGTTTGTGGTCCTGGAATTTCTTCTTCATATTCTCTTTCACAATTTCAGGATTTTCACGTACAAATTTGATATCCAGCATTATTCTCTCCTCCTTGCCAAATAAAAAGAGACCTCATCACCATAAAGGGACGATGTCTCGCGTTGCCACCCTTCTTACCTTAATAAATTAAGATCTCTCGACATGATAACGGTATGTACCGAATTCGACTACTGAATTCATCGAATTACTCAAAGGTGCTTTTCATCCCTTTACTGTCGACATTTTCACCATCCATATCGTCTCTAAAATCAGTTTTAGGATTACTTTTCCTTCTCTTCGTTTTGACAAATAATTTATATCATTTTTTATCAGTTTAGGCAATGAAAAAGAGCCCTTATCGATTTTCCACATACTTCAATATTTCATTGATATACAATGTTCCAATTTCACTCAATTGTGCTCTTTTCTTTGTGATGTATCCGATTCGCATCGTACTGTTTTGATGTTTTTCATCCTCTTTAAAAGGAACAACCATACAGTCATCATTATTTAATTCTTCACATACAATTCCCGAGCAAAGGGTAAATCCATTTAATCCAATCATTAAATTCAACATCGTAGCCCGATCATTTGCCTTAATGACTCTTGGATATTCTATATCACTCAAAATTTCTTCTGCGAGAAAAAGAGACCCCTGTTCACCTTGATCAAAGCTCAAACACGGATAATCGAATAAATCATTTAATGTGATGGATTTTTTTGATGCCAGCGGATGTTTTTTCCATAAGTAGACATATGCATCACATTCACAGATGGGAGTAAAATCCAGTTCATTATCCTTTAATAATTTATTGATGTACTTTTCATTGAAATCACTTAAATATAGAATTCCGATTTCACTTTTCATGGTTCCGACATCTTTAATCACATCGTACGTTTTCGTTTCACGAATCGCAAATTCATAATTTAAGGTATCGTACTGCTTTACCATCTCGACAAATGCTTTTATCGCAAAGGAATAATGTTGGCAGGACACACTGAATTTTCTTTTTATATTTCCTTTTACAGTATACTTCTGATTTAACAATTCATACTGTTGATATACCTGTCTGGCATATATTAAAAATTCCTGTCCTTCATTTGTTAGATACACACCCTTACTGGTACGCAAGAAAATTTGAATTCCTATTTCATTTTCCAATTCACGGATGGCAGTCGTTAAGGTAGGCTGAGAAATAAAAAGCTTTTCAGCCGCCTTATTCATAGATCCGCTTTCGGCAATCGCAATGCAGTAATATAATTGTTGAAGTGTCATCTTATACCTCCATTCTTATTTTACGAAAGCGGTATATATAAATCAAATTTATATATTTGTTAAAATTAATAAATTATTATTATCTCTAAACAAAAGAAAAAGAATAGGATTTTCATATCCTATTCAGATTCTGTTTTTTCTTCTGTTTCCTCTTCCGGTGTTTCTTCCTGATGATAAACCAGCGTCATTTTTGTGACTTTCGCATCATTTGTCAGATTAATCAGACGGATACCCTGCGTATTTCTGCTGTATACACCGATATTTCTGACATAAATACGAATCATAATACCATTGCTGGATACGATCATAACATCTTCATCGCCATGTACAGCTCGAATTCCTACCAGTTTTCCTGTCTTGTCCGTAACATTTAAGGTACGAACACCCTTCTTACCTCTGGATGTTAAGCGGTAATCCTCAAAATAGCTTCGCTTACCATATCCGTTTTCGGCAACCGATAAGATCGTATCGCCTTCTTTGGACATGGCAACACCGACTACTTCAGATCCATCGCAGTTAAATCCTAAAACACCGCTGGAACTGCGTCCTGTCGGACGAATCTGATCTTCGTGGAAACGGACAGCTTTTCCGTTCGAACCGGCAATAATAATTTCATCATCTCCGGTTGTTGCCTTCACAAAGGCAAGGCTGTCATCTTCACGTAAGGTGATCGCAATTTTACCGTTTCGGTTGATATTATCGAATTCCGATAAACGTGTTCTTTTCGTAATTCCTTTTTTAGTTACGAATAATAAATTCTTAAATTCTAAATCTCCGAATTTATTATCTCTTGGCATTGGCTGCAGGATACATACTCTTTCGTTATCTGCTAATGGAAGAATATTAATAATCGGCAGACCCTTCGATGTGCGGGATGCACTCGGAATATTGTATCCCTTTAATCGATATACACGACCTTTATCCGTAAACAACAATAAATGATCATGTGTTGACATGGAAATCATCGTATCAATGGAATCTTCTTCATTAAGAGTCAGAGAACGAATACCTCTACCACCGCGGTTCTGTGCTTTATAGGTATCAACCGGCTGACGCTTAATATATCCGGATTCTGTCAACATAATGATGACATCTTCTACCGGAATTAAATCTTCATCTTCCATATCTACGGCAATATCCGAAATCTCAGTTCTTCTTTCGTCTCCGTATTTCTTATCAATTTCATCCAGGTCATCACGAATAATTTGATATACTCTGGATTCATTGGCCAGAATATCTTCTAAATCCGCAATTGTGATTAATAATTGATTATATTCATTTTCAATCTTATCGCGTTCCAATCCGGACAAACGTCTTAACTGCATCGCAAGAATGGCCTTTGCTTGAATTTCCGTTAATCCAAATTTTTCGCATAATTCTTTAGTCAAATTCGCTTCATCATTTCTGGATTGACGGATTACACGAATCACTTCATCGATATGATCAATCGCAATACGCAAACCCTCTAAGATATGGGCACGGTCTTTTGCCTTCTGTAAATCAAATGCAGTCTTTCTTCTTACTACATTAAATTGATGATCGAGATAATCAAAAATAATCTGTTTTAAAGGAAGCTGTTTCGGTCTTCCGTTTTCCAGCGCTAACATGTTAATGCCAAAGCTGGATTGAAGCGGAGTCATACGGAACAATTGATTGATGATGACTTCTTCCTGGGCATCTTTCTTTAATTCCATGACAATGCGAATACCTTCACGGTTACTCTCATCATTGAGGTATGTAACACCCTGGATTTCTTTTTCCTTAATCAAATCCGCCATCTTTTTAATCAGATTGGCTTTATTGACCGCATATGGAATTTCATAGAAGATAACTCTTTTCTTTCCGGCACCGGCATCTTCAATGCGGTATTTTGAACGGATCATAATGGAACCGCGGCCGGTTTCATATGCCTGGCGGATGCCTTTACGACCCATAATAATACCACCGGTAGGGAAATCAGGACCTTTAATAAATTCCATCAATTCCGGTACCGTAATATCCGGATCATCCATTACTGCTTCAATTGCCTTAATGGTTTCCGACAAGTTATGCGGTGGAATATTGGTTGCCATACCAACCGCAATACCAACCGAACCATTGATCAATAAGTTAGGAATACGGCTTGGAAGTACAACCGGTTCGGTTTCCTCACCATCGTAGTTTTCCTGAAAATCAACAGTTTCCTTATTGATATCCCGCATCATCTCCATCGCAATTTTGGACATGCGGGCCTCGGTATAACGCATCGCAGCAGCACCATCTCCATCCAGAGATCCAAAGTTACCATGTCCATCGACAAGTGGATAACGATAAGAGAAATCCTGCGCCATACGAACCATGGCATCATATACGGCAACATCACCATGCGGGTGATATTTACCAATAACTTCACCGACAATACGCGCACTTTTCTTATGCGCAATATTGGATGTCATTCCCAGTGAATTCATCGCATGTAAAATACGACGGTGTACCGGCTTCATTCCATCACGAACATCCGGCAGAGCACGCTGTACAATTACAGACATGGAATAGTCCAGAAAAGCTTCACGGACTTCTTTGGATATCTCGACTTCTTCTACCTGATCATATTTTTCTTTATTTTCATCTGACATCGAATCGTTCCTCCTAGAAGTCTATTGTCGCATAGACAGCATTTTCCTGAATAAATTCACGACGCGGGTCAACTTCTTCTCCCATCAATAAGGAGAAAGTACTATCGGCATATTCCGCATCATCAATGGTTACTCTTTTTAAAATACGATGTTTAGGATCCATTGTAGTTTCCCACAACTGCTCAGCATCCATTTCACCCAGACCTTTATAACGCTGTACTTTATAGCCATCTTTTAATTCAAGACGCAGGGCATCCATTTCCTGTTCTTTATACGCATATTCAATCCGTTTACCTTTTTGAACTTTGTATAAAGGAGGCTGGGCAATATATACATATCCGCCTTCAATAACCGGCTTCATAAAGCGGTACAGGAAGGTCAACATCAAGGTTGCGATATGACTTCCGTCGACATCGGCATCGGTCATAATAATGATTTTATGATAACGAAGTTTGGAAAGATCTACTTCATCTTTTATACCGCATCCAAACGCCGTGATCATGCTGCGAATTTCCGCATTATCGAAAATTCGATGTTCACGTGCTTTTTCAACATTCAAAATTTTACCTCTTAAAGGTAAGATAGCCTGCGTTTTCGCATCGCGTCCCTGCTTAGCAGAGCCGCCGGCTGAATTACCCTCGACGATATAAATTTCGCATTGTGATGCATCTTTCGAAGAGCAATCCGTCAATTTTCCCGGAAGGGAGCTGACACCGTCCAATGCACTTTTACGGCGGGTTAATTCTCTTGCCTTTTTCGCAGCAATTCTCGCTTTAGAGGCAACAATCGACTTTTCTACGATGGCCTTGGCATCGGCCGGATTTTCTAAGAAGAAACGCTTGATCTGCTCACCGGCAATATTGGATACAATTTTTCTTACTTCACTATTTCCTAATTTTGTCTTTGTCTGTCCTTCATACTGCGGATCTGGATGCTTAACCGAAATAATCGCAACCAATCCTTCTTTCACATCATCCTGAGACAAAGTCTCATCTTTCTTTAATAAGTTATTTTCTCTTCCGTAATTGTTGATTACACGCGTTAAAGCCATTCTGAAACCATCTTCATGGAAACCACCTTCATGGGTATGAATATTGTTACAGAAAGAATAAATATTGGTATGATATCCATCGTTATACTGTAAGGCTACTTCCGCAAAAATATTATCCTGTAATCCATCTACATAAATAACTTTATCGCTGATAGTATTCTTGTTCTTATTAAGATAACGAACATATTCAATGATTCCACCTTCATAAAGGTAGTCATTGTATACTTCCTTTTCGCCTCTTTCATCCTTTAGAGTCAATCGAAGATTGCGGTTTAAGAAGGCAAGCTGGCGAATACGATTTCTGAGTGTTTCATAATCGTATTCCGTAGTATCCGTAAAAATCTTCGGATCAGCTTTAAAGCGAACTTTAGTGCCGGATAAAGTAGTCATTCCCACTTCTTTTAATGGGGCTACCGGATGTCCTCCGTCTTCAAAACGAATATAATATTCCTTTCCGTTTTGATATACAGTTACTTCCAGCCATTCACTCAACGCGTTTACAACACTGGCACCTACACCATGTAATCCACCGGATACTTTATAAGCACCGCCACCGAATTTACCTCCGGCATGTAATACGGTCATAATGGTTTCAACCGCACTTTTGCCTGTTTTTTCATGAATACCGACCGGCATTCCGCGTCCGTTATCTACTACGCTGATCACATTGCCTTTTTCAATGGTCACATCAATTCGATTGGCATATCCTGCCAATGCCTCATCGATTCCATTATCTACAATTTCCCATACAAGATGATGTAAACCTCTCTGGCTGGTAGAACCGATATACATACCCGGACGCAGGCGGACAGCCTCTAATCCCTCTAAGACCTGAATATCGTCAGCTGTATAAGAATGATCTACAAAGGTAGCTTGATTCTCTAATTCTTCAAAGTCTATAACTTCCTTTTCAAAATCGTCACTCATTATGTAACCTCCTTTGCCTTTCCACTATCTATTTCATAAAAATGAACCTTTCTTCCTTTAAACCAGGACAAGTCCATTTTGTCTGTTGTCGTAATAAAAATCTGCATAGAACCGGGTAATATTTGAATAAATCTTCTTCTTCTGAATTCATCCAATTCGCTGAATACATCATCCAATAATAAAATCGGATACTGTCCGGTCTTATCTTCAATCATCTTTGTCAAGCCAAGCTTTAACGCAAGAAGAAAACTTCGCTTCTGGCCCTGGCTGGCAATTTCTCTTAATAATTTTCCGTTGATAATAAAATCTAAATCATCCTTATGAATACCTAACGTTGTCTGTCTATATCTCTTATCTCGTTCCAGACTGTTTTTATATACTGCTGTCAAATTTTCTTTTAAAGAATCATCCACAGGAACAAACGTTCTATATTGCGCATCAATCAATTCGTTTTCTTTTGAAAAAAAAGGATACAGTTTTTGAGCATTTCCGATCAATTCTTTCACAAATTGATTGCGTTGTCGGATAATGACAATCTGATCCTGTATCAATTGATCCGTATATGTTTCCAAAAGAAATTCATCCGGTTTCTCCTGTTTCAGCAGCATATTGCGGGCATGAAGAACCTTTTGATAGTGGGATAATGTCGAAGTATATTTGATTGACAATTTAATCAATTCTATATCAATAAAATGCCGTCGAATTCGCGGAGACTGCTGAAACATCATCATATCATCCGGGCAGAACAACACCGCATTGACAATACCTACAAAATCTGAATATTTTTTTATCGGATCTTGATATCTGAAAAGATGTTTTTTTCGATCGGAGAAAATTACCTGTAAATCTTCATTTCTCCCCTTAGTTTCAATCCGGGTGCGAATGATAAAGGAATCCTCTCCTTCTTTGACAAGATTATTCAATTGATTAGTACGAAAGGAATGCAGATGACTAAGAAAATAAATGGCTTCGATCACATTGGTCTTTCCCTGGGCATTTTTCCCGTATAAACAGTGAATGCATCCTTTTTCAAATGAAAAGCTCACCTTGTCATAGTTTCGAAAGTGAATCAGATCTAATTTTTCAATATTCATTTGACCTCTATCCTGATCTCATTAAAAGAAACAATGTCACCTTTACGAATTTTCTTACCTCTTCGATTTTCCGGTTCACCGTTCACATAAATATCGGTTTCTTCCAGAAATATTTTTGCCTCTCCTCCGGAGGATACAACATCGCAGGCCTTCAACAATTGCTGCAATGTGATATATTCACCATGTAAAGAAAATTCCATAAATAACCACTTCTTTCACTTAATTATTATATCATATTTAAAGGGTTTTTACCAATTGATAAAATCAGCTATCGCCGATATCACAAAATTCAAAAATAAAAGCCCCTAAAAGGGGCATTTTGGGATTTTTTTGACTTAGGATAACTTTTTTGTGATTCCTTTTCAATTTTGGCCGTTATTTTTGTTTTTTTATCACAACATATGATACTGTCCGAGGAACTCTTTTGTACGTGGATTTGTCGACTGGAACAAAGCTTCCGGTGTTGTATCTTCAACCACGAATCCTTTATCCATGAAGATGATGCGATCGGATACATCACGTGCAAAGTACATCTCGTGGGTAACGATAACCATCGTCATATGTTCGGCAGCTAATTCACGGATAACCTTTAAAATTTCTAAAGTCAGCTCCGGATCGAGAGCGCTGGTTGGTTCATCAAAGAAAAGAATTTTCGGTTTTAAAGCTAAAGCACGGGCAATCGACACACGCTGCTGCTGTCCACCGGATAATTGACATGGATAGTAATCTTCCCTGTCTTCCAATCCCATTTTCTTTAAGAGAACTCTAGCTTCCGCATAGACTTCTTCTTTATTGCGTTTTTGGATACGAATCGGAGCATCCGTAATATTTTTCATAACATTGAAATGCGGAAATAAATTAAAGTTTTGGAAAATCAAACCAAATTGTTCTCTTGCTTCTTTAATTACATTTTTATCTCCATATACAGCTGTTCCGTTTGGAGATGTCACAATCTTTTTTCCGGAATAATCAATTTCTCCGGAATCAATCGTTTCTAAAAATACAGCACATCTAAGTAATGTTGATTTACCGGAACCGGAAGGTCCGATAATCGATACAACATCACCTTGATTTACCGTTAAATTGATGGATTTTAATACTTCCAGAGAGCCGAAGCTTTTCTGAATATCTTTCATTTCCAATACTGACATGCTTCCAGCTCCTTTCTAGTCGTAGTATTTCAATCTATTTTCGATGCGTTCCATGATAAAGGCAACGATAAAGTTAAATACATAATAGAAGACAGCAGCTACCATAAACGGAACCATGCTCTTTTGGGCAGCAGCCAGGGCTTTTGCCTGTGTAAACATTTCCGTATACGCAATGGAGAAGGCAAGAGAAGTATCTTTAACCAGCGTAATTACTTCATTGGTAAGTGCCGGTAAAATGCGTTTGATCACCTGCGGCAGGATAATAATGAAAAATGTCTGGCTCTTGGAATAGCCCAATACTTCACTGGCTTCGTATTGTCCTCTTGGCATGGATTCAATACCGCCGCGATAAATTTCCGCAAAGTAAGCTGCATAGTTCAATGCGAATCCAATGATAACAGCTATACCGCGATATCCGGATGAAATCGGTATTTTGAACAGATAGTACGGTCCGAAATAGATGACCAGCAGCTGAAGCATCAAAGGTGTTCCGCGCATGATAGAAATGTATATCTTAAAAATATTTTGAATAATTGTATTTTTTGACATTCTACCAAAGGCAATCAACATTCCCAGAGGCAAGGCAAAGATCAGCGTCAATGAAAAAATACCAACGGTTGTAAGCATACCTTTCCCAAGCTGGGAAATAATTGTAGAAATATCCATTTCGTCTCCTCCTAACCGATTGAAAAAAATAAAACTACTGTTTCTTTTTTCTCTTTCGTTTCATACCGTTTTTTACGCTATACGATTAAATTACCACAATTCGATGCATTATAAAATAAAAAATGATGATTTACACAACAGAAATGATATCCCTTTCAATAATACGATATATAAAAAAGAAACAGAGGCTCAACTCTGTTTCTTATCGATTCAAATATTATTTTATATTATGCTTCAGGAATATTTGGTTCGCCTTCAAAATACTTCTTATATGTTTCTTCGTAGAATCCGTCTTCGATCATTTCATCCAGAACTTTCTGAACTTCATCACGTAATTCCGTATTTCCTTTTTTGAAGCCTACACCATATTGTTCATCAGAGATAAACTCTTCAAGAATCATCAAATCTTCTTTATTTTTAATCTGATCCAATGCGACAGAGTAGTCTACCGCAACCGCATCAACAGCACCGGATTCCAGATCCATGATAGCTGTATTATATTCGCCAACCTGAATCAGTTCCTTAAATGTCTTAATTAATTCACCTTCATCTTCCAGAGCAGTAAGTGCAGAAGATTCTTTCTGTACATCCACTGTCTTATCTTTCAAATCTGCCAGAGTTGTGATACCGGAATCTTTACGTACCAAAATAACCTGAGCGCTTTGGAAATAAGGTTTTGACCATGTATATTGGTCTTCACGTCCATTGATTGTAAAGCCATTCCAGATGCAGTCAATTGTTCCGGACTCTAATTCCATATCCTTGGCATCCCAATCGATTGGTTGTAAAACAACTTCCTTGCCCATACGCTTAGCAGCTTCAGTTGCCATTTCGATGTCAAAACCGGCAAATTCACCGTTTTCATCCACATAACCAAACGGTGGGAAATTCTGGTCAAATCCTACCGTAAAGGTATCTTTCTTTGTTTCGGCAGGCTCTTCTGTTGATGAAGAGGAGCTGCCGCATGCTGTCAATGATAATACAACAGCTGCTGCACTTAGGCACTTAAATAATTTTTTTAACATGTAAATCTCTCCTTTACTTCGATTATTAAATTATCACAAAAAGACTTCTTGTTAAATAAGAAATGAAAAAAATGTAACCGAGTTAGAAAACTTTGTTACATTTTTGAAACAATTCACATATTGAATATTTAGATACATTTATTATTAATCATAGCTACGAATCGGCACGATGATCATTAATACGGATTCATCCTTTGGATCGGAAATGCGGATTGGTTTCATCAATCCGGAGAATTGAAGCCTAACCTGTTCGCTGGATAATGCTCGAATCGCATCCAACATGAATGTTCCGTTACATGACATCGTCATATCTTCGCCTTTATACTCATAATCTACCAGTACCTCGTTGGAATTACCGATTTCACTGGAACTGGTTTTGATGCGGCAGATTTTCTCAGAGAATTCCAATTTTACCAGGTGCTGTTTTTCATTACGGATAAAATTCGTTCGATCAATAACTCCGGCTAATTCCGAAGCACTGATGGTCATATCCGCTACCGAGCTTGTCGGAATAATGCGGTCAACATCCGGGAAAGTTCCGTCAATCAAGCGAGATTGAATAATCGTGTTGTCAAACACAAACTGGATTTTTTTCGTGCTTGCGTAAATATCAATTTCTTCCTCTTCACTTACAGAACGGACAACCTCTGTTAAAGATTTAGCCGGGATGGTGATATTGAATTCCGGAAGCTGATCAAAATAAACAAGCTTTCTTGCCAAACGGTAAGAATCCGTAGCGGAACAGTGTAAGATATTGTCAAAGGATTTAAAATTCACACCGGTTAATACCGGTCTTTGATCTTTATCGCTGCAGGCAAAGGATGTCTGTGAAACAATTTTACGTAATACATCATTTTTAATTCTGAAATTGATAGAAGGCTGTGAAAAATCAACATTTGGATATTCATCAGCTTCAATACCATTTAAATTAAATAAACCGTTATCGCTGGATAAACGAACCAGATAATTATCAATCAAATCAACATCGACAATCATACAGTCCATCTTACGAACGATTTCTAATAAATATTTAGATTCAATAATAATAGAACCGGTATCTTCAATCATAAGCTGATTTAATTCTCCGGCTACAATGGTAGAACGGATTGAAATATTAGAATCGCTTCCTGTTAAAATAATGCGGTCTGACTGAACATCGATACAGATACCGGATAGAGCAGGAAGTGGTGAAAATACGCTGATAGCTCTGGAAACAATACTTAATTTATCGTAAAAATATTTTCGATTGATACTGAAATGCATACAAGCTTACCTCCTTATGTATATATTTTTAAATATAGTAATAATAATAACCTGTTCAAAAGTGGATAACTTTCCTAAATAAGCTTTATATAAAGCAGATATATCCGATTTTTCAATGTGGATCGAATGGGGAAAAGAGGGGAAAACTATTCCTTTTCCAAAAGCTGCTTAACCTTTTCGACTGCCATTTTAAACTCTTTATCGTTATCAATCAATTGGCAGGCTCTTTCATAAGAACTGGAAATGGTTGTGTGATCTCTATTTCCTAATTCCTGTCCAATGGCTACATATGGTTTATGCAGCATTTCTCTTGAAAGATATACGATAATATGACGAGCATTGGCAAGCCGCTTCTGGCGGGCCTTTCCTTCTATATCTTTATAAGAGAAGCCATACATTCTTGTGACGACTTTCTTTATTTTTTTGATGTTTAACTGTGATGGTGTAGTAACCACCGGTTCTTTCATCAAAATACGCTGGGCAAAGTCAAGATCGATAACATCTGCATTTTCTAAAGTTGCGTTAAAAATCAATTTAGTAAGACTTCCCTCTAAATTTCTTACATCATTGGAAAATTTATTGGCAAGATAATCGAGTACATCTTCACTGATATTCAAGGTTTCTTCGTTGCCTTCAATTTTCTTTTTTAAGATTGCCTTGCTGGTTTCAAATTCCGGTTTTGAAATATTAACGGATAAACCGCTGGTAAAGCGGGAAATCAAACGCGATTGCAGACCGGTTAATTCATTAGGATGGATGTCACTGGTAATCACAATCTGTGCATTTTTGGCAAGAAGTGCATTATATACTGTGAAGAAAACCTCCTGGGATGAAGATTGCTGCAAATTTTGAATATCATCAATTAAGAAATAATCATAGGAAATTAACTGTGATTTGACTTTATCTACTGTATTGCCATGAATATTTTTGGTCTTCATCGCATCGAGCAGAATTGTTACCAGATCACCGCTGTATGTATAGAAAACGCGGGCCTCCGGTTTTTCTTTTTTTAAATAATTTCCGATCGCATGTAATAAATGCGTTTTACCTAAACCGGAATTTCCATAAATTAAAAGTGGATTGAATACACTGCCCGGCTGATTACAGCAGGCCATGCAGGCTGCGTATGCTTCGGCATTGGAATGTCCCTGTACAAAGTTTTCAAAGGTATATTCCGGATTGAATTCTGTCCGGACCAGGTTTTGTGTACGATTGTCCAGATCCATCTCCGGAAGCATTGTTAAAGCCCTTTTATATTCGATTAATTCGATCTCGATATCACTTCCCAATACTTCGCCAAGCGTATCTCGAATGACAGCGGTCGCATCCGGCTTACTTAAAATATTCCGGGTCACAATAGAGCGGTAAGTAATCAATGCGGTATTGTCTGTAATACGGAATAAATTGGTTTTTTCAATCCATGTATGAAAGGTATCTTCGGAAAAATATCCGGATTCCTCTATCTTTTTTAATGTTTCTTCCCATGTGGAATCTAATGAAACGGAAGCCATACCCTACCTCCTACGGTAAAAAACATTATACAACAAACCTGTAGAATGTGGAAAAACAAAATGAAAAAAGCATTTTATGTGGAAAAGTGGAAAACTTTTCCACGATTGGGTATGATTTCAGTTATCCACATTGGGGAAAACTGTGGGATATGTGGAAAAGTAATGTGGAAAACTCTATTTTTTCCCTATGGTTTTACATTGAGAATATATTATAAATAAAAAGGATTATGCGTTTTTCCACATATCTCTTAAAAAACAGAAAAATCGATGATTTTTAATGGGTAAAAGTAGGAAGATAAATCAAAGATTTGAGTTTTTTAATTGTGTTTTATAGAATGGAGAGTAGAATAGATTTTCGAATGGAGGGGGAAAAATGAGCAGTTATACATTTGCGTTAGATATTGACAGAGATGAGTACACAGAATTTGTAAAGAATCACGAATACTGTAATTTACTTCAAAGTTATGAATGGGCAGAAATTAAGAATAACTGGGATCACTTATATACCGGTATATATAATGAAAAGAAAGAATTGGTTGCCACAGGTCTGGTATTGATCAGATATCTGCCGCTTGGCTTTACGATGTTTTATATTCCGCGCGGTCCTATTATGGATTATAAAAACCAGAAGCTGGTTCAATATTATTTTAAGGAATTAGTGCGTATCGGAAAAAAGCGGAAGTGTCTGTTTATTAAATTCGATCCGGCAATTCATGTCAACGATTATAAAACAGCTGACGCCAATGCCAATATGTATCCGGATACAGATGAATATCTTTCTATCTTTAAAAAGGCAGGAGCTCATCATCATGGCTTTACGATGATGATCGAAGATACGATTCAGCCGCGTTTCCAATCCAATGTATATGCATCTGAAAATATTGAAGATGAAATGCCGAAACACACAAAGCGTTTGATTCGTGATGCCGACAGAAGAAATGTACGAATCGAAGCCGGAGGCATTGAGTTTGTAGATGAATTCAGCCGTTTGGTAGAATTGACCGAAGAAAGAAAACAGGTTGCCTTAAGAAATAAAGATTACTTTAAATTATTAATGGAAACGTATCCGGAAGATGGTGTTATCTTCCTTGCCAAATGTAATTTAAAAAGATTATATGATGAAGCTGTAAAGCGTAAGGAAGAAATTGAAAAAGAACAGGCCAATACACCGGAAAACGCGAAGAAAAAGCTTCGCCGTCTGGAAGATCAGATGCGTTCTGTCTCCAAGGATATCGATGAATTTTCAGAAATGTTGAAGGAATTCGGTGATGAGGATAAAGATATCGCCATTGCCGGTATCTTAAGCATTAAATACGGAAAGACCTGTGAAATGTTGTATGCGGGTATGGATGAGCGCTTTAAGAAGTTCATGCCGCAATATAAAGAATATGTGGAAAACTTTAAATGGGCCTTTGAAAGAGGATGCCTGTGGAGCAATATGGGCGGTGTAGAAGGTACATTGGATGACGGTCTTACAAAATTTAAGGACAATTTCAACCCTACAATCAATGAATTTATCGGGGAATTTGATGTACCGGTGAATAAATTGTTGTTTAAACCGAGCCAAAAGGCTTATGAAATGTTAAAAAAGAGGAATTCTTCTGATTAATTATTGACGAAAAATTCAAGTATTGTTATAATACTCAAGCAATCTTATTTGAAAATAAGGGAAAGACTGAGGGGTGCGAACATATGAAAAGAACATATCAGCCAAGTAAGAGAAAACATCAGAAAACTCATGGTTTCCGTGCTCGTATGGCAACTGCTGGTGGCCGTAAAGTTCTCTCTAGAAGAAGAGCTAAGGGCAGAAAGGTTTTATCTGCATAGAAATCACCGCAACTGGTGATTTTTTTGTATTGATAGGGGGAATTTCATGAAAAAAGAAGTTAGAGTTTGTAAGAATTATGAGTTTTCTTCTATCATACAAAAAAGGAATTTTGTGAAATCGGAATCTTATGTCTGTTATTTTGTAGCCAAAAGTAAAGAGAAGGCAAGAGTGGGAATCAGCGTCGGAAAGAAATTAGGAAACGCGGTTCAAAGAAATAAAGTGAAGCGTCAAATACGCAGTATGATTGATTCTCTTTATACTTTTGAAGAAGAATACGATACCATTGTGATTGTACGTCCTTTATACCATAGACATACATATAACGAGAATTTAAAGGAATTAGCAGACTGCAAGAGAAGGATGGAATATAAATTCCGTAAACAGGAAGATAAGAGGGTTAAAAATGATTAGTTTTTTTAAGGAGAAATCAAAGATCATTCTTGTCTGCCTTTTTGTATTATTAACATGTACTGCATGTTCTAATCCAAAAGGATCAGACGGAAAGACAAAGGTCACTTCAATTATTGCTGCAGAAGATTTCAAAATTGAAAAGTCCAAAGTAAATACAACGGATATCGATGATGAAGATTTAAAGAAAGAATACGCGAAATTAAAAGATGATGATTTAATTGAAATCAAAGCTACATCTTACGGTTCTGCCTGGAAAAACGGATGGTTTGAAGGATTAATTGTATGGCCGTTAGCTCAATTGATCAATAAAATCTCCGCTATGACCGATGCCGGATGGGGTATCATCATCACAACTATTTTAATTCAGACGCTGGTATTCTTAATTACGAGAAAATCGCAGATGGGTTCACAGAAGATGCAGGAAATTCAGCCTGAACTTCAAAAAATCCAGGATAAATATTCCGGTAGAGACGATGACCAGTCCCGCATGAAAATGTATAACGAAACGCAGGCGCTCTATAAGAAATATGATATTCATCCATTTGGTTCCATTGCGGTAATGTTCTTACAGTTACCGATTATGATGGGTATGTATTATGCGACGATGCGCTCGGCTGCAGTACTTACCGGTAATTTTATGGGAATCAAATTCGATGGAACACCGGCAAGCGGTTTTGCGACAGGAAATGTTCCGTATATGGTAATTTATATTTCCATGGTTATTCTGTCTTTCTTGTCTATGTTAGCTCCGCAGGTTATGAACTGGTGGGAGCGTAAACATTCTCACGAAAAGCGTAAAGATTACAAGTCATCCGGCGGAAATACGCAGAATTCAATGGTTATGACCATGTTATTTTCAACAGGTATGATTTCTTTCTTATATCTGTCATGGCCGATTGCGATGTCTTTCTATTGGCTTGTGTCTTCACTAATCAACTTGATTAAATCGATTGTCATTCATAAAATGATGAAAAAAGAAGAAAAATAGGGAATAAATATGGAATTTAAAAAATATATCGGGAAAACTCTGGAAGATGCTTTAGGAAAAGCAGCTGCAGATAAGGGTGTTACTGCAGATGAGATCCATTACACAATCACTGAAGAAAAAGCAGGATTTTTAGGAATGGGTAAATCAGTTGAGATTGAAGCATATTGTGAGAAAGATGTAGAAGCATTTATCGTTAATTATATTCAAACATATTTTGACAATGCGGATTTAGACGGTCATGTAGAAATTGAAAACGACAATGGATTCTATCGTGTTACGGTAGATACTTCCAATAATGCCATCATTATCGGTAAAGGCGGTAAATCATTACAGTCTTTCAATCGTCTTGTGAAGGCAGCTGTCAGTGCGCAGTTCAAAAAGCGCGTAGGTGTTTTAATTGATGTAAATGGTTATAAGCAGGATCGTTACGAAAAAATCACAAGAATGGCAGTACGTGTCGCAAAGGATGTACGCAGAACGAAAGTAGATGCCGTATTAGATCCGATGCCGGCAGATGAGCGTAAGGCAATTCATAACGCATTATCCAATATGTCAGATATCACCACAAAAAGTGAAGGTGAAGGAGAAGGCAGACGTCTTCACATCTTATATTCACCGGGAAAAGAATAAACGGGATCGTTCCCGTTTTTTTCATCAATACGGAAAGGGGAAGTCGAATTATGAAAATTATTGCAGGGTTAGGCAATCCGGGTCTCAAATATGAAAAGACTCGTCATAACGCGGGATTTATGGTCATTGATAAGCTTGCGGAAGAATTAAAAGTATCATTTACGCAGGAAAAGTTTTCCGCTTCCTTTGTAAAGACGAAAGTTAAGGAAGAAGATGTGATTTTATTAAAGCCATTAACGTATATGAATAACAGCGGGTTTGCGATTCGGCAGTGCATGGATTTTTATAAAGCTTCCCCGGAAGATCTGATTATTATTTATGACGATGTGGATCTTCCTGTCGGAAGAATACGACTCAGAGAAAAAGGAAGCGCCGGGGGACATAACGGAATGAAAAGCATCATTCAATGCGTGTTTACCCAGGAATTTTCAAGAATAAGAGTCGGTATCGGAAAAGATTCGCAAATCGATATGATCGACTGGGTGTTATCCAAATTCAAAGATGAGGAAATGGAAGAATTAAATAAAGCGATAGAAAATGCTGCAGCGGCAGCTAAATTCTCTATCACAAATCCTTTTTCTGCTTCCATGAATCGATACAATAAAAAATAAAAGCAGGTGATTGTTTGAAACATGAAATTTTAAGTCAGATTTCTGAAAACAGTGTTGTCCAGCAAATATTAAACAACACCAACAGGGTGGGAAATCTATTTGATATGGAGGAAGCCTTATGTTTAGCTTCCGCTTTTGAAATAGATCACAAAACCAGAATTATTGTCAAAAGGAATCGCTATCAAGCGCAGCAATTATATCAACGATTAGCCGGGTTAGTTGATGATGTGCTGCTTTTTGTCATGGAAGAAAGTTTAAGAGTGCAGTCCCTGGCTTATTCCCCGGAAGATAAAAACGAATTTATTTATTCTTTGACGCAGCTTGTCAAAGATGAAAAGCCAAGATTGATCATTTGTAATCTGGCATCCTTTATCCGTTATTTACCGGATAAAGAACTATTTAAAGAATATTGTCTTCATTTAGAAGTAGATGATGAATTTGGAATGGAGAAACTTCGAAAACAGTTGAACCGTATGGGATATTCCCGCATCAATTATGTAGATCGTCCGGGAACCTTTGCCAGCCGCGGAGGCATCGTTGATATCTATTCCTTAGAATATGAACATCCTGTGCGAATCGAATTTTTTGATACGGAAATAGAATCCATCCGCTTTTTCGATGAGACTACACAGAGAACAATCAAGACAATTGATTCGATTGATATTGCTCCGGTTACGGATTTATTGTTTACGGATGCACAAATCGAAAAAATTAAGGAAGAAGTATCCAAAAGTTTAGAAAAAGAAGTATCGAAATTACGTGACGAAGAAGCCGAATTATTAACCGATTATGTAGAAGCAGATCTAAGAGCTCTTGATAATTACGACGGTCAGCCCCATTTGTACAGCTATTTTTCCTATTGTAAAGGAGAATCTATCGTTGATTATGTCGATGGTATTGTGATCTTTTCTCCTATTGAAGAAATTGAAAGGCAGTATAAGAAAATTACCGAGGAAAATATTTCCTTTATTCAGGAAAAAGTGCAGGATCATATGGCTTTGCCGCGCTATATCATCTATAACGATTTAAATGTGATGAAAAAGAAAACGAAATGTATTAATTTTCATCAATTTTTAGATATGGAACATCCGGTGATGTCGGATATTTATCCACTTGAAAAAGCACGCCTTCCTTTATTGAATCAATTGGAGGCAATGAGTGGAGAAAAGATATATCTCGCCTTAAATTCAGAACAGAAAAAGAAAGTAAATGAAGTTCTTTCTTATCGAAATTTACCTGACTTTACATATATCGATGCGGATTTCTACGAAGGCTTTGTATATAAGGATATAGCTGTCTACACCGATAAAGAATTATTTACGAAAGCGGTAGAATCTGTTCGTTATCATAAGCAGTTTAAAGATGCCCAGATTATTGAAAACGTCATGGAATTGGAGAAAAATGACTATATTGTGCATGTTAAGTACGGAATTGGGCAGTATTTAGGCATCGTCACCAGAAATAATAATGGAAAAATGATGGATTATCTGCATGTCGCATACAGCGGAAACGATTCCGTATTTATTCCTTTATCTCAATTCCAGAGAATCCGTAAATATATTTCTAAAGAAGGTGCCGGGGTCAAGCTTTCAAAAATCGGCTCTAACGCATGGCAGAAGACCAAGGAAAAGGTAAGCCAGAAAGTAGAAGAGATTGCCGAGAGATTGATTGATCTTTATGCCGTTAGAAATGAAGATATCGGTTTTGCGTTTCCTGAAGATGATGCGCTTCAAGTTGAATTTGATGAAGCATGTGAATTTGAACCGACGCCCGATCAAATCAAGGCAACCCGTGAAATTAAAGATGAAATGGAAAAGTCGAAACCGATGGATCATCTTTTATGCGGGGATGTCGGTTTTGGAAAAACCGAGGTTGCGATGCGCTGTGCCTTTAAGGCATTGTCAGCCGGTAAACAGGTAGCTTTCTTATGTCCTACCACAATTTTATCGATGCAGCATTATAAAACGGTATCGGATCGATTTGAATATACCGGTGCCAACGTTGAGCTTGTGAATCGATTTGTACCGGATAAAAAAATCAAGGAAATAAAAAAAAGACTGCAGGAAGGTAAGATTGATATCATTATCGGAACGCATAAGTTATTGAATAAGACATTTAAATATAAGGATCTGGGATTTTTGATTATTGATGAAGAACATCGCTTTGGGGTGGAGCATAAAGAAAGAATTAAGGAATTATCCAATAAGATTGATGTGTTGTCCTTAAGTGCTACACCAATCCCTAGAACATTACAGATGTCTTTGATTGGAATACGAACGATATCCCAATTGAATACGCCCCCTGCCCAGCGTCATCCTATCCAGACATATGTTATGGAAAGACGCGGCAATATTATTAATGATGTGATCGAAAGGGAACTCGGAAGAAACGGACAGGTATTCTACTTATACAATAAAATCGCAAATATTTATTCGGTTGCATCCAAGCTAGCCAAAGATTTTCCGAATGCCAGTGTTGCGGTAGCACATGGAAGGATGTCCAAAGAAGAAGTAGAAGATACGATGTTGGCATTTGCCGAGGGAAAATATCAGATTCTGGTATGTACGACAATCATTGAAATCGGATTGGATATCGCCAATGCGAATACGATGATTATTGAAGATGCCGATCATTTCGGCTTATCTCAGCTATATCAGATTCGCGGACGTGTCGGACGGCGGAATCGTATCGGATATTGTTATTTAATGATTGAACCGAATAAGGAGTTAACCGAAGCTGCTGAAAAGCGATTGAAATCCATTAAAGAATTTACGCAGTTAGGAAGTGGCTATAAAATTGCCATGCGCGATTTAACCATTCGCGGTGCCGGTGATTTATTAGGTCCTCAGCAGTCCGGATTTATTGATCAGGTTGGTCTTGATATGTATCTCGATCTTTTAAGTGAGGCCATTGCCCGCAAGAAAGGGGAAGCAATTCCGGAAAAGAAAGAAGAAAAGAAGGCAGCTGTTTCCATGAGTGGTTATATACCGGCGAAATTTACGGACAACGATGGTGATAAATTAGCTCTCTATCAGGAAATTAAATCATTAAATTCCGAAGAAGATATAATGAAGTATAAAAACCGGGTTGAGGATTTATTCGGAAGAATCCCGCTTCCGATTCAGCAGTTATTTAATCAAAGGAAAGTGGATATATTTGCCAATAAAGCAGAAGTAGACAACGTTCATGAAACGATGAATCAAATTATCATTGAAATGAGTCCTTCGTTCTCGCAAAACTGCAACGGTGAAAAATTGTTTAATGAGATTACCAAAATATCCCGGATGATTCTTTTGAAATTAATTAAAGGTAAAATTACGATCACAATTCCGAAACAGAACAAAAAATATGAAGACCTGTTAGTAAAAGTAGTAGATGTATTACAGGAGAAATTTTTATGAGACTCGATAAGTATTTAAAAACATCCCGTATTCTGAAGCGAAGAGAAGCAGCCAAGGAACTGGCCCTCCAACAAAGAATCAAGGTAAACGGACGTATCGCCAAGCCCAGCACGGAAATAGAAGTCGGTGATACCATTGAAATTCGTTTTGGATACAGACTTCTAGAAGTCAGAGTACTGGATATTCAAAAACAGGTATCCAAACAGAATGCACAGCTTCTTTTTGAAATCATAAAAGAAGAAAAACTGGAGGAAGAAGATGCTTGATGTAGTATGCGGAGCTTTGATCAAAGACGGACAGATCATGATTGCCCAAAGAAAGTACGGCTCTGCCAAAGGTAAGTTCGAATTTCCCGGAGGTAAGGTGGAAAAAGGCGAGACAAGAGAAGAAGCCTTAATCCGGGAGTGGAAGGAAGAGTGCTGCATTGATTTAAAAAATGTGAAATATTTCCGTCAATCCGAAGACTTTCAGGATGGACAGAAAATATTATTAACATGCTTTACATGTACCTGTGATCAAAAGCCAACCATTTTAAATGTACATTCCCAATATGTCTGGACAACTCCGGATCATATTTATGATTATGATTTTTTTGAAGCAGACAGACAGCTTGTTCTTGCCTTAAAAGAGGAGTGGCAATGTTTAACAGAACAGATGAAGTAAAGGTATTAAGAGACCCGATTCACGGATATATTCATATTGAATATCAGGTGATTTGGGACTGTTTAAATGCCAGAGAATTTCAAAGACTGCATCGTATTCATCAACTTGGAGGAAACTTCCAGGTGTATCATACGGCAGAGCACTCACGATTTTCGCATTCCTTAGGCGTATATGAAATTGTTCGAAGAATGGTGACTGAAATTGAATCGATTGATCATTACTTATCCGAAAGCGAAAAGATTCAAGTAATGTGTGCTGCTCTTTTACATGATATCGGACATGGTCCTTATTCCCACTTTTTTGAAAATTTGTCCCATATCCATCATGAAAAGATGACTACCGCATTAATACTTGATCCAGGTACAGAAGTTCATAAAGCGCTTGTGAAAGCGGATAAAAATCTTCCGGAAAGAATTGTGGCAATTATTGAACATAGACATCCTAAAGAAGTATTAAATCAAATGATCAGCTCACAGCTCGATGCCGACCGTATGGATTATTTATTAAGAGATGCTTATGAGACAGGAACCAGCTACGGCACATTTGATCTGGAGCGTATTTTAAGAACAATGCGTGTCAAGGACGATAAGTTATGTATGAAGGAAAGCGGCATGCACAGCGTAGAAGATTATATTATGGCCAGATACCATATGTATTGGCAGGTATATTTACATCCGGATGCAGCATCTTTTGAACTATTGATCCGCTTGTTCTTTAAGCGATATGCCCAAATTCGTCAAACCGATCCGATTCCGGTCTTTGAATGTTTATTTACCGGCTTATCCATTCCTGAATTTATATTGATGGACGAAAATCGCATGATCTATGGATTCCAGGAAGCTTTATTTCATAAAGATTCTTTGATTCAAGATTTTGCCGGACGTATTTTAGACCGTCATCTTTTTGGATGGATTGAAGATCCAAGAGAATATGAAGAGCAGATGATTAAGAATCAACTTCAAAAGGCTGGATTGGATTTAGAATACTATTATTATGAAGAATACGGCCAGTCATCGGCATACCTTCCTTATGAAGAAAATCAGGAAACCATTTGGATTCTGGATCGAAAAGAAGAATTAATTCCTATTTCACAGAAAAGTGAAATCGTAAAGGCTTTATTGAAAATTAAGAACATTACCAGCAAAAGAATTTATTTCGCTAAAATTTAGTGTCTAAACCACTGAATTTTAACACTTGAAAATGTTGTGAATTTTGTTTGCAAAAATATAAATCTATGATATTATGCCTTCGCTATGATTTGCAGAATACGACTGTATGACCAAATTAATCAAAATATGATTTATAAAGGATATGCCTCATCCCAATCATCTCAAAACAAAGTAGTTTTGACATTTGGAGATGAGGAACATTCTTTCATATGGAAAATTTATCATTCTGCATTAATCATTGAAAGCATTTCAGATATTCATGTTTTTTTGATATTAAAAGAAAATGCCCGTACAGCGGGTCATATTGACAGCGAATTCGGAAGAATTGACATACAGTGCGAGACATCGCAATTAAGCATAAAAAATCATTCAGTGAAAGTAAAATATGCCATTGTGAATGGGGAAGATCAACAGGATTTTATGTTCACTTTGATGATTGATGAAGGGGAGGACTTATGCAATCTATTGATATTGAATTAAAAAAGGCAATTCATAAGGCAATTAAAAGCGCTTTTGATGTCGATGTAGAATGGCAGAATATTGTCGTGGAAACGCCAAAAAATAAAAATCACGGTGATTTTTCATCGAATGCTGCGATGCAGCTGACAAAAGTTTTGCGTCAAAATCCACGCATGATTGCTCAAAATATCATTGATCATTTTGATTTTGAAGCTGCCAATGTATCAACAATTGAAATTGCAGGTCCGGGTTTTCTGAATTTCACGTTATCTAAAGACCGTTATTCACAGATTGTAGCCGATATCTTAAATAAAAAAGAAGCGTATGGTCAGCAGCCTTCCAATGGCATTAAAGTTGATTTGGAATATGTAAGTGCCAATCCAACAGGTTCTCTGCATTTAGGACACGCCAGAGGAGCTGCCTGGGGAGACAGCTGTGCCCGCATTATGAAAAAAGCCGGCTATGATGTAACAAGAGAATATTATGTCAATGATGCAGGAAATCAGATTACCAATCTTGCCCTTTCCATTAATGCCAGATATCGTCAGGCCCATGGCATCGATACCGAAATTCCGGCCGATGGATATGCCGGAAAAGATGTGGAAGAATTAGGTAAGCTTCTTGCTGAAAAATATCCGAATATCTATTTAGAACCGACTGAAGAAAATCTGAAATTCTTCAGAAAAGTCGGTGTTGAATTTGAATTAGATAAGATTAAAAAAGATTTAAAGAATTATCGCGTTGAATTTGATGTATGGACCAGCGAACAGGCAATCCGCGATGCCGGTGAGGTAGAGAAAGCTCTTGCGATTATGGAAGCAGAGGGCTATACCTATGAAAAAGACGGAGCATTGTGGTTTGCGACCACAAAACTTGGCGATGATAAAGATAGAGTACTTAGAAAACAAGATGGATCTTATACATATTTAGTTCCGGATATTGCCAATCATAAAAATAAATATGAACGCGGCTTTGATGAAATTATCAACTTCTTCGGAGCTGACCATCATGGATATATCACCCGCTTGAAAGCCAGCATGACAGCGCTTGGATATGATCCGGATAAGTTAAGCGTAGATATTATCCAGATGGTTCGCTTAGTTTCCAACGGGGAAGAAGTGAAGATGTCAAAGCGTCTTGGAAACGCAACAACGATCAATGAACTGGTAGAACGCACAGGTGTGGATGCAGCACGTTATTTCTTCGTGCAAAGAGCATTGGATTCTCATCTGGATTTTGATATTGAGTTAGCTACTAAAAAATCCAATGAAAATCCGGTATATTATGCTCAATATGCGCATGCCCGCATGTGTTCTATTCAAAAACAGGCAGCAGATATTGAAATCGCAGACAGTTTTGCGGATTTGAAACATGAAAAGGAAATTGAATTGATGAAAACTCTTCAGGAATTCAATAAAGTGATTGTGGATACCGCAAAGACCAGACAGGTGCACAAAATGTGTCACTATATTCAGAATCTGGCATCTAAATTTCATAGTTTCTATAATGCCTGCAAGGTTATTGATAAAGAGAATTTAGAATTAAGTTCTCAACGCTTGGCACTTGTTAAGGCAACACAGATTGTTTTGGCAAATGCTTTAGACTGCATCGGAGTAGAAGCAGTTGAATCAATGTAGTTTTAAGGAGTTTTATTTTATGAAAAAATCTATGATCGACATCGCTTATCAAATTATGGGCGATCATCCGGGAAGTATTCCGTTTATTGACTTATGGACAGAAGTCAGTAAAGATATGGGATTTAATCAAGTCCAGTTTGAAGACAATATTGCTCAGTTTTATACGGATCTATCATTAGACGGACGGTTTTTAAGCCTGCCGGGTAATACATGGGATCTTCGTTCAAGGCATAAATATTCCGAAAGCGTTATGGATACAGATTCAATCGCAATCGATGAAGATTCGGATGAAGAAGAAATGGAACAAGATTCTGAGGAGAACCTGTAAATATAATAGAGAATCTGCCATTTGGCAGATTTTTTTTCTAAAGTTTGGTAAACTAGGAAATAAGGTGAATGATATGTTTAAAAGTATTTCATATGTAGTAAAAGAAAATTTATCCAATTTATATCGTATTTACAGTATTGCGAAATACGAGCTGTTAGCGGATATGCGTGATTCCCGTTTTGGAATATTCTGGAACTTTGCGTCTCCGGCTATTCAGGTATTTACTTATTGGCTGGTATTTGGTATCGCATGGGGAAGAAATGCCGTGGAATATAAAGGAATCACGGTAGAATATCTTCCGTGGCTGATCGTCGGTTATTCGGTATGGTGGTATTTAAGACCGACGGTAACCGATGGATGCAGTGCCGTTTTCGCAAAGACCAATGTCATCACAAAGATGAAATTCCCGGTATCGGTATTACCGGCTACGGTTTGTTTAAAAGAATTTTTTAACCATCTCTGTATGATGGCAATCACCTTTGTGACATTGTTTATCTGCGGATACCGCCCGACACTTAACTGGCTGTGGTTAATTTACTATATGTTCTGTGCCTTTATTTTCTGTGAATCCGTAACGTTGGTATTATCCGTACTTACGATGTTATGGAGAGATATTAAGAAATTTGTGGCATCGATCATGCGTATGTTGATGTACTTTTCACCTATCTTATGGAATTGTGAATTCCATAAAAGGGTTCCTTACTATAAGCTTTTAAATAAGCTTGTTAAGTTAAATCCAAGCTATTACTTGATTCAGGGATACAGAGATTCGATTTTCTATAACCGCAATCCTTTCTATCACCCGAATTTGACGTTATATTTCTGGCTTTTAGTGGCGGTGGTCTTTACGTTTGGATGTTTCTTGATGTTTAAGTTTAAACGTAAATTTATCGATATGATTTAAGAGGTATTTTATGGACAACAATACAGAGGAATATGCAGTAATTGTAGATAATATTTCAAAAATCTATACATTACGTAATAAAGACAATCAATATAAAACCGGCAGTAAAGAATTTTATGCCTTAAAAAATGTTTCTTTTAAAGTAAAAAAAGGGGATGTAGTAGGAATCTTAGGAACCAACGGTTCCGGAAAATCTACCCTCAGCTTACTTTTATCCGGTATTTCCGAAATCAACAGCGGAAATATGATCATTAATGGGGAACAAACCCTTGTTGCGATCAATACCGGCTTAAACCCACAGCTTACCGGACTTGAAAATATCAATGTTAAGGGAGCGTTGATGGGTTTAAAGAAAAAGCGCATCGAACAGATTACTAACGATGTCATTGATTTTGCGGAATTGGGTGACTTTTTGTACCAGCCGGTAAAAAAGTATTCCAGCGGTATGAAATCCAGATTGGGTTTCTCTATTTCATTAGCGCTCAACCCGGATATCTTTATTGTCGATGAAGCTTTGTCAGTAGGTGATAAAGGGTTCGCAAAAAAATGTTTAAATAAAATGATGCAGTTAAGAGATGAAGAAGGGAAGACCATCTTCTTTATTTCCCACTCGCTGCAGCAGGTATTGGAGTTTTGTAAAACAGGTATGTGGATTGAAGGCGGAGAGCTGGTTGAGATGGGAGATATCGAAACTGTCTGTGAGCATTATGCAGAATATGTGGATCAAATGGATGCTATGACAAAAAAAGAAAAGAAGATGTTTTTAGAGAAGAAATTTGAGAAGCGGTTGATTGATGCAAAGGAAAGGAATTTTTTCGAAAGATTATTTGGATAGGAGGCTTTATGAAAACAGTTATTACATACGGAACATATGATTTATTCCATATTGGACACTTACGCTTGTTGAAAAGAGCTAAGGCTCTTGGTGATTATTTGATCGTAGCTGTAAGTTCGGATGAATTTAATGCCATTAAAGGAAAAAAATGCGAAATCAAAGATACTGACCGCATGGAAATTGTAGAAGCCATCCGTTATGTAGATAAAGTAATTCCGGAAACAAACTGGGATCAGAAAATCGAAGATGTTAAAAAATACAATGTAGATGTATTTGTGATGGGAGATGACTGGAAAGGTAAATTCGACTTTTTAAAGGAATATTGTGAAGTCGTATATCTTCCAAGAACCGAAGGCATTTCCACAACAGAATTAAAGGAGTCACTTAAAAAGTAATATGAAATCTTTAAGTATCATCATTCCTTTCTGGAAGTACAACCATTATTTAAAGGAATGTTTTCAATCGTTGAAGGACAGCACCTATCAGAATTTTGATGTGATCTTAGTTTTGGATCACGCCGATGAAAGCGTCAATACCATTATTGACGACTTTTCGGATGCCTTGACCATCAAAAAAATCGTTTTACCGGATGAAAAACACGGTGTTGCGGCTGCCCGCAATTTAGGAATCGCCTCATGTGAGAGTGACTATTTCTATTTATTGGACAGCGATGATTATCTTTTGGATCATACTCTTGAAGTATTGATGAATGCTGTTGAGACAAAAGATTATGATATCGTATACGGTCCGGTTGCCAATACCTGGAACAATAAAGGCAATTTTTTAGATAAACGTGCCAAAAAGGAAATCGATGAAGACGATTTGGAAGAAAAAGAGATTCTCAAACAGGAAAAAATCGATGACTATTTAAATCGCTTTGGTGATGACAATAAAGATGTTTCCCTGGCGGTATACAATTTGCTGGTAAAAAGAAAAGGAATCAGCACGTTTACTGCCCTGGGAGTAATGTATAATACGCAGTTTGTCAAAAACGGTGGATTTACATTTAAAGAGGATTTCCGCTATTACAGCGATATGACATTTATGTGTCCGCTTTTAGAAAATCTCTCTTCGGCTTTTATGGCAGAAAATGCGGAATATATTAAGCGTAAGCATAATGACCCAATCAACAAGCCGGCATTATGGCAGGAAGAAAATGATAACCGTTTCTTTGAACGATGCGATGCCGTTGAGTATACCAGAACCTTAATCAATCCGGATGGACGTGTCCGCTATTATCTGGACCGCAAAATAGTTGTATATGTTACCAACAAAATGGCAAAAAGGATCCGCCGCTCGAAAAATGAAGAATGGCGAACCACCTACTTTGATCGTATGAGTAAGACTGTCTCCGATTGTGATCCAAGAATGCTGGATAATCTGACAAGGAATCATTCACATATGATTCAGGCAATGATTGCCGGAGATTTAAAGGGTGTTCAAAAGGCAGTTCGCTGGAAATTAGGTCGAAAGAAATTAAAAAAGATCGTTGCGGAAAATGATAAAAATACGGCTTATAAGCTTGCGTATTACCATATTTATCTCAAACAGCCGGTAAAAAAGAATGTAGTCTTATTTGAGACTTTTATGGCAAAGAATTATTCCGATTCACCGAAATATATTTATGAATATCTTGCCAAGAATTATCCGGGACAGTTTGAATGTGTATGGGCATGTAACGATGATGCCGAAATTCCTTATGGCGCAAAGAAAATCAAACGTTTCTCATTTGAATATTCGAAATACCTAGCTACGGCCGAGTATCTGGTATTCAATGTAAGACAACCGTTATGGTATCGAAAAAGAGAAGAGCAGACTTTTGTGGAAACATGGCATGGTACACCTTTAAAACGTCTTGTGTTTGACCAGGATGAAGTTACCAGTGCATCACCGAAATATAAGCAGCAATTCTTCCGCCAGAGACAGGAATGGGATTATTTGATCAGTGCCAATCCATTCAGTACGACTACATTTAGATCCTGCTTTATGTATGAAGGACCGATGCTCGAATACGGTTATCCTAGAAATGATATCTTATATCATCCAAATAAGGATAAAATTGCCGAAGATTTAAGAAATAAATTAGGTATTCCAAAGGATAAGAAGACGATTTTATATGCTCCTACATGGCGGGATGATGAGCACTACGGTAAGGGTGAATACAAATTTACCCTGGCACTCGATTTACATAAGATGAAGGAAGAATTATCTGATGAATATGTTGTGTTATTAAGAACACATCACTATATTGCGGATAATATCGATACAACCGGACTGGAAGGATTTACGTATAATTTAAGTAAATACGATGATATCAGTGAAATTTATTTGATTTCCGATATCTGTATTACCGATTATTCCAGTGTTTTCTTTGATTATGCGAATTTAAGAAGACCGGTATTATTCTATACGTATGATATTGAAAAATATAAAAACCAATTAAGAGGTTTCTATATTGATATGAATACGGAAATTCCGGGACCGCTTTTATATACCAGTGAAGAAGTCATTGATGCCATCAAACATATTGATGAAATCAACGAAAAGTATAAAGAAAGATATGATGAATTTTATGACCGCTTCTGCTGTTACGATGATGGAAACGCATCGAAGAATGTAGTAGAAGAGGTATTCTTCCATCGTAAAGGAGAATAGATGTATGAAGATGGCTGTTGTCAGAAAATTGAAATTATTTGCGGGGGAAATCGTTCGCATTCTCTACCTTTTGACATATCGCTTGTTTCCTGTAAACGATAAATTGATGATTTTTATTTCATTTCACGGGAAAGGATATTCGGATAACCCAAGAGCCATCTATGAACAAATTCAAAAGGATCCCCGCTTCGAAGGATATCGTTTTATCTGGTTTATCAAACATCATAAAAAGAAAGATATCGTTATTCCGGGAGCTGAAATTAAGGAATATTTCAGTTTCCCTTATTTTTATTATATGTCGAAGGCTAAGTATTGGATCATTAACTGTAAAATGCCGATGTATATGCGAAAGAAAGACAATCAATTCTATCTGCAGACCTGGCATGGCACACCTTTAAAACGCTTAGCGCATGATATTGATGTTTCTGCAGACACGACTTTTTATCGCTCAGGGATTTCTTTTGAGAAGATGTGTCTCAGCTATGATGTAGATGTAGCTCGTTATAATTATATGATTTCACCGAATGCCTTCTGTACCAAGGTATTTCAAAGCGCATTCGGAATTAATCGGGAGCGCTTAATTGAAACGGGATATCCGCGCAATGATTTTATCTCGAATGCGACAAGAGAAGAAATAGATGCCTTAAAGGATAAATTTCATCTGCCGAAAGATAAAACAATTGTATTGTATGCTCCGACATGGAGAGATAACTCCTATGTGATGGAAGGATATACCTTTGAATTAAAGGCAGATTTCCATAAATGGAAAGAGATTTTAGGAGAGGATTTTGTGGTTGTCTTTAAGCCGCATTATCTGATTATCAATAAATATGAAAACGATGCTTCTCTGAATGGATTTTTATATTCGATTCCGGCTGAAGCAGAGATCAATGAGCTGTATGTATTAAGCGATATATTGATTACCGATTATTCCAGTGTTTTCTATGATTATGCGATATTAAAGAGACCTATTTATTTCTATATGTATGATTTGGAACAATATGCATCCGATTTAAGAGGATTCTATTTTGATATCAATACCGATCTTCCGGGGAAGATATATAAGGATGAAACAGCTTTAATCGAGGATGTGAAAAACGGTGTTTATGATTACTCCAAAATGAAAGAGTTTAATGCGTATTTTAATAACTTAGATGATGGAAAGGCTTCCGAAAGAGTAGTGGATATTATTGCGGAGGTCCGTTAATTATGGGATTGGCAAAAAAAATATTAAATATTGTCTTAGCGATAGTAAATGTTTTAACTTTTTATATCCGCCGCAAACCGAATCGTATTACTTTTATTTCGTTGACATCAAATACTTTAACATCGGATTTCAAATTAATAGATGACATGTTAAAGGAAAGCGGAAAGTATGATATTCATTATAATTTGATTCGCTTTGAACAGAATATGATGGGAGATCTGAAATATTTCTTTAATTGTTTAAAACAATTGATTGAGATGAAAAAATCAGCCTTGATTATTTTGAATGACAATAACTATATTGTCAGCACCCGTAAGCCGAAAGGCTGTAAAGTATTACAGATATGGCATGCGTGCGGAGCTGTTAAAAAATTCGGGAATGAAATAAAAAGACAGTATCCGATCAACAATTATGATTATGTGATATCCAATGCCGATTATTGGAAACCGGTATATGCGAAATCTTTCAATGTAAAAGAAGATCAAGTTATCACTACGGGTATGCCAAGACTAGATACATTGCTTAAAAATCAGGAAATGGATTCATTTTATCAAAAACATCCGGAATGTAAGGGCAAAAAGTTAGTTTTATATGCTCCTACGTTTCGCGGCAACATCATTGATGGATTTCATATGGTTACACCGGATATCACTAAGATGGATTTAAGTCCGGATACTTTGATTCTTTATAAGTTTCATCCGCTATTAGGGGATATGAAACTGGATGGCAAACAATGTATCAATATGAATGCAGAAGATTTATATGTCTTGATGAATGTCAGCGATGTTTTAATATCAGATTATTCTTCGGTTTTCTTTGATTGGTCTTTATTGAATAAACCGTATATCAGCTATATACCGGATATCGAAACTTATCAGGAGAATATTGGATTAAATATTGACTATGAAAAGGATTTCCCGGGACCTGTCTGTCATAATGAAAAAGAGCTTTCCGATGCCTTATATGCAGATGGATCGGTATATCTGGATAAAAGAAAAAAATTTAAAGAAAAATATATGAAATATGATGATGGACAAAACACAAAACGTGTTGTTCAGTTTATTGAGCATATTTTAGGAAAGATGTTATAATAATCTCAAATGAATACGAGAGTGAAAGGAGATATAATATGCCAGTATGCAGCTATTGTGGCAGTCCAATCGAACCAGGACAGAAATTTTGTACGAACTGCGGTGCTGAAATCACATTTGATATTCAACCTGAAAAAGAGGAGATTCCATCTCAACCAGCACCGGTAATTAATGAAGTAGAAGAAAGACCAACGTTTGAAGAAACGGTTTCACAGCCGCCTGCTTACAGTGAAACTTCTTATCCACAGGTAAGTGAACCGGAAAAATATGATGTTAAGACCATCGTTTGTGCTGTGCTTAGTTTCATGTTCCCATTTGTTGGATTAATTTTATATTTCTTATGGCGTTCCTCAAAACCACGTGCTGCTTCGCTTTGTCTTGGCTGTGCGGGAGCATCCATCTTGTTGAATGGATTAATGCGATTATTTGGATAATCATAATAGTGGCTGGTAAACAGTCACTTTTTTAATTTGGCATAAATAATGTCACTTCAAACAAGAATATAGTAACAGAAGGCAAGTGTGGTATAATGAAAAACATGAATAGAGAAGAATTTATTATTGCCTGTAAAGATAAAAACATAGAGCTGGATGATCATCAGCTTTGGCAGTTTGAAACATATATGCATCTGCTTCAGGAATGGAATCAAAAGATGAATTTAACCGCAATCACGGAAGAAAATGAGGTATGGGAAAAACATTTTTATGATTCTCTGCTTCCTTTTTCAGAAATGGAGTTTACCTCTCTATGTGATGTAGGCTCGGGTGCCGGTTTTCCTGGCATTCCGGTTAAGATTGTTCATCCGAATGCATCTATGACATTACTTGAGCCGATTCAGAAGCGGTGCCGGTTTTTAAATGCGGTCATTGAAGCATTGGAACTTAAAAATATTCATGTTCTTTCAGAAAGGGCGGAGGACCATGCCAAAAATCATCGGGAAAAGTACGATGTCGTTACCGCAAGAGCGGTCGCTAATCTTCCGGTATTGATGGAATTATGTGTTCCTTTGATGAAAGTCGGCGGTACGTTCATCGCATTGAAAGGAAAAAACGGACACGAGGAAGTTCTTGAAGCTAAGACTGCTGCTGATTTACTAGGTATACAAATGATAAAAGAAGAGGTTTTTGAATCGGAGAATGCCAGCCGGGTCAATATTTATTATGAAAAGGTGAAATCAACACCAAATAAATATCCGCGCAATTTCGGTATGATCAAGAAAAAGCCTTTAGGGGGGAAATAAGAATGGGAAAGATTGTTGCGATTTCAAACCAGAAAGGCGGGGTTGGTAAGACAACCACCGCAATCAATTTATCCAGTGGTTTGTCTTATGTAGGAAAAAAAGTATTATTGGTGGATTTTGACCCGCAGGGCAATGCATCCCAGGGACTTCTTGCGATTGAGCGCAAGGGACAGCCTACTATCTATAATGTGATGTTGGATAATTATCCGATTCGAAATGCGATTGTTCATAAAGATGCACCGCACATTGATATATTACCGGCCAATATTTCACTAGCCGGGGCGGATTTAGAAATGGACAAGATGGAGCGCGGAAAAGAACAGGTGCTTCGTTCTAAAATCAATGAAATTAAAGATGAATATGACTATATCATCATCGATTGTCCTCCTTCACTTGGATTATTAAACACCAATGCCTTAACAGCAGCGGATAGCGTATTAATTCCGGTACAGTGTGAATATTATGCGCTGGAAGGTGTTACACAGCTTCTTTTAACCATTCGACTGGTACAGAAGCTGTACAATCCGAATCTAAAAATTGAAGGAATTTTGATGACGATGTTTGATATTCGAACCAGATTGAGTGTAGAGGTATCCCAGGAAGTTCGCCAAAATTTCGGGCAGCAGGTATATCAAAACAATATTCCGCGAAATATCCGTTTAAGTGAAGCACCGAGCCGCGGCGTTTCGATCTTTGAATACGATGTAAGCTGCAGTGGAGCAAAGGCATATGCGGAAGTAACCAACGAATTTTTAAAAAGAAACGAGGGGAGGTAATCTCTAATGTCAAATAATCGTTTAGGAAGAGGTTTGGATTCCATATTCGGAGAAGACATTTCTAAGGTTCTTGATGACATTCAAAACGGGAATACACAGACAGAATCCCAGCAGCAGTTAAAGCTGCCGGTGGATTCCATTCGTCCTAACCCTTATCAGCCAAGAAAGGTATTTGATGATGAATCTTTGCAGGAGTTAAGTCAATCCATCCGTCAACATGGAGTGTTTACACCGGTTTTAGTAAAAAAATCCATTCAGGGATATGATTTAATTACCGGTGAAAGAAGATTAAGAGCATCAAAATTGGCCGGACATACAGAAATTCCTGCGATTGTCGTAGAGATGGACGACCAGCAGATGATGGAAGTAGCGCTTCTGGAAAATATCCAGAGAGAAGATTTGAACGGAATTGAAGAAGCGAAGGCGTATGAGCAGTTGATTCAACGATTAGGATATACGCAAGAGCAGCTTGCCAATCGTGTCGGAAAATCCCGTGAACATATCACAAACATTCTTCGCTTATTGAAGCTTCCGGAACCTGTGCAGCAGATGGTTGTGGAAAAGAAATTATCTATGGGACATGCCAGGGCATTGTTAGGGCTGCGAGATGATCAAAAGATGGTAAAGATTGCCGGACAGATTTATCAGCAGGGTTTATCGGTTCGAAAAGTGGAACAGCTTGTCAAAGAAGAATTAAAACCGAAGCCTGTCGATGAGAAAAAGTCAGATCCTTATGTACTGGCCGTAAAAGAAAAGCTGGAGGAATATTTCCAGACACCGGTCAATATTTCTTCGCATTCGGTTTCTATCCATTATGAGGATATTGAAGATTTAAACCGTATTCTGGAAGTGTTGAATTTGTTGGATGAATAATATTTAAGAAGCATAAAATGCTTCTTTTTTTCATTGTTTTTGAAAATGTTTTCTTGAATGAAAATTAGTTTTCATTATAATTATTTCTGTATCATGGAGAAAAGTATATGATAGCGCCTGGACTTGAATTTTCAAGTTGACGAGGACCGGGTTTTTCGAAAGATTCGGCGGGTGACCCGGAGGTTGATACGACCTTTAAAAAGCGGACAAAAACAGTCTGTGAAGATTGAACAGAACCGCTTGGTATCCTCCATGATGAGAAATGGAGGTTTTTTTATGTGCGGAATTACTGCATATACCGGTAAAGCAGAAGCTTTATCCTTTTTGTTGCAGGGTTTGGAAAAGCTGGAGTATCGTGGATATGATTC
Organism: Faecalicoccus sp.; assembly: GCA_017941505.1. The sequence goes on along the minus strand of JAGAWH010000129.1, from coordinate 4,179 downwards.
AGCCGGCGTAACCCTGGTAGATGACAAGACTTTGTATACGGTGAAGGAAAAGGGAAGACTCACCAATTTAAAGGAACAGCTGGATCAAGGACATTATCCTCAGACAACAGGAATCGGACATACCAGGTGGGCTACCCACGGTATCCCCAGCAATATGAATTCCCATCCCCATACCAACGGATCCAATACGATTTCAATTGTTCATAACGGAATTATTGAAAACTATCAAACCATTAAGGACATGTTGAAAAGCTATGGGTATCATTTTGTATCCCAGACGGACAGCGAGGTGATCGTACATTTAATTGATTACTATTATCGCGGTGATATGTTTGAGGCTTTAAAACATACCGTTGCCTACCTGGAGGGAAGCTTTGCCCTTTGTGTGGCATCGGTAGACAGTCCGGATTGTATCTATGTTGCCAAAAAAGAAAGCCCGATGGTATTAGGGCATATTGAAGGCGCATCTTTTTGTGCCAGTGATATTCCGGCGGTTTTAAATTATACAAAGGATATCTGTGCTTTAGAAGATAAACAGATGGCCATTTTAAAACCGGAGGGTATTCAGGTATTTACTTTTGAAGGAAAGCCGGTTGAACCGAAGTGGATTCATATTCCTTATGATATGCAGGCAGCTCAAAAGGGCGGTTTTGATACATTTATGGAAAAGGAAATGTATGAACAGCCTTATGTGATCAGCGAAACATTACGCGGAAGATTTGATTACGGAATTTCGATTCCGGAAATCAAAGATTTACCGATGGATTGGAAAAAATTGAATCAGGTTTATTTTATCGCCTGCGGAACGGCATATCATGCTTCTTTATATGCTCATGCCTTATTTAGAAAATGGATCGATATTCCGGCGTATTGTATGCCGGCCAGCGAATATCGGTACGGTGATTATCGCGTGGATGAAAATACCTTATGTATCTTTGTATCCCAATCCGGAGAAACTGCGGATACTCTGGCAGCGATGAAGCTTGCCAAGGCCAATCATGCCTCAACTTTATCCATTACCAACGTATTAGGCTCTTCTCTATCGCGATTATCCGATGTGACTTTATATACAGCAGCCGGACCGGAAATTGCGGTGGCCAGTACAAAAGCTTATACCACACAGCTGGTATTGTTGGTATGTCTTGTATTAAAGTTAACAGAATTGGTTGGAAGAATTCCGGATTGTGCCAAAGATTTGATTCAGGACTTAAAGAAGATGCCGGAATATGTCAAACAGATGTTGGATATGCATGATACGGTAAAGGAATATGCCTTATTGTTGAAAGAACAGAAGGATGCTTACTTTATCGGAAGACAGTTAGACTATTTCAGCGTTTTGGAAGGTGCGCTTAAATTAAAGGAAATTTCTTATATTCATGCCGATGCGTATTTCGCCGGAGAATTAAAACACGGCCCGATCGCATTAATTGAAAAAGATACCGTTGTAGTGGCTCTGGCGACCCAGCCGGATGTGGCCGCCAAGACAATCTCCAATATTGAAGAGACGATTGCACGCGGTTCAAAGGTGATTTTAATTACCTATCGCGGACAGGATGTAACCGGCTTTGAAAGAGTATTATATGTACCGCAGGTACATCCAATCTTAGCCTGCATTCCGGTAACAATCCTGTTACAGGAAATCGCATATTATGCCGCAAAAGAAAAAGGCTGCGATGTGGATAAACCACGCAACCTTGCCAAATCGGTGACTGTGGAATAGAGAGAAATCTCTATTCCTTTTTTAATGATAATCTCTATCTTTAATATCATTTACGATATGTTCGATGGTCTTATCCAAGCCATTATTAGCTAAATAAGTCAACATATGCAGGATCAGACGGTCGGTATCAGGATGAATCACCACATAGCTTCTACCGTTTAAATAGTAATCTAAAGCACTGCGGTCGGTATATTTGTCTTTTTGATAGATCATGCTGGCGGCCACTCTGTCACAGAACATTTCGATGACATAATTGGTCGGCATCTTGCAGGCATATAAGCCATCTTTGTTGAAATCCAGCCAATATTCCCAATGGTGAGGGTTTCTTCCTTTATGATGGAGCCATCCTAAGGAATATCCTTTTTCTTCTTTTTCTTTATCAATCGGAGAGCGAAATCCCTGATAGTAATGGAATCCGGTCTTTAATTCAATAGGAGAATATTTGGACAGGTCGTGTTTGATTCCCTGTTTATAGAGATGGCATCGAAAACATAACTTTGTGACCATCTTTTTGTGTTCATTAATTGTTTTTAAATGTCCTATTACTTTATTCATGTTTATTATTATAGTCAAGTTGATGTAAAATATCCATATTCAAGGAGATGATTGAAATGAAGTTTAATGAATATCCATATGAACATCCAAATATTGAGATGTATCAAAAACAGATTCAAGAAATAAACAGTACATTAAAAAATGCGAAATCTTATGAAGAATTTAAAAGGGCCTTTTTAGATTTAGATGATATTAACCGCAGAATTTCCGGTTTACAGGAAATCTGCGGTATCCGTCATACGGTCAACACATTAGATACTTACTATAAAGAAGAAAATGATTATTGGAATGAAAAACTTCCTATATTACAGGAGGATTTTGTAGAAGCAGGAAAAATTGTGATGACAAGTCCGTTTAAAGAACAACTGGAACAAGAAATCCCAAAGACATATTTTCTTCAGAAAGAAATGGAAGAAAAATCTTTCTCTCCGGCAATTATTGAAGATTTACAGACCGAAAATAAATTGGCAAGTGCATATCAGCAGTTAGTTGCTTCGGCGCAGATTGAATTTGACGGCCAAACGTATACCTTAGCCGGACTGGATGTCAAAATGAGCGATAAAGACCGTGATGTCCGCAAAAGGGCAGTGAAGGCCTATTGGGATTGGTTTGCCGAAAATGAAAAAGAATTAGGCGATATCTTTACCGGTCTTGTCAAGGTCCGCAACACCATGGCACAAAAACTCGGTTTTGAAAATTATATTGAATTAGGGTATCTCAGAATGAATCGTTTTGATTATGATCAAAATGATGTAGGAGGTTATCGTAAACAGATTCTTGATTCTGTGGTACCGATTTGTAACGAATTATATGAAAGGCAGAGAAAACGTCTGGGATACGATACTTTATATGCCTGGGATGAAAAATATGAATTTGAAAGCGGAAACCCAACACCGAAATACGATAAGGATGAACTGGTAAAAAGAGCTTTGCGTATGTATAAGCAGTTAGATCCGCAAACGGGCGAATTCTTCCAATATATGGTGGATCATGATTTGTTGGACTTAGAGGCAAAGCCGGGAAAGGCAGCCGGAGGGTATTGCACCTTTATTCCGACGCAAAACGCTCCGTTTATTTTTTCAAATTTTAATCATACAAGCGGGGATGTGGAAGTGTTGACCCATGAGGCAGGCCATGCCTTTCAGGCATATTGTTCTTCAAAAGTGGTCCCAGTTGACTGCATCTGGCCGACCAGTGAAAGCGCGGAGATTCATTCGATGTCTATGGAGTTTTTAACCTATCCGTGGATGAAGGATTTTTTTGAAGAAGATACCGAAAAATATTATTTTTCACATCTTTCCGGCGCTCTTAAATTTCTTCCGTACGGTGTACTTGTCGATCACTTCCAGCATGAGGTCTATGCCCATCCGGATATGACAATTGAAGAAATGTTTGAAATTTGGAGAAGGCTTGAGAAACAATATCTTCCGCATAAAAATTATGAAGAGATCGATGTTTTGGAAAGAGGTGGATGGTGGATGCGCCAGCTGCATATCTTCTTAGATCCTTTCTATTATATCGATTATACATTAGCTCAGGTATGTGCTTTACAGATGTGGGAAAGAGCTTTAAATAAGGATCCTCAAGTTTTAGAGGATTATAAGTGCATCTGTAAAATCGGCGGCACGAAGACATTTAGAGAAATTGTTCATGCGGCAAATCTCAAGGTTCCTTTTGATGAAGGATGTTTAGATACGGTAATGAAGACGGTTAAAAATTATCTGGATGAAATTGATGATACTCAGTTTTAATCTAAAAAACCCTGTCAATATTAAGGGAAAATGTCCCAAAATAGTTCGATGATAAGCGGGAAAATCCCGCTTATTTTTATGCATACTTGTGATACTGATGCGCATGTTCCTTGTGATTCTGAAACGATGACAATCTCCATGGATGCGACATCG
>JAGAWH010000128.1 GCA_017941505.1 Faecalicoccus sp. | reverse complement strand
TGAGAAACAGGCGATTTTCGAGAACCACCATGATCCTATCATTGACACCCAGATGTGGGAGCGTGTGCAGGAGTTACGCAAGCAGCGCAAACGCCCGAACCGCTATGATGAAGTGGGCTTATTCTCCGGCATACTCTTTTGTGCCGACTGCGGCAGCGTCCTTTACCAGCAGCGTTACCAGAACGCCACCCGCAAGCAGGATTGTTATATCTGCGGGAGCTACAAGAAGCGTACCCGTGACTGTACGGCGCACTTTATCCGCACCGACCTGTTGACCGCCGGAGTGACCGACAATCTGCGGAAAGTCACCAGCTATGCAGCGAAGCACGAAGCCCGGTTTATGAAGCTGCTGATCGAGCAGAACGAGGACGGGGGCAAGCGCAGGAACGCCGCAAGGAAAAAGGAGCTGGAAGCCGCCGAGAAGCGTATCAGCGAGTTATCCGCTATCTTCAAGCGGCTGTATGAGGACAGCGTGACCGGGCGCATTTCAGACGAGCGTTTCACGGAGCTGTCGGCAGACTATGAAGCCGAGCAGAAAGAACTGAAAGAGAGAGCCGCCGCTATCCGGGCAGAGCTTTCCAAAGCGCAGGAAGCCACGGTAAACGCAGAAAAGTTTATGAATGTTGTCCGCAAGTACACCAGCTTTGAAGAACTTACCCCTACCCTTTTGCGTGAGTTTGTGGAGAAAATCGTTGTGCATGAGTGCAGCTATGACGAGAACGGCACACGCAGACAGGACATTGATATTTATTACTCTTTCGTTGGCAAGGTAGACCTGCCCGAATGACCGCCCGACCTATCCGGCGCAATGCGCAAACGCCGGATAGGAACGGCAAAATTTTTTACACTTCTACTACTTCTTTATCACACATCAGCAAAGAAACAATGATTCTTTCTTGCCAGGGCAAACAATTCTTTGGTCTTTTCTATGCTCATGACCATCGGCTTTTCGCAGATTACATTTTTCTTATGATTCAGTAATTCGACTAAATTGTCATAATGATTCGGTGTAGGTGTACAAACGTATACTAAATCAACTGCATCATCATTTAATAAACTTTGAAAATCATATGCCTTACGAGCACCAAATTCAGCTTTAAATTGATTCGCTTTTTCTTGATTGCGGCTGACAACGGCATACAATTCGGTATTTTCTGCGGCAAGAATACCGGCGATTACCCTTCGTGAAATAAAGCCCAACCCAAGTACTGCTGTCTTTATCATATAAAACCTCTTTTTTCTATTATCTAGCCGATTTATCGTATGGAATTCCTTCGGCCTTCGGCGCCTTAGAATTCTCTGAAGTAAATGCCAAAATGATCAACGAAATAATATATGGCATCATAATGTATACCGTGCTTGGAATATTCAAATTTGCCAGCCATTCGATACCGATATATACGTAGGATAAAGCTCTGAAAAATCCAAACAGCAAAGCAGCTAAACTGATTTTAAACGGTTTCCATTGACCGAAGATCATAACCGCCAGCGCTAAGAATCCATAACCGGCAACTCCGGCATCAAATTTCCAGGAGGAAACACCGGCTGTGATATAGACAATACCGCCTAAGCCTCCTAAAAGACCGGAAATCAAAACACCTGCCCAACGCATCTTATTTACATTGATACCGACAGAATCGGCCGCCTGCGGGTTTTCACCGCACGCAATAAGACGTAATCCAAATCTTGTCTTATAAAGGATGATGTGTCCGGCAACCAACGCGATTACCGCCACCAACATAAACCAGTTAAACTCAAATGAACCAATCTTGACAATCAATGCCGGCTTATTGGTGATATAGGAAACTTCCGTGGATACATTGCCCGGGTCAACCGATGAATTCATAGCCCGTACAAATACTGTACATGCCGCAATAGACAACATATTCATTGCGGTTCCGATTAAAGTCTGGTCTGCCTTGAAATTAATGGCAGCCACTCCTAACAAAATCGAATAGATCACACCGGCTAACATAGATGCCAGAATAGTACACATAACGATCACAAAAGCAGATGTACCGACCGGTAAAAACTTTAAGGTTAATGCACCGCCTAATGCTCCGACAACCATGATACCTTCAAGTCCCAGGTTAATCACTCCGGAATGTTCGGCAAAACAACCGCCCAGGGCAACAAGAGACAATACAGAGGCAAAGATCAATGTATATTGAATTAACAGTAACATAATCTATTTTCCTCCTTCCTTGCTGTTGGATTCCTTCTTTTTCAATGCTCTTTGTTGCAGCATGGTTTGGAAGAAACCGGAAAAACCACAGGTATAAATAATGATTGATGAAATTAAATCCGAAATCTGGGTCGGGTAAATCGTACGGTCGATCAAAGCCCCGCCATCGGTAATATTCTGTATAAAGAAGGAAGAGAAAATCGTTCCGATTGGATTCAATCCTCCTAAGAAGGTTGCCGCAATTCCATTAAAGCCCATCGATGGAACGGTAGTCTGCGTTACAGACCACTGCATATATCCGCTAAGGAACATAAACCCGGCTCCCAGTCCTGCTAATGCGCCGCCAACCGCAAGGGTCATAATGATGTTCTTTCTTTCCTTCATGCCGGCATATTTTGCGGCATCGGTATTATATCCGGTCGCCTTTAATTCATAGCCGACTTTCCGCTTATTTAAAACCACCCATAAGATGATTGCCGTTATGATCGATAAAGGAATCGCAATGGTTACAGTTTTATTATTGGTAAAAAACTGTGATAATCCGAGATCGGGAATCATGGCCGATGGCTGGGTTCTCGGGATCGATAAAGTATATGGACTGGCAGAATCCTTTATACCCTCACGTGTCAATATAGTATTGACCAGATACAAGGTAATCCAGTTCAGCATGATACCGGATATAACCTCGTTAACAGAACGATACGCTTTTAACAGTCCGGTAATAGTTCCTAATAAAGCCCCTGCCAACATACCTGCCATCAATGATACAAACCAGTTCATCTGCAGACCTAAAGCACAATATAAAGCTGCACCGGCTCCGGCTACGTATTGTCCGGCAGCTCCGATATTAAACAATTTCACCTTATAACAGAAGCAAACCGATAAAGCACACATCAATAACGGCGCCATCTTAACTAAGGTATTACCCAGCGTTTTCAATAATGTCGCTTTCCTATGTCTTGTTAAGAAGTTTAATAATATCGTTCGAATCGCTTCACCGGCTCCATCCGGATTGATCATCAACAGAACAATATATCCAATCAACAATCCGACAGCTATGCTGATTAAGGAAGCCATCAAAGACTGAACGACCGGTTTCTTTAAAAAACTTGTTTTGGTGTTCATCTTTTATTCCCCCTTTCCAACATTCCTTTTGGCACCTGCCATATATAATCCTAATTCTTCACTGGTAACCTGTTTTGGGTCTAAATCACCGACAATTTCACCTTCAAACATTACAAGGATACGGTCAGATACATTCATAACTTCTTCCAGTTCCAGAGATACTAACAATACGGCTTTGCCCTTATCACGCTCGGCAATCAACTGGCTGTGGATAAACTCAATCGCTCCGACATCTAATCCGCGAACAGGCTGTACCGCAATCAAAAGTTTATGTTCTTTATCCACTTCGCGGGCAATAACTGCTTTCTGCTGGTTACCGCCTGACATAGTTCTTGTGATCGTGGAAGATCCTTCCGATGAGCGGACATCATATAATTTCTCCAGCTTTTGAGAATACTTTTCAATTTCCTTCGGTTTTAAGAATCCAAAACGACCGGTAAACTGCGGCTGATAATATTTCTGTAAAACCATATTGTAGTCCAGAGTATAATCCAATACCATGCCATGTTTATGTCGATCTTCCGGAATATGAGAGATCAACATCGACCGGTCTCGAATAGAAGCTTCTGTGACATCTACTCCATCCACTTCGATTTTTCCGGAAACTAACGGCTCCAGGCCGGTTAATCCATAAACAAGCTCCGTCTGACCGTTTCCATCAATTCCGGCAATGCAGACGATTTCGCCTTCTCTTACCTGGAAGGATACATTTTTAACCGCATTGATTCCCTCTACTCTGGATGCGACGGATACATTTTCTACATTGAGAATCACTTTTCCCGGTGTGGCAGGCTTTTTTTCTACCGTCAAATTCACATCACGTCCAACCATCATGCGGGATAACTCTTCCGGGGTCGTATTCTTTACATCTACCGTACCGATATATTTTCCTCTTCGCAAAACAGCTACCCTGTCAGCCACTTCCATGATTTCGTTTAACTTATGTGAGATAAATAAGATGGATTTTCCTTCTGCAGCCAGATTTTTCATGATCTGCATCAGTTCCGCAATCTCCTGCGGTGTTAGAACCGCTGTCGGCTCATCAAAGATCAAGACCTCATTATCTCTATACAACATTTTCAAAATCTCTGTTCTTTGCTGCATACCGACGGTAATATCTTCTACAACCGCATCCGGATCCACAGAAAGTCCATATTTTTCAGATAGAGCCAGCACCTTTTTACGTGCCTCATCCATCTTTAAAAATCCATGTTCGGTGGTTTCTACACCCAGGATAATATTTTGAAGTACAGTAAAGTTCTGTACCAGTTTAAAGTGCTGGTGCACCATTCCGATCCCAAGCGCATTGGCATCGTTTGGATTTTTAATCTGAACCTCTTTTCCATCTTTTTTTATCACACCTTCATCTGCCTGGTACAAACCAAAAAGAACCGACATCAAGGTTGATTTTCCTGCTCCGTTCTCTCCTAAGAGCGCAAGTATCTCACCTTTCTTCAACTGAATTGTGATATTGTCATTGGCGATAATCCCCGGAAATCGTTTTGTGATGTTTAACATCTCTATCGCATACGGAGTTTCCATTTTTCTTCTCCTTTCAGCCGCTAAGGCATCCACTTAAAATGATTTTATACGGCAATAAATACCGAAAAAAAGGGGTAGAACGACCCCTGTTAACCCATTGACCCTTCGTCTTTTACTTTAATCTGCACTTCCGGCATTTTATCTGTTGAATTATCGATCTTAACTTCGCCGTTTAATATGCGTCTTACAAGTTCATTATAATCTTCT
>JAGAWH010000127.1 GCA_017941505.1 Faecalicoccus sp. | reverse complement strand
TGTGAAAATGCTCACAAATTATTTATAGTAATCCACCAGCTTCTCTGTAAGCTTGTAGGAATATCCGGCACCGCATACGATAATTACGGCATCGCTTGGATAGTTTTCCTTTACATATTTGGCAAGATCATCAAAGTCTTCAATATAGGTAAAAGAATCCCCTACCCGATCTTTTAAAATATTCATATCCATCGGTGTAAGATGTTTTCTTGCTTCTCTTCCTTCAAATGTTTTTGTTACAAGAATCACATCCGGAATCTTAAAGGCATCGACAAATTCATCAACAAATAATTTTAAACGGGAAATCTGATGCGGTTCAAAGATTCCAACAACTGTCTTATCCGTATAAACATCTTTTAATGCTTTAAAAACAGCTGCGATTTCCGTAGGATGATGACCGTAATCATCATAGATTGTAATGCTGTCATCCTCATATTTTTTCTCCATACGGCGTCCGATTCCGTGGAATGCTTTTATTGTCTCTTTAAAGTTGTTTATATCAACATTTAGGGCTTTTGAAAGGCAATATACCCCCATGGCATTTTGTACGTTATAATCGCCTAAAATGCCGATTTCGCATGTTTCTGTTCCATCGATCACAAAGATAGATCCATTTGGAGTTGCTTCCTTAATTTCATAAGTATGAATATCTGCATTGGTCCATGCAGGAACAACGGACTTATCTTTACAATAACCGGCAATGGTAACACCGTTTTCTAAGATCCAGTCTTTTGCCATCTCTAAGATTTCACGGGTTCCCGGATTATCAAAGTTAACAATTAACAGTTTTTCATTAACCATATTTTTAATGAAATTTACATAGGACTGTTTAATTTCATCTTCATCCTTGAAGAATTCCGGGTGGTCCATTTCCATATTGTTGAAAATAATATAGGAAGGATGATAATTCAAAAAGTTATTGTTGAATTCATCAGCTTCAACCACAAAGTAATCCGAATTCGCAAGACGGTATCCTGCGCCCCATTCACGGATAATTGTACCGGCTTCTACAATTGGATCTAAACCGGCATGTTCCATCATGAGTCCGGTAAGAGCTGTTGTAGAAGATTTACCATGAGTTCCGCAAATCGCAACAACTTTCTTATCTTTTTGAAGATACTTACCGGAGAACTCCTGCCAGGTCATCACAATACCACGTCTTTGACCTTCTAAAAGTTCCGGGTGATCCGGATTATAGTCATATACGGCCGGTGTAATTGCCAAAATATCTGCATCCTTTAAATGGTCGGCACTATGACCAACCTGGATATCAATTCCGTTATTTTTTAATTCATGTGCATAATATGTGGAATCGGAAATATCACAGCCGCTGACATCAAAGCCCATGCTTTTGGCAATGATCGCAATCGGAGCTAAACCGGAGCCAGCTATTCCCATAAAATGTACTTTTTCACGCATAAAAACATCTCCTGTCTTTTCAATTTACCTACTGCATTATAACAAACTTTACCCATATAAAAAAGGTTTCATCCGGATGTAACTATATCCGTAACCTATTTATTAAGACATTTTGCATTTGTATTATGCCAGCATCTTTTGATGTTACATTCTGTAACTTGGTTACAAAATAAAAAAATCAGTGCTGAGAGCACTGATTAAATCCAATAATTGGCATATACTTCTACCGAATCATATTCCGGTATTCTGGTCGAGTTTGTATAGATTTGGAAGTCCTGTGTCTGCCCGGAATCAATTCCTTTAAACATATAGGTTGTATAGATCGCAACAATATCAGAACCGTTTTTGTAGACAGAAGAAATGATCGGTGTGACATTGCCATCCGAAATATTTGTGATCTTTCCTTTTACCGATGCATAGTCCGATTTTGTTTTCACTTCTGTGATATCTGCTATAGAAAAAATCTTTGAAGAAACATCATACTTAGAATCTATATATTCCCCACCGGATATTTGAAATTCTACATTGGTCGGCTTGGAGGATAAACTTGTAGAGATTCCGTAATACATGATATCTCCGGCTTCAAGATAACTTAACTTATAATCACTTTGATCTATTACCGTTCCTTTGGCATCTGTGGCAATGATCGTAATTTCAGGCTCCATAAGGGCTTGATTGCTTGTATTGTTTTCCAGGACAAAACCATAGTTGACCACACCGCCGGTTTTTTCATTTTTCTCCCAGCTCCAGCTGGTCTGTGAAATGGTGGCCTCATCTTCAAGGATTCCCGAACTGCAGGCAGATAGAGAGAGTAACAACCCCATACAAATAATCATCGAAATAAATTTTTTCATCGTTTCCTTTCCGATGCCACAAGAAAAGGAGCTGCTAGAGCTCCTAATTGTTAATATTTAATCGTTTAAACATTACGGCTCTGGCATCATCTTCGAATTTGTTTTTGAAAGGCTTCAAATCGGAATACTTAAATTCCGGATTTCTTTTTTGAAGCGCTTTTGAGATCACGAAGTCCGCCAGCACAGAATTCTTTGGAAATAACGGTCCATGCATATAGGTACCAAGAACCTTTCCGTCATAAAATCCTTCACTGCCGGCTTCAAACGAATTTCCGTAACCTGATAATACCCTGCCTAATGGTTTAGACACATTCTTTGTCTGTCCGCTGTGATTTTCAAAACCAACGATTTTCGTATGCATTCCATCCAAATCTGCATCTATGACTATATTTCCGACGCAGCGCTCTTTGTCGGTTCCTAAATCTGTATAGTAATCATAGATCTGCAAACCATCTACTTTTTGAGAATCCTCTGTAATAAAATATTGCCCGAACAGCTGGTAGCTGTCGCCATTCAAAAACACAAAAGTATTCTCATTCATTGCTTTCTGGATATTTTCTTTTCGAGATACTAAATCCGGAATGATGGAGAGCTGTTCATGGGCATCTCCACCGCCTAAATACAAAAGATCATAGTCCGATAGGTCTATTTCTTCTCCAAGAGAACAGGTAGCTAAAATAAACTCTATTCCACGTTCTTTGCACAGCTTATGAAGAACCATCATATTCCCGTTATCTCCATAGAGATCCAGAACTTCCGGATACATCCAGCATACTTTCAATGTATTACTCATGATTTCATCTCCTTTAAAATCGCATTACGCGTTGGTAATAATGCCGTAAAATTGGCAATGGCATATACTTTTAAGTTGGTATTGCGTGCCGTTTTTACAACTTCATCCAGAGAATCAATCACTTTAATCGGACCTTCATAGCCTCCGTAATATAAACGTAAAGCCATATCGTTTCCGCGAAGTCCGCTGCATACAAATAATTTGGTTTTATCATTCATTAATTTTTCAAAGGCAGTATCATAGATCCAGCTGACATCTGTTCCATCGGACTCATTGTCGTTAAGAACTAAAATAATCGCTTTTTCAGATGGATCTTTTTCCACTACTTTTAAGACTTCATTGGCACCGGTGGTATTCTTAATCAAATTTAAGGTCCAGTCGGTTCCGCCTACATTGAAATGCTCGTTGCGTCCTTTTGGCTGCGGTGCTTTTTCAAATACTTCACGGGCGATGGATGGATCAATGCCGAATTTCTTGGCAATCGCAAACACAGCTGCACAATTGTACATGGAATACATTCCTTCGTATGGGGATTTATAAAGATCACCGTCATACATGAAGTTTTCCTTTGTTAAATCGATATCTTTGATCTCAACATCTAAATCCGGAGTTTTAAAACCGCAGGATGGACATGAATACTTGCCGATATGGGAATATTGATAATACTCATAATCTAAACGTTCACCGCATATAGGGCAGAACTTTCCTTCTCCTGCTTCCTTGGAATCGGTGGAAGAATATGCATTCTTTCCCAATCCATAATAAGTGGCATGTGCTTTCGGTGCTTTCAGTGAAAGACGGACAGTGTTTACATCGTTGCCGTTTAACACCAGCTCGCCTTCATAATCCGGAAGTACACATTCGATGGCTTCAATCATGGTTTCCGTTGCTTTATAGCGGTCCAGCTGGTCACGGAAGAAGTTGGTAGCTACAAGAGCACTGACCGGAAGAACCGGTAATACGTGGCGTACGTTCAGCTCATCTGTTTCTAAAACGATGGCATCTGCATTCACCTTACCGTTCAAAGAAGTATTGGTCAGGATGGTTGTAGCAATTCCTTCCTTCATATTGTCACCGCGGCGGTTGGAAATCACATGATAGCCTGCATGTTCGAATAAATCACCGATCATATTAGCCGTGGAAGTCTTTCCGTTGGTTCCTGTCACCAGAATAATGGGACAGTCATATTTCAAGTCACGTAGTACATTGGCGTCCAGTTTGAGTCCAATCTGTCCCGGTAAAGATCCTCCGCGTCCTACTTTTGTAAGTAAAAAAGAGGTTAACCGGGTCGTTATAATAGAAAGTTTTTTCATATATTTCTCCCTTACATTCGCACATTATACAATGCTTTAAACGTTATGTCATTGTTTTTGGTACAAAAAAAGGGCAAAGAATGTCTGCCATTTCTTCTCCCATTCGTAATATACCCTTTTTTATTCTGTATTTCAAGTACAAGCTTTCAGTTAATCAGATACAATATTCAATCTCTCAAACATATCCGCTCTGGCATCTTCATCATACTTGTATTTTAAAGGCTTAAGATCTGTATATTTAAAGTCCGGATTTCGTTTTTGCAAAGCCTTTGTGATCACAAAATCCGCAACAATCGGATTTTTCGGAAGCAGAGGTCCATGTAAATAAGTGCCTAAGATCTTTCCATCATAAAATCCTTCATAACCGGCTTCAAAGGAATTACCATAGCCGGATAGTACCTTCCCTAAAGGCTTGTTTACGTTTAGTGTCTGTCCGCCATGGTTTTCAAAGCCAACGATTTTTGTATGGATTCCATCTAAATTGGCATCAATCACAATATTTCCGATGCATCTGGACCCGGCTTTTCCGGTATCGGTGTAATAATCATAGAATTTTAATCCATCGATTTTACGATTGCCTGCGGCAATATAATACTGACCAAAAAGCTGGTACCCACCGCAGATGAGTAATACAAATGAATTTTCATCCATTGCTTTTTTGATGTTCTCTTTTCTTGACAATAAATCAGGAATTAAGGAAATCTGTTCCTTATCGGCGCCACCGCCTAGAAAGATCAAATCAAAATCGGAAAGATCTTTTTCTTCCCCGATTCCGCATGTTTCCAGAATAAACTCTATACCACGATCCTCGCAGCGTCTTTGAAGCACCATCATGTTTCCCTTATCGCCATAGAGATCCATAATATCATGATACATCCAGCAAACCTTCATTGAATAACTCATGATTTCATCTCCTTTAATATCGCATTACGTGTTGGTAATAATGCTGTATAGGTGGCAATCGCATACACTTTTAAGTCCGTTTCTAATGTCTTATCGATTGCTTCTTCTAATGATTTAATCACTTTCATAGAACCCTTATAGCCTCCATAGTGAATACGTAAAGCCATATCATTGGCTCTGGATCCGGAGCATACTATCAGCTTTGTCTTATCATTGATTAATTTTTCAAAGAAGGTGTCATAGATCCAGCTGACATCCGTGCCGTCCTGGGCATGGTCATTTAAAACAATGCAGATTGCTTTCTCATCATGATCGGTTTCAATGACTTTCATGACCTCGTTGGCACCGGTTGGATTTTTTACCAGATTCAAGATACAGGTCTTTCCGTTTAAATCAAATCTTTCATTCCGTCCGATTGGCTGCGGTGCATTTTCAAATACCTTGCGGGCACAATCGGCATCAATATTTAAATGCTTGGCAACCGCAAATACGGCTGCACAATTATACATCGAATACATTCCTTCGTAAGGCGACTCATACGGTATGCCTTCATACTTAAAGGTCTCCTTTGTCAGATCGATATCCCGAAGTTCGATATCCAGATTCGGTGATTTAAAATCACAGGATGTGCATTCAAATAAGCCAATATGCGAATATTGATAATATTTATACTGAATACGCTCACCGCACTTAGGACAAAATCTTCCTTCACTGGCTTCGTTGGTATGGTCTTTGGAATATCGGTTTTCGGCCAAACCAAAATATGTAGAATGGGCTTTTGGCGCTTTTAATGAGAGTCTTACGACATTAGGATCATTTCCGTTTAAGATTAATTCCCCTTTAAAGTCAGGCAATACACTTTCAATGGATTCGATCAGCTGTTCCATCTCACGGGCTCTGTCCAGCTGGTCACGAAAGAAATTGTTTACGACAAGAGCCGTTACCGGAATCTTAGGAAGAATATGGCGAATATTTAATTCATCTACCTCCAGAACAGCAGCACTTGCCTTCACTTTACCGGAAAATGATGCATTGGTAAGAAGAGTTGTCGCCACGCCGGCAAGAAGATTATCCCCTTTTCGGTTCGATATCACATCATAGCCTGCATACTGCAGTAAATCGGTAATCATGTTGGCAGTGGATGTTTTGCCATTGGTGCCGGTAACTAAAATAACAGGACCGTCAAATTTAAGGCTCTGTAAGATATTGTCATCAAGTTTCAGGCCAATCTGCCCGGGCATAGAGCCGCCTTTTCCGATTCTATGAAGAATCGCTGCAGAAGCCTTTGTAGCCAATATCGATATATGCTTCATACGCTCATTCCTTTCTTAAAGATACTATATATGCTCAAAATACAACTAAATTTTTCCTTCCATAGGAAAATATACGCTTTTCATAGTTATTTTTAAACTTCTTTCTTTAAGAATTTTTGATAGGTTAAATCCATCGCAAAGGCACCAAAGGGTGCGGTAATTAAGATGGATACCACCGCAATACTGAGAACTAATTCACCGCAGGCTAAACCTAAAGATAGAGCAATACCGCCGATGGCAGCCTGAACGGTTGCCTTCGGTGTATAGGCCAACATACAAAATACTCTTTCTTTTCTGTTGAATGCTGTCTTTAAAAGCGAGATGAGAACACCGCACATTCTTACACATAGACAGAGAACAATCAGTAATATCGCATATGGACCGGCTTTAAGAGCATAATCTAGATTTACGCTGGCTCCCACCAGGGTAAAAAGAAAGATCTGTGCGCCTGCCCATAAAGAAGTATATTTTTTAGCCAGTTGTTTCGAGTCTTCCTGCATCGTTTGATTGATCACAATTCCCATCGACATAATCGCAAGATATCCGGACATCGCAAGATAGTCTTTTAAAATCGTTTCTAAATACACCAATAAAAAGGATACAGAAAGTGTAACCAAAAATTGATTCATATCTTTAATTTTTCCTATTTGGAATAGATTTTTTAGTAACACGCCTGCCACAATCCCGACAAGTATTCCGGAAACAATCGATAACGGTATATTGAATAAAGAAATAAGATTGAGATTCCCTGTCTGCACAAGAGAAGTAAATATGCTGAAAAGGATAATGACATAGATATCATCCACACTGGCTGCAGCCAGAATCATCTGGGGGATGCCTTCTTTAGTTCCGTATCTTTTTTCCATTAGTTCAAGCATCTTGGGAACAACCACAGCCGGTGATACAGCTGCGATAACCGAACCCAAAAGAAGTGCTTCATAGATTGTGATTCCAAACAACATCGGCGCAAAGATTACGGTTCCGATAATCTCAAAGGTAGCCGGTACAAAAGATAATAGAATTGCCGGTCTTCCCACCTTTTTAATATCGTTGATATCTAAGTTTAAACCTGCTCTTGTTAATATGATGATCAGGGCAATCTGCCGTATCTGTGCAGAAATATCAAGAATAGATCCATCCAATAAATTCAATCCATACGGTCCTGCGATCATTCCTGCAACAATCATTCCCAATAAGGCAGGAATTCTTATTTTTGAACAGATAAACCCAAGAAATAATCCCGACAACAATAATAACGCAATACTTTGTAACATAATTTTTCCTCCCAAAATAAAAAGCTGATGACACTACTAAAAGAGTAGTAGACGTCATCAGCAGAATCTGCGGTTTGGCTTACGCCCGGAAGAGCATCATTTCCGTATCTAGAATATCATGGATTGAATAGATGTTCAATTTAATACTTTTCTTTTCTATGACTTCAATGTCGATGTTTATTTATTTTAAAAGCATACAATTGAATATTCCTAAGAACAATTATTTGGATCCTATATTGGTTTTTACATTGCCTTCTTTATCAATTGTAATCCATTCTACATGGCCACCAACATTCGAAAAAGCAGAATCATCAATCCGTGACTGCACTGCTTCGATGCATTCGCTTTTGATTTCTTTTAACGATTTGTTTGAATTATCTTCTAATAAATGTTTTTCATTGTATTGTTCACTTGTTTGTCCAATACTATATGAATCCCCATGAATTTTAGGGTCATAAATATTGGATGTTTCAAAAGCAGGATATTCGATCGTAGCAGACTCCATGTCGAAATCATCGTTTTTATGATAATAAATATATTGTATATTTCTTTCTTTTATATCCTTGGCTTCCTTTAAGTAATTACAAATGTTCCCCTTAATCCACTGTACAATTTCAATATCTTTGTGTGTGCCAATTATCGAAAATATACTTTTTCCAAATTCTCTAAGGTACACATTGGGACCATACATGTACTTGATAGTATATCCGACAAATCCCAAAACGGCCTTCTTCTCTTTATCAAAAGTCAATTTGTGAACATCGTATGGTCTTCCGGTTCTTCTGTTTCTTTGCAAAGTATCTGATGCAAAACAAACACCTTCGCTGCACTTCTTATAAATAACGAAACTCATAGGATTCGATATCCTTTCTATAATTCTATTATAGTTGGAAACTTCAATTTCAGAATCAAAAATATTCTTACTTATATCTTTTCTTTCTTTAAATCAGGATGCGGTTTATCCGGTTTGCCACAATGTCATTGTATTTTTTATTACCTTACGACCTATTAGCTTAAATATGACTCTTTTCTTAATTTATAGAACAAAAGCTCGTTGAATTGGTTTTCCCTTTTGAGTATAATAGTTTCGTTCATAGGAGGATAAAAAATGGAACAATTAGAAATGATCTACGAAGGTAAGGCAAAGAAAGTATTTGCGACCGACGATCCTAATTATGTAATTGTTGACTACAAAGATGACGCTACTGCTTTCAACGGTTTAAAGAAAGGAACCATTGTTGGTAAAGGCGCAATCAATAACCGCATGACAAATTTCTTGATGAAGAAATTAGAAGAAAACGGCGTACCTACTCATTTTGTTGAAGAGTTAAGCGACCGTCGTACTGTTGTTAAAAAAGTAGAAATCATTCCTTTGGAAGTAATTATAAGAAATAAAGCAGCCGGAAGCTTCTCTAAGCGCCTCGGTATTCCGGAAGGCTCTGAATTATTATGCTCTACTTTAGAATTCAGCTATAAGGATGATGATTTAGGAGATCCATTAATCAACTCCTATATGGCACGTGCCATCGGAGCTGCTACTCAGGAAGATATCGATACAATCACAGATTATGCTTTCAAGGTAAACGATTTCTTAAAGGAATTCTTTGCCTCAATCGGTATTGAATTAATCGACTTCAAATTAGAGTTTGGTAAAACACCGGATGGAACGATCGTTCTTGCGGATGAAATTTCACCGGATACCTGCCGTTATTGGGATATTAAGACTCACGAAAAATTAGATAAAGACCGTTTCCGCCGTGATTTAGGCGATCCGGAAGGAGCATATAAAGAAGTATTCAAACGAATGGGATTTGGAGAATAAAATGAATCAGTATTATCAGTCTCCCCTTTCCCAGCGCTATGCTTCAAAAGAGATGCAGGCTCTTTTCTCCAACGATAAAAAGTTTAAGACCTGGAGAAGATTATGGATTGCCCTTGCTCAGTCAGAACAAGAGCTTGGCTTACCAATCAGCGATGAGCAGATTGAAGAATTGATCGCTCATAAAGATGAAATTAATTACGATGTTGCCCGAGAACGTGAAAAACTGGTACGCCATGATGTAATGAGTCATGTCTATGCCTATGGTAAACAGTGTCCAAAGGCTGCCGGTATCATTCATTTAGGTGCCACATCCTGCTATGTAGGTGATAATACCGATTTGATCATCATGCATGAGGCATTAGAGCTTGTAAAAGCTAAACTTGTTAATGTACTTGCTCAGTTAGAAAAGTTTGCCCTGGAATATAAAGATATGCCATGTCTTGCCTTTACGCATTTCCAGCCGGCCCAGCCGACAACTGTTGGTAAACGTGCTTCTTTATGGGCTCATGATTTATTGATGGATTATGAAGAAATCGATTATCTATTATCCAATCGTAAGCTTTTAGGTTGTAAGGGTACAACCGGAACACAGGCAAGCTTCATGGAACTTTTTGAAGGTGATACCGATAAGGTTAAAGAACTGGATAAAAGAATCTGCGAAAAGTTAGGTTATGATGCCTTCTATCCGGTATCCGGACAGACTTATTCCCGTAAGTATGATACCCGTGTATTACAGGCTTTAACTGGAATTGCCCAGAGTGCACATAAGTTTTCCAATGACATCCGCTTACTTCAACATATGAAGGAAGTCGAAGAACCGTTTGAAAAGAATCAGATCGGCTCTTCTGCGATGGCATATAAGCGAAATCCAATGCGTTCCGAAAGAATGGCAGCTTTATCCAACTATGTGATTGCCGATGCGATTAACCCTGCTATCACATCCAGCACACAATGGTTTGAAAGAACTTTGGATGACAGCGCTAATAAGCGTATCGCTATTGCGGAAGCTTTCCTAGCTGTTGATGGAATTTTAGATTTATATCTGAATGTTTCTGAAGGTCTTGTGGTATATCCAAAGGTTGTTGAAGCTGACCTGTTAAGAGAATTGCCATTCATGGCAACTGAGAACATCATGATGGATGCCGTTAAAAACGGCGGTAACCGTCAGGAACTTCATGAAAGAATTCGCCAGCATTCTATGGCAGCCGGACGTGTTGTCAAAGAAGAAGGTAAACCAAATGACTTAATCGAACGTATCGCTGCCGATCCGGCTTTCGGTATGAGCCGCGAACAGATTGAAGCCATCATGGAACCGAAAAACTTTGTTGGACGCTCTGTTCAGCAGACTGAAGAATTCTTTAAGGAATATATCGATCCAATCTTAGAAAAAGAAAAGGAATCCTTAGGATTAACCGCTCAAATTAATGTATAATGCAGCTTAATTGCTGCATTTTTTTATATACAAAGAAAAACACAGCTAACTGCTGCGTTCATCTTCAATATATGGTATGTTATAAGCTTTTAAGCGTTTCATTCTTAAACGATAATCCGGTAAGACGGATTCTACAATGGTATAAAACTTTGCAGAGTGATTCATGACCCTTAGATGAGCTAATTCATGTACAACTACTGCATCAATGCATTCGATATCTGAATAGGCAAGATTTAGATTTAAGGTAATCAAACGTTTGGAAGGCGTACAGCTTCCCCACTTTGATTTATAGAAAGCCAATTTCAACCTCAAGCGGTCTTCATGCATGATTCTGGCATAATACATCAATCGCTCTTGAAATGTCTTTTGAACATAATCCAGAATAAAGCGGTTTAATGCGTTTTGACTTTTCGGCAAGATGAGCTTGTTTCCTACAATCTCAGGATCCTGATTCGCAAAGTGTACTTGAACATCCCTGTCAAACAAATGAAGAACATCACCTTCACAAAGGCCTTTTTTAGGCTCATTTAGGTGCTTTTCTATCCAAGATGCATTCTTATTCACAAAAGCGTCAATTTCACGCTTAGGAACATTTCTAGGGGCTGTTATGACAACTTGACCATCTTTTATCCGCAGATACATCCTTTTGTTGGGCTTGCGGATAAGAATATAATCAATCATTCAAATCCTTTAATAACGCATCCGCTGCTTCATCTAACAGGGCATCACATTTATCTCTTTGAGCAATGGAATAAGATTCATACATATTTACATCACGAATCAGATCTACCATTGGAAGAGTCGCGTAGCACTTCAAAGAATTAGCAGCTAAGAATTCATCCAAAGCGGAAGTATCATAGAAATCGATTCTTTCTGAACAATGCGGACATTCCAGATATGCCATGTTTTCAATAATGCCAAGCACTTTGACATTCAACAGTTCACACATATGAATGGCTTTTTCAACAATCATCGATACCATCGGCTGAGGTGTTGATACCATGATGACACCTGTAACCGGTAAAGACTGCATAATAGTTAAGGCAACATCGCCTGTTCCCGGAGGCATATCGATCAAAAGCACATCCAATTCACCCCATATAACATCCGTATAGAACTGCTTTACAACATTTCCGATGATCGGACCGCGCCATACTACCGGGTCGCTTTCCTTCTGCATCAGAAAGTTTAAAGACATGATCTTAATTCCCTCTTCGGATACTACCGGAAGGATTTCATTTTCATTATTTCCATAGGCATGTTCACCTTCCAGAGAGAATAATCTAGGAATACTCGGACCGGTAATATCGGCATCCATAATACCTACCTTTAAGCCTTTTTTAACCAATGCTCTTGCCATTAAAGTTGTAACGCTGGATTTTCCAACGCCTCCTTTACCTGACATTACGGCAATAATATTTTTAATGTTGTTTTTGGGATTGGCAGGAGTAACACCACAGCTTGCAGCATCCTTTCCGCAATTTCCCCTGCTTGGACATCCTTCACATGACATAATAATTTCCTCCTTATTTAACCATCATATATAATAATCGAAAAATGTATTATTTTAAAGAATAGTGCATCATATTTCACT
>JAGAWH010000126.1 GCA_017941505.1 Faecalicoccus sp. | reverse complement strand
TATGCACCCAAAACAAAATCCAGCTGTCCTCCGGCTCCACTGATATGTTTAATACCGGAAGATTCGGAACTAACCTGACCAAATAAGTCAATGTCAACCGCATTATTAATTGAAATGAAGTTATCTAATGCAGAAATAGAACGGATATCATTCGTATAATCAACAGGCGCAGACATGCATTCCGGATTATCATCTAAATAATCATACAGCTTTTGTGTTCCTGCACCAAAGGCATATACTTGTCTTCCTTTATCGATATTCTTGTTAATGCCATCAATTTTTCCGGCATTTGCGATATCAACAAATGCATCGACATACATTTCTGTATGAACACCCAAATGTTTCAAATCCGATTTCGCAATCAATGAACCCACAGCGTTTGGCATACCGCCAATACCTAATTGCAAACAAGCTCCGTCCGGAATCTCATTAACAATTAACTGCGCTACTTTTTCATCAATTTCTGACGCTGGAGCACCCGCCAGGATACCCATTCCCGGATTATCTCCTTCAACAATCTGGGATACTTGAGAAATATGAATGGATTCACTGAATCCACCCAGACATCTAGGCATATTTTTGTTTACTTCAACAATGATTACTTTGGCACGATTGCACATGTCTAACATATGCGATCCATTTGGACCGAAGTTGAAATAACCAAATTTATCCATCGGCGATACCTGGAACATAGCGACGTCAATATCATCGACATTTTCGCGATAATAACGAGGTAATTCAGAATAACGAACGGGTGCATAATATGCAAAACCTTCATTGATCGCACGACGTTCAATTCCGGTCATATGCCATGAATTCCAAGTAAAATGTGCTCCTGGATTTTCAATATCGAAGATAGCTGGTTTCCATAAAGCAATACCACCACGGATTTTCACATCTTCGAGCTCCGTCATTCTAGCGGCAAGTGCTTTATCCAAAGCCTGCGGATGGCCTGTACACCATCCATAGTCTACCCAGTCACCGCTTTTTACGACCTTGACTGCCTGCTCAGCCGAGCATAACTTTGATGCATATTCTCTACTGTAATCCATTTAAATATACCTTGTCCTTTTACTTGTTTTTGAATTCTTTTTCTTTTACACGGTTAACGAAGCATTCCATGCCATATGTCTGGTCTTCCGTTGCGAAGCATGCAGAGAAATCTTCTACCTCTTCAGCAATACCGCCATCAATATCTTTCTGTAAACCATCATTGATAGCTTTTTTAGCATATGCAACAGCAATTGGAGCATTTTTTGCGATACCATTGGCCATTTTCATAACTGTAGGCATTAATTCTTCTGCAGGTACAACATTATTTACTAAACCGATTTCTAACGCTTTAGCCGCTTTAATATTGCGAGCTGTATAAATCATTTCCTTAGCAATTCCAACTGGAACTAATCGAGCCAAACGCTGTGTTCCACCGAATCCCGGTGTAATTCCTAAACCAACTTCCGGCTGACCGAAAATTGCATTTTCAGCGGCAACACGAATATCGCAAGACATAGCTAATTCACAGCCTCCACCTAAAGCGAATCCATTTACAGCTGCAATGACCGGACAATGCAACTGTTCGATTGCACGGAAGATCTTGTTTCCATAAGCGCCATATTCTGCAGCTTCTTCAACAGATTTATCTTTCATTTCCACAATATCAGCACCGGCTACAAAACTCTTTTCTCCAGCTCCGGTAATAACAGCTACATAAGTATCTTTATCCGCAGCAACAGTGTTTACAGCTTCTTCCAGATCTTGTAAAGTAGCGGTATTCAAAGCATTTAAAGCTTTTGGACGATTGATAGTGATAATTGATACATGACCTTGTTTTTCTAATAATACATTTTCCATGATTTATCCTCCTTATAAAAGCAGATTACTCTAAAAGATTAGAGTAATCTCCTTGTAAAATTTAAATTTCGTCAACCGGTGTCTTTGTGCGGTCTGCGTTATAAACGTAGAATCCTTTTCCGGATTTAACACCTAAGTTACCACCACGAACCATTTTTCTCAGTAATGGACATGCACGGTATTTGCTGTCTTTTGTTTCGTTGTACAATACATCCATAATAGCCAGACAAATATCCAAACCAATGTAGTCACCTAATTCCAATGGTCCCATTGGGTGGTTAGCACCTAACTTCATTGCTGCATCAATACCAGCGATGTTGGAAACACCTTCCATCTTAATGAAAGCAGCTTCGTTGATCATAGGAACCAAAATACGGTTTACTACAAATCCAGCAGCTTCATTAACCTGTACCGGAGTTTTTCCGATTTCTACAGAAATCTCTTTAATTCTTTCAACAACTTCTGCAGGCGTATTAACACCAGCGATAACTTCGATCAGTTTCATACGATCAGCTGGGTTAAAGAAATGCATACCAACAACCGGACGATTTACACCTTTACCGATTTCAGTAATGGATAAAGAAGAAGTGTTAGAAGCGAAGATCGTTTCTTCTTTACAAATTGCATCTAATTCTTTGAAAGTGTTTTGTTTAACACCCATGTCTTCAAATGCAGCTTCAACGATTAAATCTGCATCTGCACACAAGTCTTCTTTCAATCCCGGAGTAATAGAAGCTAAAATAGCATCTACTTTTTCCTGGGACATTTTTCCTTTGGAAACTAAACGAGCATATCCTTTAGCGATTTTCTCTTTTCCGCCTTCGGCCCATTCCTGTTTAATATCACATAAAGCTACAGTGTATCCTTCTACCTGTGCGAAAGCTTTAGCGATACCCTGGCCCATTGTACCGGCACCAATAATTCCAACTTTCATTTTGTTGATCTCCTTTTTAAATTCATTATTCAGCTTTAGCAGCTTTAATAGCTTCTACCAATAAAGGCAGGACTTTTTCTACATCACCAACGAATCCCATGTTAGAAATCGAGAAGATTTCTGCCTGAGGGTCACGGTTGATGGAGATGATCATATCTGATTTATCCATACCAGCGCAGTGCTGTACAGCACCAGAAATACCACAAGCGATGTATAAGGACGGACGAACTGTTTTACCAGTCTGACCTACCTGACGTTCTTTCGGCAAGAATCCATCTTCTACAACAGCACGAGAGCAAGCAACAACGCCACCTAATTCATCAGCAACAGCCTGTACTAAGTCCAAGCATCCTTCAGCGCCACGTCCGGCACCAACAAGAATGTCAGCTTTCGTGATATCTACGTCAGCTTTTGCTTTTTCAATAACTTTTTCTACAAATACTTCAGGATCTGTTGTTGTCCATACAGGTTTAAATTCTTCAACTTCACCAGTACGTGTTTCATCACTTGGTGCCATTTCGAATACCTTCGGACGAATTGTAGCCATCTGAGGACGAGTATCTTTACATACGATTGTACCGAATAAGTTACCACCGAATGTAGGACGAGTAACATCTAACAGAGATTCTCCTGTTTTTTCAGCCCATTCAGTATCTACTTCGATCTTAGTAGCATCTGCAGTCAGACCGACATTGATACGAGCGGCAACACGCGGAGCCAGGTCACGTCCTAATGTTGTTGCACCAGTCAGGAAAGAATCTGGTTTGTATTTCAAAATAACCTGTGTCAATGCATCTGCATAGAACTGAGTTGAATAATCCTTCAACAAATCGTCATCTACAACGATTACTTTATCTGCACCATGAACGATTACGTCCTGTGCTTTATCTTTTACATCTTTACCTAGCAAAACACCAACTACTTTGTATCCAAAACTAGGAATAGAAGCAACCAGCTTTCTTGCCTCTGAAATCAGTTCATAACCAACTTCAGCAATGTTTCCATTTTCCTGCTCTACAAACACGAAAATGTCCTTATATTCTTCAAATTTAGCCATTCTGTTTCTCCCTCCTATTTCGTAATGATTTGCTTTTCTTTCAAAGTCTTCGCAATCATTGTAGCAGTTTCCTGCTCAGACAAGTTATAAGTATTTGTTTCAGCAGAAACATCCTTCGTGAATGTACGTTTTACGCTTGTAGGAGATCCGGCAAATCCAACCAGAGATGGATCTAAACCTAAATCAGCATTTGTCATAACTTTTACTTTATCTTCCTTCATTAAGTCAACGATATCGTTGCAGTTCATGAAGCGCGGTGTATTCATTCCAGATAAAGTAGTTAATACGCATGGCAGTTTACATGTGATGATCTGATCAACATCATCTAATGCTTTTTTAACTGTAATTTTACCATCTTCAATTTTAATGATTTCATCAACATAAGTAATCTGAGGAACGCCTAAACGTTCTGCAGTTTGAGGACCAACCTGTGCTGTATCACCATCGATAGCCTGACGGCCGGCAATGACAAGGTCGAATCCAACTTTTTCCAAAGCAGCAGCTAATGCACGGCTTGTTGCACAAGTGTCTGAACCACCTAATACACGGTCAGTTAACAATACACCATTGTCCGCACCACGAGCGATACTTTCGTCCAACATTTCTTTAGCTTTTGGTAAACCCATTGTCATAACAGTGATTTCGATAGAAGGATCTGCATCCTTTAATTGTAAAGCGGCTTCCAAACCAGCTAAGTCATCTGGGTTTGTGATAGCAGGAACACCATCACGAATTAATGCACCAGTATTCTTATCAACACTGATTTCAGTTGAATCTGGTACTTGTTTTTCAAGAACGACGATTTTCATATCTTTTCAATCCTTTCCTTATCGCAGCATTGCACCTGAAATTACCATACGTTGTACTTCACTTGTACCTTCGTAGATTTCAGTAATCTTAGCATCTCTGAACATTCTTTCAACTGGTAAGTCACGAGTATAACCGTAGCCACCCATCAACTGGATTGCTTTCGTCGTAACATCCATAGCGACTTCCGCTGCAAACAATTTAGCTTCGGCTGCCAATACCGTGTAAGGTTCACCGTTTTCTTTAGCCATTGCAGCTTTATAAACCATTAAACGAGCTGCATCAACCTGAGTCTGCATATTAGCTAACTGGAACTGTGTGTTCTGGAAAGCAGCAATCGGACGTTTAAACTGTTTACGAGCTTTTACATAAGGAATGACTTCGTCAATAGCACCCTGAGCAATACCTAATGCCTGGGCAGCGATACCAATACGGCCACCATCCAAAGTCTGCATGGCAATACGGAAACCTTTACCTTCTTTACCTAATAAGTTTTCTTTAGGAATACGTACGTTGTTGAAAATTAACTCACGAGTAGCCGATCCACGGATACCAAGTTTCTTTTCGTGAAGACCGAAAGTAAATCCTTCCCAGTCCTTTTCTACGATAAATGCGGAGATACCACGAGTTCCCTGTGATTTGTCTGTCATAGCGAAGATAATATAAACATCCGCTTCACCGGCATTCGTGATAAAGATCTTTGTACCATTCAGAATATAATCGCCATTTTCATCTTTAACAGCTGTGGTCTGCTGGCTGGCAGCATCTGTACCTGCGTTCGGTTCAGTCAAACCAAAAGCAGCCAGTTTTTTTCCAGTACATAAATCAGTCAAATATTTTTCTTTCTGTTCTGGTGTACCAAACTGAGCGATTGGCCAAGTACCCAAAGATGTGTGAGCACTTAAAATAACTCCCGTTGTAGCACATGTTTTAGACAATTCTTCAACTGCCAGGATGTAACTTAAATAGTCTGCCCCTGCTCCACCGTATTCGCGCGGATAAGGAATTCCTAACATTTTTGCCTGACGCATTGCTTCAACAGATTCTGTAGCGAATCTTTCTTGTTCATCGACATCAGCGGCATTTTCTTTAACTACACCGTTGGCTACTTCTCTGAACAACTTCTGCATCATTTTTTGTTGTTCTGTCAAATTGAAATCCATAAATTGAAGTTCTCCTTTCCTTCTATATCAACTTCAAGATATTTTCTGGGAAACATTATAGTTTTTCCCATACATTTTTATTTTACATAGTTTTAAAAACAACGTCAATGTATTTGTGAATTATTTTACAAATGCGAAATTTTTTTCATATTTCACAAGTTAATTATTTCACAAAGTCGTTGACATAGCTATTTTGATAGATTAATATGAATGCGTTAAAACTTGAATATACAAGTAGAAAGAGGATAAAATGAGAAAATCGTATATTGTAGCTGCTAAACGAAGTGCAATCGGTACTTTCATGGGCAGTCTTACAAATGTGGATGTAGCTACTATGGGTGCTACAGTATTAAAAGAAACAATCAAGGAAGCTAATATTGATCCGGCTAACATCGATGAAGTAATCATCGGTAATGTTATTGCAGCCGGACTAGGACAGAACATTGCCCGTAAAGTAGCTTTTGAAGCCGGTATTCCTGTTGAGGTATGTGCACAATCTATTAATATGTTATGTGGATCCGGATTAAAAGCTATAATTGAAGCTGTATTACGTATTCAGGCAAACTGGGGCGATTTATTTGTAGCCGGTGGTGTTGAATCCATGTCCTTAGCCCCTTACCTGATCAGTGCGAAGAATCGTACAGGTTCCAAAATGGGAGCACAGACAATGGTCGATTCCATGTTATATGATGGTTTAACAGATGCTATGTATGGAATTCATATGGGAGAAACGGCAGAAAACATTGCAGAAAAATATAATATTTCTAGAGAAGCTCAAGATGAATTGGCTTTAGCAAGTCAGCAAAAAGCCATTGCAGCGATTGAATCCGGACGTTTTAAAGATGAAATCGTTCCGATCACTTATAAAACACGTAAAGGAGAAGTTGTATTCGATACAGATGAGCATCCTAGATCTACTTCTATGGAAAAACTAGCAAAATTACGTCCTGCTTTCCGTAAAGGTGGAACCGTAACGGCTGGTAATGCATCCGGTATCAACGATGGTGCTTCTTTTACGATCATCGCTAGTGAAGATGCAGTTAAAAAATACAACTTAAAGCCGATTGCTGAAATCGTTGGTTTCGGACAAGGCGGAGTAGATCCTAGAACGATGGGTCTTGGCCCTACACCGGCTATTCTCAATGCGCTGGAATACTGCGGAAGAGATATCAACGATATGGAATTGGTAGAACTGAACGAAGCCTTTGCCGCACAAGCATTAGGTGTTCTGCATGAACTGGAAGAAAAGACAGATATGAACCGTGAAGAATTTGTCAAGAAGATGAATGTAAACGGTGGAGCTATCGCTCTTGGTCATCCGGTGGGTGCTTCCGGTAACCGTATTGTTGTTACATTATTACATGAAATGAAAAAACGTGGACTTAAGACCGGTTTAGCTTCATTATGTATCGGTGGTGGTATGGGTACTGCCCTGATTGTAGACATGTGTGAATAGTCTTTAGATTATAAAAGGGATTGCCCGATGAATAGCCCTGAAAAAGGGAGAATTCATGAGCGATCCTTTTTTATATGTTACCAGACAGTTTATCTTTGATGATAGCAAAAAATTCACGGACCATGTTTGTTAGCAGATATAGGTGACTGGAGCGGGCCGCCACTCCTTCCACTTTTTTATACCCTGCTTTTCTAGCGATTCTGACACTACGATACACATGAAAATTACTGGTGACTACGGCAACAGAATCTACATTCGGAAGCAGTTTTTTACTAAAGGTCAGATTTTCTACTGTATTGGTCGATTGGTCTTCTACTAATATTTTCTTTTCATCC
>JAGAWH010000125.1 GCA_017941505.1 Faecalicoccus sp. | reverse complement strand
TCAAAAAATAAGGCGTCAACACTTTTAGGTTGACGCCATTGGTTACAGAATGCAGGTATTCTGAAACAAATTGATAACGCAATCAGAAACAGAACCTACGCTTATGAAAAGTATTTGGATATCTTAAGAAACGGAACTGAATGATAGCCAAGGAAAGTCACATTGTGCTTTCCTTTTTTTATTGATAAGATGAATCCATGATTAAAAATATAGTATTTGATTTAGGAAATGTGTTGGTAACATTTGACCCAAAATCATTTCTTCATGACATATTGAGTGATCTGGAATTAGAAGATGCATTGTATCAATTCTATTTCAAGGGAAATCTTTGGGATCTATACGATATGGATTTGTTGACACATGAGGATATGATCCAAAAGGGAATAGAGGCATTTTCTGAACATGAAACAGAGATAAAAAAGGTAATGGATAACTGGGTGAAATACGTTACCGAGATCAAAGAGAATACCGGATGGATCGATACATTAAAAAAGAACGGATATTCTGTTTACATCCTTTCTAATTTACCGAAGTATAATTACGAATATTTAAGTCAACATGAGCCTTTTATGAAAAAGGTAGACGGTGCTTTATATTCTTTTGAAGTAAAGAAGGGAAAACCGGATGCTGCTTTCTTTCAAATGTTTTTGGATCGTTATTGTTTAGATGCGAAAGAATGTTTGTTTATCGATGATAAACTCAAAAATATCGTAACAGCAGCTTCGTTGGGGTTTCATGTCATTTGTTTAAGGAATCCCGATAGTTTAGAAGATGAGATTTTGACCATTCTAAATTTTTAATACGATATTTATAGGTGACAATTTGACTATGTATAGAGTATATTATGGTTAGAAAAAGGTCATTTATGAAAACAAATAAAGTTGCGAAATACGAACATATCCAAGGGGATCAGAATGCTCCTTTTAAGATCATTCATATAAAAATCACAGCCGAACATCCGGGAGTTGATATGCATTGGCATCGCTCTCTTGAATTTATCGTCCCGAAGTCAGGCGTTGCCGAGATATGGAAAAACGGTCAAACCAAATTGATACATCCCGGTGACTTTGAATTTGTGAACTCTAAAGATATTCATGAGTGCCGAAACGGTGAACCGGGACATGGGTATGAAGGGTACTGTATTCAGATGCGGTACGATTTCTTTAAGGAAAACGGAGTAGATTTTTTGGAATATACATTTGATGAAGAAAGGTTTTCTAAATGGTTTCTTCATGAACTTTTGAATGAAATTGTTAAGACATATGAAAAAGAAGGCGAAAATCGATATCGTTTCTTAGGTCTGGCTTATCTTTTAGTCGATGAATTATTAAAGTGTGCTACACAAACGAAGCCGATATCGCAGATTGAATCGGATAAATACCGTGATTTGATGGTAGATATCTTAGGGTATATTGAAGATCATTCTTCCCAGAATTTAACGGCAACCGAAATTGCGAAAGAATTTAATTTATCCTATGGATATCTGGCCCGCTTATTCAATAAATATTTAGGAATCTCGATTACCGGAGCCATTACTTCGGTACGTTTGGAAAAGGCTCGACAGGCACTACTCGATTCTGATCTATCCATTATTAAAATAGCTCTGTCCGAAGGCTTTCCGAATGTGAAATCTTTTGAGAGGGAATTTAAAAAACAATACGGGGAGACACCGGCAAATTATCGTAAAAAAAGAGGTTAGAATCTGACTATTTTTTGGTCATTTTCTAACTTTTTTATTTCTTATTTTTTCTATATGATTTGAATATAGATTTTCTCATTATTTTAAATCTAGAGGAGGATATCATGGGAAAAATTTCTAAAATTTTAGCTGCCGGTGCTTTAGCACTTGCAATGGCTGGATGCTCCAGTGGAGGATCTGGTTCTTCTGCCAGCGGTTCTTATGTTGCAACTGTAACAGGTTATGACTGGGGCTGCGGAACTAACAAAGTTATCGTTACATTACCTGAAGCAATCGATTCAGTATCTGTTGATGACGTAACAGTTTCTGAACATAAGCAGGTTACTGACTGGTCTGCTGAAGACTTCCCGGTTATTGAAGCTGACGTTGATCGTACTGTTGAAAAAGCTTACTTAGTTGACGAAGACGGAAAAGAAACTACAGAAGCATCTGACAAAGTTTGCTTAGAACTGTATGTATCTCCTAACGATGGATCTCCATTCCTGTACACAATGGCTACTGGATACAATACTTGGTCTGATCCTTATCAATTAACAATTAAGATTGGTGATACTGAAGTTACAGAAGGAACTTTAGAAACAGTTGTTGATGACATTGCTGAAGATTCATTTGAAGCAAGTGATGGAACAGTTTACAACTATGCTCACTACGATGTAGAAGACAGCGATACAGTATTCGTATGGTTACATGGTATGGGTGAAGGCGGAGCCAAAGATGTTGGTGATGCTACAAACGTTAAAGTTACTGAATTAGCTAACAAGGTTACTGCATTCTACGGTGAAGAATTCCAGGAAGCTTTAGGCGGCGCTAATATCTTAGTTCCTCAGGCTCCTACATTCTGGTTAGATATGACTGGTGAAGGCGTTTCTGAAAGCCGTTTAGATGCTAATGATGGTTCTTCTTATTACACAGAATCATTAAAAGAATTGATCGATGACTATGCTGAATCTGTAGGCGCTTCTAAGATTATCTTAGCTGGATGCTCTAACGGTGGATTCATGGTTATGAACATGGCTGTTAATTATCCGGATGCTTGGACTGCATTAGTTCCAATCTGCGAAGCTTACAAAGATGAAAACTTAAAAGACGAAGATATCGAAGCTATTAAAGATATCCCTATGTTCTTCATCTATTCTAAGGCTGATACTACTGTAGATCCTACAGTTTACGAAGAACCTACATTAAAGAGATTAAATGATGCTGGTGCTTCTAATGTTAAAGTATTTGCTCCGGAAGATGTACATGACAACACTGGATTATACTTCGACGAAACAGAAGACGGCGAAAAGGTTCCTCATGTTTACAGCGGACACTGGTCATGGATCTACTTCGACAACAACGAAGCTGTTGCTGAAGACGGAACAAACTGCTGGACTTGGTTAGGCGATCAGGTTAAGTAATTAACAATTGAATAATATGAAAGACGAAGTTGAGGCTTCGTCTTTTTTTTCGCTTTTTTAGTTAATTAATCGTATATGAATATTGGATGGTGTTTATAAGGTAGTATCAGGAGGAAAAAATGTATGAGCAAGAAGACCACAAATGAATTGACTCCAATCGAAATCACGGTAGAAACATTAAAGGCAAAAATATACATGATACGAGGGCAGAAAGTTATGCTTGCGGCAGACTTAGCTGAAATATACGGATATTCGACAAAGGCATTTAATCAGCAGGTAAGAAACAATATCGAAAAATTTGATGAGGATTTTCGTTTCCAGCTTACATGGGATGAAATCAATGAACTTTCAAGGTCAAATAATTTGACCTTGAACAAGGAAGGTCGTGGTGGTAACGTGAAATACCTGCCATGGTGTTTCACTGAAAGCGGTGTTTATATGCTAATGACCGTGCTCAAGGGCGATCTTGCTGTACGCCAGAGCAAAGCATTAATTCGTACATTTAAAGCTATGAAAGACTATATCCAACACGAGCCACAGCTGGTTGAACCTTCGAATCTTACCAGACTATCTCTTCAATTGTCTGAGAATACAAAGGATATCAGTGAAATCAAGGAGAAGATGATCACAAAGGATGATCTCACAAAAGTCATTCAGAGTTTTTCTTTGCCCGATAAGGGAATAGAGTATGTTATTTATTCGGGTCAGACATTTGAGGCAGATGCTGCTTATGCTGAAATATACAGTAAAGCGAAGAAGAAACTCTACATAGTGGATAATTACATCGGTCCAAAGACCCTGCTAATGCTGAAGAGTGTTCCTGCATACGTTGATATAATCATTTTCAGTGATAATCTCAATAATATTCTACGCCTATCAGAGCTCCAGGCATTTCAGGCAGAATATCCGTATGTAACGTTGTCTTTCCAGAAAACAGGAGGGAAGTTTCACGACCGATACATATTATTATTGACTATAAATGTCGGACAGAAAAGATCTATCATTGTGGAGCATCTTCAAAAGATGCAGGGAATAAGATTACAACAATATCGAAATCTGATAACAACAAATTATACTATCCAATGGTGGACGAATTGCTGCAGTAGCCGGAACTCCTGCTTAGATGAGATGAGTGGATGGAGTTGATCAATTAGACAATCGGATGCAGAAACATGTATCAGAAAAGAGCGAAGGAGCCTAAGTTCAAGAGCAAACGTTATTACAAGCAGACATACCGGATAATCCATCAGAATAACAGCATTCGTATCGAAGGTAAATAACTCCGGCTTTCGGTGCGGAGGTTGCTGAATCAAGAAACGCACGAATTGAGTCGTGGAAGTGTCAATAACTGAAGGAAATTTTC
The DNA here is from genome assembly GCA_017941505.1 of Faecalicoccus sp. The sequence goes on along the minus strand of JAGAWH010000125.1, from coordinate 33,324 downwards.
AGATGGATGAAAAGAGAACAGCGATTAAGGTCACAAAATGTTACTTTAACTTTTTAGGAAAACAAGATGAAACTGCTTCAATGGAAAGTATGAATCCGTGGTTTATACCACTTGTGGGCAGCAGATGATGCTTGATTCTGATCTTGCTCAATTATTTCAATCGTTACGTAAATCGTAACATTGAAGTATTTGCTTATACTTTATGTTTCAGATTACCAAAGAAGAACCGGAGTCTTTGCAGTGCCAGAATGTCACCGCAAATATTAATCCACTGACTAGAAAAAGTCCATTTGTGTTTGGTGAGGTCAAAAAAATTGACCTCACGAGAGGAAACGATGTTTCGGAGACAATCCGGAGGTACTAGGTATCTTCCTTGGTGTGTCACTGAAAACGGTATCTACATGCTCACTACAGTTTTGAGTTGACAATTATGTGAATATTAAAACCCTCCATCTGCTTTCGCATAAAACACCAGGAGTGCATGTTATCCTGTTTACAGAGAATGGGTTTGGACGAAGTCGCAATTTTCTAACTTCATCAGAAGTGATGGATTTTAACGAGGAATACCCGACTATACAGATCAAACCGAATCCTGATTGCCATGACTGATTTATAATACTTGACTATGGAACAAAGAATGAAAAAACGTTCCACTGTGGTGCTTCCAGCAAAGATGCCGGCAAAAAAGTTTGTGCCATCAATGCAATAGAAAACACCATGATCGTGCATCCTGTCATTGATGTACTTCTGCAAAATCCGGATAAAGTCTTATGATGCACTAACAATATAAATTTAAATAAAAAACTTGGATGTTAAAATCGTTTTAGATTAAATAATAAAACTGCCCCAATCAATCTCTTATTGGATTGAATAGAGCAGCTATTTTAATACACGTTATTTAATATTCTTTGTTTTCCATGATTTTCTCTGAAATCTTTTCAGATAGTACAAATACCACAATAGCTATAATTATGATACATGTAATAATCACTCCGGTATTTGCGTTTACTATTGTCTGCAGCACTGCCTCTTTCATACCGAGAGATTCCAAGATACTTTTGCCTGTGAAGAGTGCTAAGGCAATTACACCATAGACTACAAATAAGGCAATTCTACTTTTTTCGCTTCCGTATTTTAAGCGTAACGGTATCATGATGGATATCATGATAATACCTGCAAACATACTGGATAGACCGGAAGAAAGAATATCGATACTTGTTTGTTTAAATAGAGATAAGATGGCAGCTAACACAAATCCCACCAACATAAATGCGATACATCCGCAAAGTGAAAATAAATACTTTTCACGGACATATGTCTTTCTTGATACCGGCAGGGTAAATAAGTAGGCAAATCCATTATCGAATTCATCGTAGGACAAGGTACCCAGTGAAAGAATGGATCCAAGTATTGTCGCATAGATTACTAACACCGATGTATCAAAACTGAATGCCATGATGATACTGGTTAAAACGACAATCAACATGGTGTTTTTCTGACCCTTTATGATAAGAAAATCCTTCGTTAGTAGACCATTCATATTTTTTCTCCTTTGATGATATGCATAATTACTTCATCAATTCCGCTTTTTTCAATGACCAGCTCCGGATAATTTTCTTGATAGAATGCTCTTTGATTCGTTAAACAACTATATCCAAATGGTTCTTGAGAGGCGCGGATCAAATAATTTTTATCAAGGTCTGCATATTCTTTTTCATTGACTTTTAAGATGGCATAATTGGCAAGTAAGTTATCGGTATCTTCGTGCAAGATAATCTCACCATTATGGATCATATAGAAATCATCACACAGTGTTTCTAAATCGGATGATATATGAGAACTGATCAAGATAGATCTGTTTTCATCTTCTTCCATATATTCCCTTAATAAGGTTAATACCTCTTCTCTGGCAACTACATCAAGACCGGAAGTAGGCTCATCCAAAATGAGTAACTTTGAATTATGCGACAGGGCAGAAAGTACCTTTAATTTTGCCTTCATACCGGTTGAAAAATCTTTGATTTGTTTATCCTGCGGCAGACTAAACTGATTTGATTTTTGAATAAACCAATTCTCTTTAAAATCCGGATAGAAAGATTTTAGGATCTTTTGAATATCACTTACCGTGAGATAACCGGAAAAGCCGGAATCAGCTAATACGCATCCAAGACCGGTCATGTCATCCTCGGTAATATTTTTTATATCTTTTCCGAGTAATTCGATGGTGCCGCCATCAATTCGAATCAACTGTAAGATAGATTTAAATAAAGTGGTTTTTCCTGCACCGTTTTGTCCGATTAATCCGGTAATCTGCCCGGGTTTCACCTCTAATGAACAATTTAAAGAAAATCCCGGATAGTTTTTCTTTACATCTTGTAACTTTAACATGTTTAATCCTCCAATAAGAGTTCCAACATATCTCTTATTTCATCGTTTGTCATACCGCAAACCAGTGCTTTGTTGACAACAGCTTCCAGTTCTTTTTCAATTAACACCCTTTGCTGCTCTTTGATCATCTCTACATTGGTACCTGTTACATAGGTGCCTTTTCCATGGATCGTGGTAGTAAACCCTTCTTCTTCTAAGCGGTCATAGGCTTTTTTTACAGTTAGGGCACTGATTTTTAAATCAGAAGATAATCTTCGCACAGAAGGAAGACTGTCACCCGGTTTTAATTCACCGGATGCGATTTGGTTTTTGATTGCTTCCATGATCTGTTCGTAAATAGGAACCATGGAAGACGTATTTAATATTAAGTTCATAGCTATTCCTCGTAAACAGTATATAACAGTGTATAACAGAATACAACTGTTTATTGATATATAACAGTAAAAATAAATGCGGATGGAAAATTATTCATCATATGGTACAATGAAAAAGCAGTAGGGAGGATACTATGAAACGAAATATTAAATTAGTTATTGCGGATGTCGATCGTACACTTCGTATGAAAGGTAATCCGGATATTGGAGATAAAACCCGTAAGGCATTCCAACAGCTTCATGAACAGGGCGTGTTATTAGGTATTGCATCCGGTCGTCCGTTGTGGCAGAGTTTGGAAACACATTATAAGGAATGGAATCTTGGCTTTCAATTTGATTTGATTATCGGAACCAATGGTGGAGAAATTCACGATGTACGTAAAGATAAAAAATATGAAATTAATTATCTGCAGCCGGATGATATCAAGAGAATTATCACAGCTATGGATCATTTTGATTTAAATCCATTCATCTATCGTGATAATTATATGCTGGCAACAAGAATCGATGATTTAATGAGATTGTCTATGCACCGCAATAACAGCGAGGTACAGCTGATCAATGACTTATCGGATTATTGGCAGATTCCGACCGGGAAAATTCTATATAGAACTGCGACCGGTGATGATATGATCCCTGTGGAAGCTTTCGGTAAGACGCTGGAAAACGATACTGTCTGCTGCTTTAAGACCGATGTGAATCTGTTAGAATTCCAGGATCGCAGAAATTCCAAGGGCTCTGCTTTAAAATGGTATTGCGAACAGAATAATATTCCTTTAGACCAGGTTTTAGCTTTAGGCGATGCAGAAAATGATATGGCTATGTTAGAGTTAGCCGGATGGTCGGTTGCGGTAGCTAACGCAATGCCGGTTGTAAAGGAAATGTGTGACGATGTTACAGAATTTGATGCTGCTCATGATGGAGCAGGGGATTTCTTACTAAAACATTTATTAGACTAAGACACGAAAGTGTCTTTTTCTTGTCTTTTCTACTCGAAATGACAATAATAAAGACATGAATAAATTGTTATCAATTATTACAATCATTTGTCTGTGGACCGGTATGATTCCAATTGTTCCGGAATATGATGGAAATCTTGTTTATGTAATCAGCGAAGATTCCGGATTCACCAAAGAAGAAATAGCTGTTAAAGACAAATTTGAAAAGTACAGCGAGCTTGATGAGTTAGGACGGTGCGGACCGGCTTATGCCTTAATTACTGAAGATATGATGCCGGCGGATGGTACTACAAGAGGCAGTCTCGGAATGATCACTCCATCAGGCTGGCATACGGTACGCTATGATGATTTAATTGAAGATCAATATCTTTATAACCGATGCCATTTAATTGGATTTCAATTAACCGGGCAGACTACCAATGAAAGAAATATTATAACCGGTACTCGCTTTTTCAATACCCATGGTATGCTTCCGGTTGAAAATGAAATTTCTGCTTATATCAAAACGAGTCATCAGCCGGTGCTCTACAAGGTCACTCCGGATTTTAAAGGCAATAATTTAGTAGCTTCCGGGGTTCAAATCCAGGCATGCTCCGTGGCAGATGACTGCAAGACAATTTCGTACAATATTTACATCTATAATATACAGCCGGGAATTGAAATAGATTATGCCACAGGTGACAGTCATAAAATAGAAGTAACACGATCGGTGATTCCGGTTGGATTCAATCTGGTATTAAATACCAATACGAAAAAGATCCATCTACCGAATTGTCCTTCGGTAGATACCATCAAAGAAAAGAATCGAAAAGATGTATTTGGAACCATTGAAGAATATGAAGAAAGAGGATATACAAGGTGTAAACAATGCCTAAACTAAAAAGCGGATGCTAGATCCGCTTTTTAAATGCAAGGATTATTCCTGTTCCAATGCTAATGTTCTTGTAGTGATGTCACATACAGAAGCTGGTCCATAGTACTGGATAGCACCTGGATATAAGTAGCATGTTTCAGCTGCCCATTCAGCTCTGTGAGCTTCGAAGTACTTGAATGGCTTGCCGTCTAATTCAACAAGAGCTTTCTTGATAACCGGCTTGTCTTCACCGTGTCTTCTTTCCATGTTCATCATCTTAGTGATAGGCATACCACCTGCTACCCATTCTTCTGCTGGGCTCTTCAGGTTAGAGATTTTTGACAGATATCCAGTGTATCCGTATTGGATCAACATGAATGCGTTGTAACCTAAAGAATAGCAGTAGTCAGCATCGAAGTTAGATGGGAATGCACATCTTCCTTCGTAACCGAAGAAGTGGTGTAATGGGCTGAACTTACCGTTATAAGTTCCTGCAGCTTTTCTTTCGTCTAATTTAGCCTTAACTAAAGCTGAGAATAATTTTTCAGATTCAATCAAAGATACCTGTACGTTTCCGTGAGGGTCTCTTTCAAGGAATAACTGCTGCTGAATAGTTTCAGGAAGGATCGCAAATACTGCCATAGATTCAGCTGTTAAACCTTTTTCGATGAATTCATATTTTTCTTTCCAAGTTCCAAGAGCGTTGAACGCATCAGCCTTAGCACCTGCTAATAATTCATTGATTTCAGCAATTAATACGGAGAATTCAGGAACGAATTCAACAACACCTTCAGGAATGATCGCAACACCGAAGTTCATGCCTTTAGCAGCACGTGCAGCTACAGAATCAGCGATGTAGTCAGCAATCTGGGAAAGAGACATTTTCTTAGCTGCAACTTCTTCAGAAATTAAGCAGATGTTTGGCTGAGTTTCTAAAGCAGTTTCTAATGCAACGTGAGAAGCAGAACGTCCCATAACCTTTACAAAGTGCCAGTACTTCTTAGCAGAGTTAGCATCTCTTTCGATGTTTCCTACTAATTCAGAATAAGTCTTAGTTGCTGTATCGAAACCGAATGAACATTCGATATCTTCGTTTTTCAAGTCGCCATCGATTGTCTTAGGGCATCCGATAACCTGAACACCGGTATTATGAGCTGCAAAGTATTCAGCTAATACAGCAGCGTTTGTGTTGGAGTCATCGCCACCGATAATAACGATTGCAGTGATACCGTGTTTCTTACATACTTCAGCTGCAACTGCGAACTGTTCTTCTGTTTCTAATTTAGTTCTTCCGGAACCGATAATATCGAAACCACCAGTGTTTCTGTATTGATCGATATACTCGTCATCGAAAATTAGATAGTCATCATCTAATAATCCGCTAGGTCCGTTTTTGAAACCGTAAAGTACGTTTTCGCTGTCAGTCTGTTTTAATGCATCGTAAAGACCGCATACAACGTTGTGTCCGCCCGGAGCCTGTCCACCGGAAAGGATAACACCAACAACCTGTTTCTTAGGTGCGGATGTGTTCTGACCTTTCTGGAAAACGATTTCTTTCTTACCATAAGTGTTAGGGAACAAAGCCTTAATTTTTTCCTGATCGGCTACGCTCTGAGTTTCTTCGCCTTCTTTAACACAGATGGAAGCAATACCGTTTCTAAGCATTCCAGGAAGCTTCGGTGCATACTGAAGTCTTTCCTTCTGTAATGGTGAAATATTCATTATAATTTCCTCCTTGTATTCTGTTACCATTATAACAAATCTATTCTTATTTGCATGAAAATGTTGTCGCATTTGACAATTTTTCCAAAAGAAAAGGGATGATTCTTTCATCATCCCCATAAATTAGGCAAGTTCTTTTTCTAACCGGTCAATTCCGACCTGAATACGGCGTAAGCTTTCTTCTTTTCCAAGAATATATGCGATTTCCATAGCACCGCCCGGTGTAGACTGTTTACCGGAAAGGGCAGTACGGATTGGCCATAAGACAACACCGTTTTTCACTTCTAATTCGGTCGGGAAGGTCATCATGTATTCCTGGATTGCTTCTAAATTATCCCACTTATCAAAGGCATCTAATTTATCATAGGCATATTTTAATACCTTTAATGAAGATTCCTTGGTGGATTTCTGACGCTTATGACGATACATCTCTAAATCGTAATCGGCTAAAGTATCGATAAAATCAACCATTTCGGCAATCTGATCTAAGTGATCCACACGGGACTGAATGAGTGAAGCGATATAGTGAAGGTCATAATTTCCTTTTACCGCTTTTTCAAGCCATGGCTTTGCGACTTCAAAATATTCATCCGCGCTCATTTTCTTTAAATACTCACCATTCATCCAGGATAATTTATCGATATCAAAGATAGCCGGACGTTTTGAGATACGGTCTATATCAAAAGCTTCGATGAGTTCTTCCATGGAGAAGATTTCCTGATCACTGTTTGGTGACCATCCCAGTAAGGCAATGTAGTTAATAATTGCTTCAGGAAGATATCCTTTGGCAACTAAGTCCTGGAAGGATGCATCCCCATTACGCTTGGAAAGCTTATGGTGTTCATCTTTCATTACCGGCGGTACATGTACATATACCGGTCTTTGCCATCCATACGCATCGTAAATCAAATTGTATTTCGGAGTGCTGGATAAATATTCATTACCGCGCACAACATGGGAGATTTCCATGGTATGGTCATCGATGATATTGGCAAAGTTATAAGTAGGGAAGCCATCAGACTTAATTAATACCTGTTCGTCTAATAGATTTCCATCAACTTCAATGCGTCCGTAAACTTTATCTTCAAATACGGTTTCACCGACATTTTCAATTGTCTGGCGGATGACATAGGACTCTCCGGCCGCAATTTTGGCATCAATTTCTTCTTTCGATAATTTCTTACATGGATCAGAGAATGTAAAGCCATCGCCGGCTTTTCGCTGTTCATCCATTTCTTCTTCCGAGCAGAAACAATAATGAGCTCCACCTAATCCGATTAACTTTTCCGCATATCCTTTATACATGCCTAAACGTTCGGATTGAATATAAGGACCATAGTTTCCACCGATATCCGGTCCTTCATCCCAATTCATATTACAATCCTTGAGTGTCTTATAAATAATATCGACAGCTCCTTCTACCTGTCTTTCCTGGTCGGTATCCTCAATTCTAAGAAGGAAGTCTCCATTTTCGTGCTTTGCGATTAAATATTCAAATAACGCAGTACGTAAATTTCCGATATGCATATAGCCTGTAGGGCTAGGTGCAAATCGCGTTCTAACTTTTAACATGATCTTTCACCCTTTCGCACCAACAATAATAACCCAGATAAAAAATTTCTTCAATAAACTATTGCCAAATCCATAAATTGATTGTATTATTATAAAGCGCATTGGGGTATAGCCAAGCGGTAAGGCACCAGACTCTGAATCTGGCATTTCCTTGGTTCGAATCCAAGTACCCCAGCCATTTGTCAACGAAGCACATTCCAATGTGCTTTTTTTTATAGGAGGAAGTATGGAACAGGTCTTGATGCAGTATTGCTGGCAATTTGCGATGGCTTTGGTTGTATTAATTATCAGTTACTTTATCAGCAAGGCTGCCCGCAAATTAATTATGCGTTTTGCCGATAAAGTCAATAATGCTGGTGTTATTACTTTTATGGGATCCAGTGCATCCATTATTATTAAAATCTTAGGTTTCTGTGTAGCTTTATCCTGCTTAGGAGTGAATATCTCGGTGATCATCGGTTCTCTTTCGGCAGTCGCTTTAGGTTTGTCCATGGCTTTACAGGAAACGGTTGCCTCTTTTTTTGGAGGTCTTCGTATTTTATTCACAAAGCCTTTTATTGTCGGTGATTATATAAAGGTGGATGATTATGAAGGAACCGTCAAAGAAATACAGATGTTACATACCATTATGATTACCTTAGATGTACAGGATGTAGTTATTCCAAATTCCAAGATTGCCTCCACAACCGTTACCAATTTCTCTTCGGAGAAAGTCCGTCGTGTTCATGTCTTATTTCCGGTATCTTTAGAAACGGATTCTCAACAGGCAATTGATCTTGGAAATGAAGTTTTAGAAGAACATAAGGATTACTTTATTCTAGATGAATATCGTGCCTGTATTGAAAGATATTCTAAAGATGCGATGTTTGTATCCTTATATTGTTATGTAGATTTTGAAGATTATTGGGATGTTTTGTATCTATTAAATGATGCAGTTCAGAAAAAGCGGATTGAAAAGGGAATTGCGGTATTACCGGATCATGTATTGTTGAATGAATAGCGGAAGTAAAAAAAACTTCCGTTTTTTAGTGGAAGCCTTGAAATAATTGGATACCCAGAACGGCATTAAAGCCTACTGCCGCAAATACACTGAAGCGCTCGACAATGCCAAAATACTTTGGTGGAACCATACCCTGCCCAACAGCACCGATCAACATCATAAAAAACGCAATAAATGCAAAGATGGATACGCCTCTTACATCTTGATTTTTAAATCCTGCAAATATGATCAACACTAAAGATACAATCGATAACACTACGACGATTGCAGTAACTGCTATATGCATCATTTCCTGGAAAGTCGCAATCTCTTTTCCTGCATTGTTAAGGGGGAACATGGCATATCCGATATTGGATATCCAGCACATGATAGTAAATAAGTAAACTCCTGTGCGAAATGTCTTGGAGGCAGTTTTATTCTCGGATACATAAATGGATACACATGTCGGACAGACAACACTGCATATATTATATATTGCAGCAAGCTGATTCCATAACATCCTTGAAGGAGCGTTTTGTGCAGATAAGTCACTGACGGCCTGGCGCATCCAATTGTATCCCGGATAAGCAGCAGGCGCAAAAATCACAGCTGCTGTATAGGACAATAAAGTCGCAATACCGGTAAGTCCCATCCATTGAATCAATTTTTTGTTCATATTATTTCCTTTCATAAACCATCGGAGTAAAACGAATTCCATTGACGGTCTGCTCACTGTCTGTTCCGATAAATCCCAGTGCATGATAGAAATCAAGTCCGTAAGGAGAGGAATTTAAGGTGATATTCTGCTTTGGATAGATTTGGCAAATAGTTTGGAATAACTTTGTTCCGATACCTAAGCGATGATACTTTCCATCCACAAAGAAAAAACAGATATGTCCCTTTTCCGGACGGATGCCAATTTCACCAATAAGTTTATTTTGATCAAATGCGCCATAGTATTCAATTCCCGAAAGATAGTTTTTATTGTGAATGGATTTGTAAAACTCTTCGGTTCCTTCCTTGGAATAGACAGGGGATTCAAATTCCTTAAAAACTTTCCATGCCAGATCAAGAGCCATATTGATTTCATCTGTTTCGCATTTTCGAATTTCAAATTTGTTGATCCACTCTTTTTCAGTAAGTCTGGTGAAATGCTCAGTACGTATATCATTCATAATCTTCCAATAAATGTCTTTTTCGGTATGGTTATAAGTAAAACCGCATTTTTCCAATACCCGTTTGGATTGTTCGTTTCCCTCAAAATAATTGCCCCAAATTGTTTCGAGTTTAAGATCTACAAAACCATGGCGTAATATCTCCCGAACAGCTTCGGGTATTAAACCCTGCCCCCGGAAGGGAACACCAATCCAATATCCAATTTCACCATCTTTTTCATTGTTATGATTTCCAATACGTAAGCTTATACTTCCAATCGGATTATCGTCATTTTTTAAACAAAGCGCATATGTCTCATCAACCATCAAAATGTTTTTTATGATTTCTAAGGAGTTTTCAACACTTGAATGAGGATACCATCCGGCAATGGGACCCACTCTTTCATCTTTGGCATATTCATATAAGATACAAGCATCGCTTTCTTTCCATGGCCGCAAGACCAGTCGTTCTGTTGTTAAAATACTCATTCACTGTTACCTCCATATATTCTGCAGAATTCTTCAATATAGATATCCATAAGACCATCGGCATCATAAACATTCGCATTTTGTGCATCGCATTCAAAGTTGATAATAGAGTGAACTGACATCGCAAAGCTTAGGGCAGCTGCATCCGGATTGGTAAAATCTACTATTTTTTTAGCAGACAAAGCATAGAATAAAAGCTTTGTGGCCTGAATCATCGTATTGGTTTCCTCAACCATAATACGAGCTGCCATCGGATTATAAACTCTTTGAGATAAGATGACCTTATAGAAGCGAAAGAGATCGGAAGACAGGACCATATCTCGATAGGAGTTGACACATTCTTTTAAAATATCCTGAAATGATCTACCTTCAAAAAGAACATCATAATTGATCCCAACGACACCCCGCTGTTCTTTTGCCTTATCACGGAAATATCCATACATACTTTGGATGAGCTCTTCCTTGGATTTGAAATGCGAATATAAAGATGATTTTTTTAAATGGACTTCGTTGGCGATCATGGACATGGAAAGATTATCCAGTCCTTTTTCGCATGCAAGGTCCAGTGCAGCTTCTAAAATATCCTGTTTTTTCATGATTATACAACCTCTTATATGGTATTATACGACCGAACGGTCGTATAATCAAACGATTCTTTCGGATAACTAGACTTATTGGTTGTTTTATTTTAAAATATTTCAAGAATCACTTAGTATATCTTTTTTTTGTTCATATTTTAGGGAGAGGGATTGAACATGGAAATCATAAGCCAAGATTTGCTGATTATGGCAGGTATTACTGTAGTGACGCTGTTGATAGGGGTAGTTTTATCCCTTTTACCAAGAGGTGTCATGGATTTTATCACAAAACGATTTTCCTTTGAGAAATGGGGTATGCGCAAAATTCGCAGACGCAGAGATTATGTAGACAGCCTTGCCAACACGGCTTTATTTCTCAATGTGATCTTCTGTTTTCTTTTTGCGTTTATTCCGTTCTATATGGTGATTTACGGTATCATGATCTTATTTTCTTATCTTTCCGTACTTGGACAGGCAAACCGTGTAATGGCAGAGGAATCCAAGAAAAGACGTTTTGTCGTTTTCTATTGTGTATATTTAATGGCAGCCATCGGTTTTCTGGCAGCAGCCGGTGTCTTCAATAATTATATGTTGTATGCGGATATCGCTCAATTTCGAGCCAATCTATTCACCAACCAGATGTTAAACTGGTATTACTATTTATCGCGCCCGTATGTGGCAGCGGTATTTGTACAGGGCATTCTTTACATGATTCCGATGTATTATCTCTGGGCACAATTTAAATACATGCGCTTAGAAGATACCTATAAAGGAAGAAATCTTGTATCCTTTACCATCAAGGTTGTTTTCCTGGTGGTACTGAATGCCTTAATTGGATACTTTTTACCGTATATGCTGCATAAGGCATATCATGTTAAGAAAGTACAGGTGTAACTATGGAAAGACTTGAACTTCTGCGAGATGAAATGAATAAGCACAATATCTCGGCTTATATTATTCCGACAGGGGATTACCATAATACCGAATATGTCTGTGAACATTTTGCCTGCCGTAAGTATGTGTCCGGCTTTACCGGAAGTGCAGGCACTTTGGTCGTATTAAAAGATAAGGCAGCTCTATGGACCGATGGGCGCTACTTTATTCAAGCTGCCGACCAACTTAAAGACACCGGTATTGATCTTATGAAAAGCGGTCAGCCGGAAACGGTTTCTTTGGAACAGTATATTACCGATTCATTAAAGGAAGGGGAAAGTGTCGGCTTTGATGGAAAAGTTGTCAGCATGCAGGACTATCGTAAATGGATGCATGCCTTTGATTTTCATCATCTTAACGTGGTCAATGATATTGACCTTGTCGATTCAATATGGAATGACAGACCATCTTTACCTGCTACAAACACATTCCACTACGATGAAAAATATGCCGGATACTCCATCGATGAAAAGTTAGAAATGGTAAGAGTTAAGATGAAAGAGCTTCATGCCAGGTCTATGGTTATTACCCGTTTAGATGAGATCGCATGGCTCTTTAATCTAAGAGCTCGTGATATACCGTGTTACCCGGTAGCCCTTGCCTATGCCGTTGTTACTTTAAACGGTGGAAATATTTATATCGATGATTCACGTTTAGATGATGTATCCAGTGATTTATTTGAAAAGAATAATATCAATACATTGCCTTACAATCAAATTTATGAAGATGTTTCAAATTTGGAAGCACCGGTATTATATGATCCATCTACAGTAAACAGTTTACTTGGATCTTTGATTGGAACATCCGCTGTCGAAGAAGCGTCTCCGATTATTTTGATGAAGGCCTGTAAAAATGAAGTGGAGCTTAAGAATACGAAAAATGCGCATCTTAAAGATGCGGTTGCCGTAACTCGATTTATCTATTGGTTAAAAAGAAATGTCGGACTTCAAACCATTACCGAAGTATCTGCTCAGGAAAAATTAATGGCTTATAGAAGACGCCAGCAGTTATATATAGAAGACAGCTTTGATACGATCTGCGCCTATAAAGAACATGCAGCCTTGATGCATTATAAAGCGGATCCTAACAATGAAACAGAGTTAGAAAAAGAAGGCATGTTGCTGGTGGACAGCGGCGGACAGTATTTGGATGGAACGACTGATATTACCCGTACCATTGTATTGGGTCCTATCTCCAGAGAAGAAAAGAAATGGTTTACGCTGGCCCTTCGCTCGCATATCCGCCTTGCCAAGGCCAACTGGCTTTATGGCTGCCGCGGTGTCAATCTGGATATTCTGGCACGCGGTCCTCTGTGGGATGAAAATATGGATTACCAATGCGGTACCGGACATGGAGTAGGGCATTTATCCAATGTTCACGAGAGTCCGAATGGATTCAGGTGGAGAATTGTTCCGGAACGTAACGATAACTGCGTATTAGAGGAAGGCATGATCCAATCCAATGAACCGGGAGTTTATGTGGAAGGGGAGTTTGGAATCCGTCATGAAAATGAATATGTAGTGGTCAAAGGCGAAAAGAACTTCTATGGACAGTTTATGCATATGGATTGTTTAACCTATGTTCCTTTTGACCGCGATGGAATTGATACCTCGCTTCTTACAAAAGATGAACTCAAATGGATCAATGATTACCATAAAGAAGTCTTTGACAGGATTTCTCCGTATATGGGCGTGGATGAATACAAGTGGCTCAAGGAAGTCTGTCATCCCATCATTATATGAAAGAAAGAATGATAGAGATCACATGTCCGCATTGCGGGCATGTTTTTCACATCAAGCGCGATACCTTCTGTATTGCCGGCATGAACGATGCCTGTGACAAACATCTTCAAGATGGTACTTATTTTACACACCAGTGTTCAAAATGTAAGAATTTATTCTATATGACCTATCCGTTTTTATACCGTGATCCTAAGAAAAAGTATTATTTGATCCTTTCATCCAGAAAGGAAATTGATAACTTACCTAAAGATGAACAGGTTGTTGTATGTCGGGATGTCCATCAATTTTTATTTGCGTATAAGGTATTGTCATCCGATTTGAATTTAAAGACGATGATCTCTTTAAAAAAGAAATGGGAAAAACAGTTCAAGAATGCCCGCTTTGAATCTTATGATTCAAAAAACGGGTGCATCTGGCTGGAACATGAGGGAAAACTTGTCGCCATTAAATTGAGTGATGAAAAGAAAGAAAAACTCCGTTCATAAAGAAAGCGGTTTCAGAAAAATTAACCTCTTGTTTACAAAAAACCAATTGATTACAAAGACTAAATTGGGTATTATTAAGTCATTAAAGAAAGAAGGCGTTAGATTATGATTAAAGAGTTGAAAGAGTTCTTATTTAAGGGAAACGTACTTGATCTGGCAGTTGCAGTAGTATTTGGTGGCGCTTTTGGTGCAATCGTTACTTCACTTGTTGAAGACATCATTACACCGCTTATCGGAGCCATCTTCGGACAGCCTGACTTCTCAGCGATCACGCTTGGTCCGATCATGATTGGTAACTTCATCAATGCCGTTGTTAACTTCCTGATCGTCGGAACTTCTTTATTCTTCTTTGTAAAGGCTGCTCAGAAAGCTATGCCTAAGAAAGCAGAAGAACCGGAACCGGAACCAGAACCAGATCCACAGATCGTTCTTTTAGAAGAAATCCGCGATTTATTAAAGAACAAGTAAGTCATTCACTTAGAGAACCGGAGCGAATCCGGTTTTTTCTTTTGCCTTGAAAAGTGTTATGATTGCTTAAGAAACCGAGGTTATTATGAAAGATACACAGCCAATGAAAATTGAAGTAAGAGGGGCCAGGGTCCACAATCTAAAAAATATCGATGTGGATATTCCTCTTCATGAAATTGTCGGAATTGCCGGAGTATCCGGCTCCGGAAAATCATCCCTGGCATTAGGTGTGTTATATGCAGAAGGATCCAGACGATATTTGGAATCGTTATCAACGTATACAAGAAGACGTATGACACAGGCATCCAGGGCCGATGTCGATGAAGTCTTATATGTACCGGCATCTCTTGCCTTACATCAAAGACCGGGAGTACCGGGAATCCGCTCTACCTTTGGAACCGGAACGGAATTATTAAACAGTTTACGCTTGATGTTTTCAAGACTGGCTTCTCATCGCTGCCCGAACGGTCATTATGTTAAACCGGGCTTTGAAGTTGCTGCTATGCAGGAAATCATCTGCCCGGAGTGTGGGGAGCATTTTTACGGACCGGGAGCGGAGGAGCTTGCCTTTAATTCACAGGGAGCCTGCAAGTGCTGCGGTGGGACCGGTATGGTTCGTACGGTGGATAGGTCTACTTTGATTCCGAATGAAAATTTAACGCTGGATGAAGGAGCGGTTGCCCCATGGAACTCATTGATGTGGGCCTTGATGGTCGATGTATGCCGTGCTATGGGAGTACGCACGGATGTTCCTTTTAAAGATCTCACCGATGAGGAAAAGGATATTGTCTATGATGGACCGATGGAAAAGAAACATATTTTCTACCGTCCGAAAAATTCGGATAATCCTCTTGCCACAGAAATGGATTTTACCTATTACAGTGCTGTCAATACCGTATTAAATGCCTTAAATAAGGTCAAGGATGAAAAAGGTATGAAACGGGTAGAGAAATTTCTTAAGGAAGATATCTGCCCGGAATGTAATGGAACCCGTCTTAGCGAGGCAGCACGTGCTCCTAAGATTATGGGCTTGTCTTTAGATGAAGTCTGTCAGATGAATTTAAAAGACTCCATTGAATGGGTAAAAAAGGTACCGGACTCATTGCCGGAGAAAATGCGCCCGATGGCAAATAATATTATCGAATCGTATTTAGAAAATGCCTCTCGTTTGATGGATTTAGGATTAGGATATTTGACGTTAGACAGAGCATCTTCTACCTTATCCACCGGAGAAAGACAGCGCATGCAGTTAGCTAAAGCCGTCCGTAATCGTACTACCGGTGTTTTATATGTATTGGATGAGCCTTCCATCGGTTTACATCCGGCCAATATTGTCGGATTGAATCGGGTCATGCATGATTTGGTTAAGGATGGAAACAGCGTTCTTTTGGTCGATCATGATTTACAAATCTTAAAAGAATCGGATTATATGATTGAAATGGGACCCGAGGCCGGTCTAAATGGTGGGCAGGTCATTGCCCAGGGCACCATTGAAGAACTTCAAAACAATCCGGATTCTGTGATCGGTGAGTATTTTAATGGTAAACATGCCATCAAAAATCGTGAAGAAGATATCTTTTCTCATGGAAAAATACATATGGAAACCGATGCCATTCATACGGTGAAACCATTATCGGTTGATATTCCTAAAAATCGGTTAACGGTTGTCACCGGTGTATCCGGTTCCGGTAAAACTACCATGGTTTTAGAAAGCCTTGTACCGGCCATTGACTCCATCTGCAACAAAAAAACGAAACCTGATCATGTAAAGGTGATAGAAGCAGAAGGGATCGAACATATAAAACTTATCGATGCCACACCAATCGGAATTAATGTGCGTTCCACCGTGGCAACCTATGCCAATGTGCATGATGAATTAAGAAAGATTTTTGGCAGATCACCATCTGCCAAGACAAAAGGGTATAAGGCCGGAGATTTTTCTTATAATACAGGATCTCTTAGATGTCCAATGTGTGATGGAACCGGCCAGATTTCTTTAGATGTCCAGTTTCTACCGGATGTGGATGTTCCATGCCCGGATTGTCGCGGTTCCCGTTATAGTAAAACAGCTAAAACGATTCGTATCACCAATAAATCAGGGGAAGCCAAATCGATGCCGGAACTCATGGATATGGATGTAAATACGGCTTTGTCCTTCTGTAAAGATATGAAGCGGGTACAGCCAAGATTAGAAATATTAAAAGAGTTAGGACTGGGTTATTTAACTTTGGGTGAAGAAACACCGGGATTATCCGGTGGCGAGGCTCAGCGTTTAAAACTTGCCGGTGAAATGGGTCGGGCCCAATCCGATTCCATCTTTGTCTTTGATGAACCAACGATTGGATTACATCCAAAGGATGTTGAAACTTTATTAGGGGTTTTTGATACTTTAATGGATTTAGGAGCTACCATCATTGTGATCGAACATGACTTAGATGTGATTCATCATGCGGATTATATCATTGATATGGGCCCGGAAGGTGGAGAACTTGGCGGCGTCATTGTGGCAAAAGGAACACCGGATGAAGTTAAAAATAATCCCGAAAGTATTACGGGACACTATCTGTAATTAGGAGATTTAGTATGGATACTAATATTGAAACAGCTTTTTTACAAATCATGAAAGAGGAAATGATTCCGGCTATGGGATGTACAGAACCCATCGCCTTAGCCTATGCCAGTGCTCTGGCAAGAAAAGAATTAGGGGAGGATCCTACATCGATTGTGGCCAAATGCAGCGGAAATATGATCAAAAACGTACGCTGTGTATTTATCCCTAATTCCCATGGGTTAACCGGAATTGAAACAGCCTGTGCGATGGGAGCCTTTGGTGGGGATACTGATAAAAATATGGAGGTTTTAGCTACTGTCTTAGAGGATAAGCTGGCCCTGGCAAAGCAGTTTGTAGAGTCAGGAAAGTGTAAAGTTGAATTTTTGAACTCCGATATTCCGTTACATTTTATCATCGTTTTAAAAAGGGGAGATCAATCTGTCAGCGTGGAAATTCGCCATGATCATACCAATGTGTATCAAATCCTTAAGAATGGAGAGGTCATCTATTTTAATGATCAAATGAAGGAAAGCGAAGGAGCGGACAGATCACAGTTAAATTTACGCAACATCAAAACCTTTGCGGATGAAGTCGATTTAGAAAAAGTTAAACCTTTGATTTCAAGACAGATTGAATACAATATGGCCATTGCCAAAGAAGGCATGAAGGGAAATTACGGTGTTGGAATCGGACCTTTGATCTTAGATCAATATGAAGATGATATCTTCCACAAGATGCGCGCCTATGCCTCAGCTGCCTCGGAAGCCAGAATGGGCGGATGCGATCTGCCGGTTATCATTAACTCCGGCTCGGGTAATCAGGGAATATCTTCTTCCGTGCCACTCATTGTTTATGCGAAAAGTAAAGGCATTGATGAAGAAAAGCTGTATCGCTCACTTGTCTTTTCTGCCCTTTTGACGATTTATCAAAAGGAATATATCGGAAAGCTTTCCGCCTTCTGCGGGGCAATATCGGCTACCTGCTCGTCAGGTGCTGCGCTTACCTATATGTTAGGAGGCACATTAGATCAAATTGATCAAACCATTGACAGTACTCTGGCCATTACACCGGGTATTATCTGTGATGGGGCAAAGATCTCCTGTGCAGCTAAGATCAACAGCGGCTTAGAGGCATCTTTACTGGCACACCGCATGGTCATGAATGGAAAACATTATTTACCGGATACAGGAATTATCCGTACATTGACTGATGAAACCGTTACGACAGTCGGTGAAATCGGAAGAGAAGGAATGAAATATACCGATAAGGTCATCATCGCATCGATGTTGAAGAAATGAACATAAGAAAACACCGGCTCAAACACCGGTGTTTGTTCTTATAATAACTTTTCTAAAATTTGAACTGCGTTTGTTGCAGCACCCTTGCGGATCTGGTCCCCACAGCAGAATAATGCCAGAGAGTGACCTGTCGGATCGGAGATATCCTTACGGATTCTTCCTACATATACAAGATCCTGGTCCGTAGTATCTAACGGCATTGGATAGATCTTATTTTTAGGGTCGTCTTTTAATACAACGCCTTCTGCTTTGGCCAGTAATTCACGTGCCTTTTCTACATCGACTTCTTTTTCGCATTCGATCGTAATGCTTTCAGAGTGAGAACGCATTACCGGAACACGTACGCATGTGCAGTTTACTAATAAGTCATCCGTATGCCAAATCTTGCGGGATTCGTTTTGAAGCTTCCATTCTTCTTTTGAAATACCTAAATCATCAAAATCACCGATTTGCGGGATTAAGTTGTAGGCAATCTGATAAGGGAAGGCATTACGTGGTGCATTTGGATCTTTGATCTGCGTTTCTAAATCCTGAATACCTTTCACACCGGCACCGGATACTGCCTGATATGTGGATACGATCATGCGCTTAATACCAAATTCCTTATGTAAGACATTCAGCGCTACTAAAGCGATGATGGTTGCACAGTTTGGATTGGCAATTAAACCATTGTGCTTTTGAATATCATCGGCATTGATTTCCGGTACAACTAAAGGTACATCCTCATCTAAACGGAAAGCGCTCGAGTTATCGACTACGACAACACCTTCTTTTTTGGCCCATTTTGTCCATACCTTGGCTAAATCATTTTCTGTTGCGCCTAAAGCGTAATCTAAGCCTTTCATAGAATCTTCGCATAATTCTTCCACAACGATATCTTTTCCTTTGTATTGGAATACCTTGCCTTTAGAGCGTGCACTGGCAAATAAACGTACTTCGATATCTAAATCTCTTTCTTCTAAACACTGGAGCATCTGCTGTCCGACAGCACCCGTTGCTCCTACAATTCCTACTACTTTACTCATAATCAACTAAATCCTCCTCTGTTACAAATTTATCGTAGATGGCACGAATCGAACGTTTGAAATCGCTTGCCTTTACCGCAACGGTAATGTTGATTTCATCACTGGATTGGGCAATCATCTTGATGTTGATCTTATGTTCTCCTAAAGCACCGAACAGTTTACCGGCCATACCGGATTTTTCAGCCATTGCCTTACCAACGGTAGAGATTAAAGCTAAATCATCATCGGTATGAATTTCATCCGGTTTGAGCTCCGACTTGATGCGGGCTAAAATTTCATATAAAGAATCGCGAATATCGGATTCCACAACGACAATCGAGAAAGAATCGATACCGGTCGGAATATGTTCCACCGAAATATTGTAGGATTCTAAGATTGTCAATACTCTGCGGATAAATCCGACTTCATTGGACATATGTTTCTTATACACATAGATGGATAAGAAGCCGCGTTTTCCGGCAATACCGGTAATCGAATATTTATTCTTAATATTCGTATGTTCCTGAATGATGGTTCCTGCATCTTCCGGGTGATTGGTATTCAAAATATGAATCGGAATATTGGCTTCCTTAACCGGGAAGATAGCCTCTTCATGTAAGACGCTGGCACCCATATATGATAATTCACGAAGTTCTGTATAGGTAATATGGGTGATTGGCTTTGGTGATTGAACAATCGAAGGATCGGCCATCAAAAAGCCGGATACATCGGTCCAGTTTTCATATACATCGGCCTCTAAGCATCTTGCCAGAATGGCACCTGTGATATCACCACCGCCTCGAGAGAACACTTGCACCTGGTCGGTTGCGGTAGAACCATAGAAGCCCGGGAACACAAAGCGTTCATGCTCGGCCTTTTTCTGAAGCAGTTTTTCAGTGGTTCGCTTCATATCGATGGTCTTATCCATTTTAAAGCGGATCACGTCCTGGGCATCGACAAAGTCATACCCTAAATATTCAGCCATTAACTTAGCACAGAAATATTCACCGCGGGATACGATCGCATCCTGTGAATATTTGTTCAAATTCTGATAGAACTGATCCAGTTCTTCTTCAATCGGCTGTTTGAGACCTAACTCATTTTTAATGTCGACAAAGCGCTGACGAATGAGTTTATAAACGTTGCTGCCATCAACATGATATTGACGGTGCGCATCTAAAAGATATAAAAGATCGGTAATCTTATTATCGCTTTTATCTCTTTTTCCCGGTGCGCTGACAACGACATATTTACGTGCCGGATCGGATTCAACGATTTCTTTTACTTTACGAAATTGGTCGGCATTGGCAACACTGCTGCCGCCAAACTTAGTGATTTTTAACATAAAACATCTCCCGTTCTTAAAGCTGCACTTTAAAAATAAAAACTTCCGTAGGAAGTGTGCGAAAAGGGCAGCCTATTTGCTATAATAAAACAGGTGTATCCGTTTTGAAAACCTTTTTGACAATTTTGTGTTTCATATACAATACAAAATTGTTGATGTGTTTCTACCACAAAAACACTTGTTTTTTTAACGCGCACATTGTAACATATGAGTTAAGCTTTTTCAAGGAGGAATTGTTATGGAAAAATATTATCAGTCAACCAGAGATGCAAGTAAAAAAGTAACCGCAAAACAGGCAATCCTAGATGGAATTTCTTCCGACGGTGGATTGTATGTATGGCCGGATATCGATACAGTAAATATTGATTTAAATAAGATCTGTTCACAAACCTATATGGAAAATGCTGAAATGATCTTACGTCCTTTATTACCGGATTTCAGTGATGAAGAATTAAAAGAATGTGTATATAATGCATATTCATCCAATTTCACGGCCGCAGAAGTTACACCGGTTCGCAAGGTAGGCGATGTTTATGTATTGGAGCTCTTCCATGGACCAACAAGTGCCTTTAAAGATGTTGCCTTAACACTACTTCCGCAATTGATGTCCAAGGCTTTACAGACAACAGGTAAGAAAGCTTTGATCTTAACGGCAACCAGCGGTGATACTGGCAAGGCTGCACTGGCCGGCTTCCAGGATGTAAAGAATATCGGTATTGAAGTGTTCTATCCGCATAATGGTGTATCCCAGATTCAATATCGCCAGATGGCAACCCAGCGCGGTAAAAACGTGAAGGTATATGCGGTAGAAGGAAACTTTGATGATGCCCAATCCCAGGTTAAAAATTTATTCTTAGATAAAGATTTAGCTGAAAAATGCGCTAAGGAAAATGTCTTTTTAACAAGTGCAAACTCCATCAATATCGGACGTTTAGTTCCGCAGATTGTATATTACTTTGAGGCCTATAAATATCTTGTAAATAATAGTGTAATTAAAGTAGGCGATAAAGTATCCTTCAGTGTTCCTACCGGAAACTTTGGTGATGTATTAGCCGGTTATTATGGATATTTGATGGGACTTCCTGTAGAAAAATTCTATGTAGCTTCCAATGCGAACCATATTTTAACGGATTTCCTGACAACAGGTGTATATGATAAAAACCGTCCGTTTATTCAGACAATCTCTCCAAGCATGGATATTTTAATTTCCTCTAACTTAGAGCGTTTACTGTATTATATGTCCGGTAAAAATGCTGAAATGGTTGCCGGCTTTATGAATGATTTAAAAGAAAAAGGCAAATATACCATTCCTGCGGATATGTTGGAAAGAATGCAGGCATTATTTGGATGCGGTTATGTAGATGATGAAGGCACTAAGCGTGTGATTCGTGAAACCTATGAAAAGACCGGTGTAGTACTCGATACGCATTCCGCTATCGGATATGATGTCGCCAATAAGGCTTCCAATCGTCCGATTGTATCTCTGGCAACTGCTTCTCCATATAAATTTAGCATCGATGTATTAGATGCATTAGGAAAAGAGGCAGGAAAAGAGCTTGAAGCGATGCATCAACTTGCTGAAATCTGCACTGATCCGATTCCGGCAGGACTTGCGGAACTGGAAAGTCTTCCAATCTTACACAAAGATGTATTGGCAATTGACGAAATGAAAGATTCCGTATTAAATGCCGTAAAGGATTGTTTCAATGATTAAGGTGTCGGTTCCGGCAACCAGCGCAAATGTCTGTATTGGATTTGACAGTTTAGGACTCGCACTTGACTGGTGGGCTCATTTTCGCTTTGAAAAAAGCGATGCATTAACCATCACCGGCTGTCCTGACAAGTTTTGTAACAGAGATAATTTAGTGATTAAAGGATTTGAAGCTGTCTGTCAAAAGCTTGGCAGAGAGCTTCCTTCTTTTCATTTGGATATTGATACGGATATTCCTTTTTCAAGAGGACTAGGCTCTTCGGCAACCTGTATTGTAGCAGGTATACTTGCAGCCGATGCATGGTTTGATGCGCACCTCACAAAAAGTGAAATGTTGAATCTGGCTGCATCGCTGGAAGGGCATGCCGATAATGTGGCAGCTGCATTGTATGGTCATTTGGTTGTGACCTATAAACAAAACGATGTTTGGAAAATGACCCTGATTCCATGTAAAACCTGGAACACGTTAGCTTTAATACCGGATTATCCGGTATCTACGGATCAAGCCCGTAAATTGATTCCTGATAAAGTTTTACTAGAACAGGCATCTTTACAGACAGCCCATGCGATTGCCTTTTGTTCTGCATTAGCTTCCGGGGATCAAATCATGTTGACATCTGCTGCCGAGGATTTCTTACATGAACCATATCGCAGTTCTTTGATTAAGGAATATAGAGACTTAAAGGCTTTCTGTCAAAATCATGGTTTTCCGTTATGGATTTCCGGCAGCGGCTCAACTATGCTGGCAATGTCGAAGATAAAACCACAGCTGACATTATTGAAAGAATATGTAGAAAATACATATCCTAATATTCAGGTAAAACCGGTTACCATTTCACAAAAAGGAGCATATGTTACTTATGAGTAAATATTATGTTGTATCTTCCGATATACTTCCGGATGTATTGGATAAAGTTTTAGAAGCCAGAATGCTGCTGCATACCGGTAAGGCAAAACGAATTTCCGAAGCAGTCAAAGCGGTAGGTATATCCAGGGGAACGTATTATAAGTACAAAGATGCGGTTTTCTCCTTTGATCAGGAACAGAACAACCGCAAAGCTGTTATTACAATGACCTTACACAATGAAAAGGGTTCCTTATCCAAGGTATCTTCTTTGATTTCACGCAATCAGGTCAACATTCTGGCAATCAATCAAACTATTCCGATTCATGGTATCCATAACGTATCCTTTACCCTGGATATAACGGATTTAGAGGTCGGGATTGAAAACTTTTTAGCGCAGATTCAAAACATGGATATTGTCGATAAAGTAGATTTGGTGGCAGTAGAATGATGAAGTCAATATTATCTTATATTTGGGGATGGCTATTTATTATTGTAGCCGTTGTCTTTTCCGTTCAAACAACCGCATTAGATCCATCTTTTTATACAACACGTTATGAAAAGATGAATTTAGCCCAAGAACTTCATATCTCTTCCGAAGATTTGAATTCAGGAATTACTTTATTACTGGACTATCTGGAAGGGAAAGAAGAATCCCTGGAAAGAGAAGTTGTGATCAACGGTAAAAAACAGCCGATCTTTAACGAAAGAGAAATCAGCCATATGGTTGATGTGCGCGAGCTCTATCGAAATGCGATCAAGACCGCCATTTTTTCGGCAATCGGTATGGCGGTAATCCTTTTTTGGTTTTTAATGGTGGATAAGGTCAATACGCCTGCATTTTTAACCAGAGGGTTTTTACAGGCATTACTTTGTATGATGTTGGCATTGACTCTCTTAGGAATATGGGTGCTTACCGACTTTACCGGCTTCTGGATGTGGTTTCATACGTTGTTTTTCAACAATGATCTTTGGTTACTCAATCCGGCGACCGATTTTATGATCAATATGTTACCGGAGACCATTTTCTATCAGCTTGTATTGACCATTGTTCTAAAAGTTGTCTTTATTTTGATTCCATGTGCGATATTCTCCATCTGGTATCAAAAAAAGAAAGCGCCAATTGGATTTGGGGTGAAAAAATGAAATTGATATTGGCATCTCAATCTCCAAGAAGAAAAGAAATCTTATCGAAAATGGGATATACCTTTGAGGTCCATCCATCTAAATCGGAAGAAGTCTTTGATTTAAGCCTGCCTTTAGATGAAGCCTTAAAGAAAGTTGCCTATTCCAAGGCAAAAGATGTATATGATCTTTATTCGGATTGTATTGTCCTTGGCAGTGATACCATTGTCACTTATCAGGGCAAGATCTTTGGCAAGCCAAAGGATTTGGATGAAGCACGATTGTTTCTTCGAACTTTTTCTCAAACTACACATGAGGTGAAGACAGGGGTCTGTGTGATTGTCGATGATACGGTCTATGTCGATGTTGCGACAACCTTTGTGCATTTTCGAAAATTGAATGATATCGATATTGAAAATTATGTTCAAAATAAGAATCCTCTCGATAAGGCCGGGGGATATGGTATTCAGGAATCGGATTTTGTGGAATGGATCGAAGGCTCCATGACAAATGTGGTAGGACTTCCTGCCGAGAATTTAGAACAGATTTTTATTCAAATTGAAAAAGATGGATATACGATCGATTGATCTTATATCCATTTTTTGTGCCGTTGTTGTGATTAAACAAATTGTATGATACATCTGTAGATAAGGAGGTAATACAATGACTGTTAGAACAAAATTAACGAATATAGCTCTGTCCGGCTTTCTCGCATTTGCGTGCATCAGCTGTGCTCAAAATAACCCATCTTCCAATGTAACAGAAAAGGAAGAATCTACTATTGATTATATGGTATTAGTTAATAAAAATAATCCTTTACCGGAAGGCTGGGAGGAAAAGTTGGAAACAACGCATTTTACCAATACGGTAGGAGATGATGTTGAAATTGAAACCAAAGCCTATGAAGCGTATTTGAAATTAAAGGAAGACCTCGAAAAAGAAGGTGTTTATGTTGATTTGGATAATGCACTTCGAACCGTGGCCCAGCAGCAGGAAATCTGGGATTCCTTTGTCGAAAGATATGGACTTGCCTACACGAAAAAGACGGTGGGACAGCCGGGATATTCCGAACATCATACCGGTCTTGCCTTAGATTTGTATTTGATCGTTGATGGAGAAAATATCGTTTTAAATGAAGAAATGGTCAAGTATACAGATATTTGGGCAAAGATTCATGAAAAATTAGCCGATTATGGATTTATCCTTCGTTACCCGGAAGGAAAGGAACATATTACCGGCGGTGGATATGAACCATGGCATATCCGCTATCTGGATAATGTGGATGTCGCCAAAGAAATCACAGAAAAAGGAATTACTTTGGAAGAATATCTAGGTGTTGCCAAAACAGTAGATGTCAAATATGACTATGGTGAGTCTAAACTGTATACCGAAGAAGAGTTAAAAGAAGCAGCCGTTCAGGTTAAGGTTCAATTTGCGGGCTTCGGCAATTGTGAATTACATACACTAAGCTATGCCGGGGATGAATTTAACACCGAAGAAAACATCAAATGGATGAATGATTTGGATGAAGGAAATAACTATACCCAGGTTGTAAAGATTTTGACAAATTTCCATACTCCAAAAGAGGGTACAGAGTCGTTAAATCCGGATACGGAATATGAAAATTATGAATGGTGGCTGGCACGCAGTGATGGCGGGGATTGGCAGCTGTTAACATGGGGCTATAACTAATCTTCACAAATCGGTTTCCTAAGGGAAGCCGTTTTTTTATCATTCTTTAACATTTCTGTTGAATTGGATATATTATGCTCTATAATATATGTAGCGTGCTACATTAAGGAGGTGAACCATGAGTGCCAATAAAGATGCGCAGCCTCTGGGAGTCAAAATTAAATTGATCAATGAAAAAATTAAACAGCATTTCAATGATCAGTTAAAGAATAACAATTTAACCGTGTCACAATTCTGGGTATTAAGATATCTTCAGCAGCATGATACGGAAAAGGTGTCTCAAAAAGATTTAGCCGAAGCTGTGCAGGTAACACATCCTACCATGATTGGACTTATCGACCGGTTAGAGGAAAAAGGAATGGTACTACGGATGATCGATGAAAACGACCGCCGGTATCGTTATATCCGCTTGACAGATCAGGGAAGACAATATTTAAAGCAATCCAAGGATGAAGCAGATTCCATGAACTCCTGTTTAGTAAAGGGGTTTACACAGGATGAAAATAAAATCCTTAGAAATCTTCTGGATAGGATGTATGAAAATATTTCTGAAATAGAAAGGGGAACAAAATGTTAAAAACACTGATGGGGCAGGTCAAAGAGTATCGCAATGCCTCTTTGGTTACGCCTGTATTTATGATTGGTGAAGTTATTTGTGAAATGGTCATCCCGGTTTTAATGGGGTGGATCGTTGACAAAGGTATTTACGGTGGCGATATGGGTTATATTATCAAAACCGGTATCTTGATGGTTATCGTTGCGATTGCCGGCTTATTCTGTGGTTTTGGCGGAGGAATCTTTGGCGCGAAGGCTTCTACCGGTCTTGCCAAGAATTTGCGTAAGGCCGCTTTTGATAATATTCAAACTTACTCATTTGCCAATATCGACAAATTTTCTTCTTCGGGTTTGGTTACCCGCTTAACGACAGATATCACCAATATCCAGAACGCATATCAGATGATTCTTCGTATGGCTATGCGTGCTCCGGCATCCATGATCATTGCGATGACCATGTCATTTATGATCAATGCCCGTATCGCAAGAATTTACTTGTTTGCGGTAATCGGATTATCCATCTTCCTTGCGATCATGGTTACGACTGTCACGAAGTACTTTAGAAGAGTATTCGAGCGCTATGATGACTTGAATGAAAGTATTCAGGAAAATGTTACGGCAATTCGTGTTGTAAAGGCATATGTTCGTGAAGAATATGAAAACGATAAGCTTAAAAAAGCAGCGCAGAATATCTATAAGATGTTCAAAGAAGCAGAAAAGCGCATTGCACTGCAGGGACCGGTAATGCAGGGAACGGTATATACATGTATCCTTTTAATTTCCTGGACCGGTGCGCATATGATCGTACAGAATGAACTTACTACCGGTGAGCTCATGTCTTTATTAACGTACTGCATGAACATTTTGATGAGCTTGATGATGATTTCAATGGTATTTGTCATGATGACCATGTCGATCGCTTCCGGACGTCGTGTTGCGGAAGTCATTGAAGAAAAAAGTACCATCACCAATCCGGAAAATCCGATTTATGAAGTACCGGATGGATCCATTCGCTTTGACTATGTATCTTTTGCCTATAATCCGAAATCAAAACACAGAGTATTAAAAGGATTGAATTTAGAAATCGCATCCGGTGAATCCATCGGTATTATCGGTGGTACCGGCTCCGGCAAATCTTCTTTCGTGAATTTGATCAGCCGCTTATATGACCCGACACAGGGTAAAGTATTTGTGGGCGGACATGATATTCGTGAATATGATTTAGATACCCTCAGAAATTCCGTTGCGGTTGTACTTCAGAAAAATGTTCTTTTCTCAGGTACCATCTTAGATAACCTTCGCTGGGGTAATAAGGATGCGACATTAGACCAGTGTAAAGAAGCCTGCCGTATGGCATGTGCGGATGAGTTTATTGAAGGCTTCCCGGATGGTTATGAAACCTATGTGGAGCAGGGTGGATCCAACCTTTCCGGTGGACAGAAACAGCGTTTGTGTATTGCCCGTGCACTTCTTAAAAAACCGAAGATCTTGATTCTGGATGATTCTACCAGTGCGGTAGATACGGCAACGGATGCGAAGATCCATGATGCCTTCGATAACCAGATTCCGGATACAACCCGTTTGATCATTGCCCAGCGTATTTCCAGTATTCAAAACTGTGACCGTATTATCGTACTTGACAACGGTATGGTCAATGGATTTGGTACGCATGAGCAGTTATTGGCTGAAAATGATATTTATCGTGAAGTATATGAGTCGCAAACCAGCGGTAACGGCGACTTTGATGAAGGCGACTAGAAAGGAGGGAATCATATGGCTGAATCGAAACCGAATAATGGGCCGGGAAGAAGAGGTCCAAGAGGACCGAGACCTAAGCTGCAAGATCCTGTTGGATTGTTTAAACGTTTGATGTCCTATGTTTTAAAGCGTTACAAATGGCAGTGTATAATTGTAGTTATCTGTATTTTTGCCAGTGTTTTCTGTAACCTGCAGGGAACTGTATTTACCCGTTCTTTGATTGATGAATATATTACACCGATGTTAGGATCCGATAATCCGGATTATTCTCCTTTAATGGGGGCTATCAGCCGGGTTGCCGTATTCTATCTGCTTGGAATAGTGGCATCGTTTATTCAGCAGCGCCTAATGATCGTAGTTACACAGGGAAGCTTGAGAGATCTTAGAATTGAGATGTTCCAGCATATGGAAAGCTTACCAATCAAATACTTTGATACCCATCCGCATGGCGATATCATGTCTATGTATACCAACGATATCGATACCCTACGTCAGATGATTTCGCAAAGTATGACACAGCTTATTAACTCTTCGATTACGGTTGTAAGTATCTTTACTGTAATGGTGACTTTATCCATTCCTTTGACACTTGTAACATGTTTTATGGTTGGTGTGATGTTTTTCTTATCATCCCGCGTTACCAAACAGTCCTCGAAAAACTTCGTTGCCCAACAGGCACGCCTAGGTAAGTTAAACGGATATATCGAAGAGATGATGACAGGACAGAAGGTTATTAAAGTGTTCGTTCATGAAAAGGAAGTCATGGAACAGTTTGATGAATTGAATGAATCTTTATTTGATGCCGCATATAAAGCCAATGCGTTCTCTAACTTGATGGGTCCAATCAACTCACAGTTAGGAAACTTGAGCTATGTTCTATGTGTTGTGATTGGTGCTGCCCTTTCTTTTAACAGTGTAGCAGGATTTACTGTAGGAGCTTTGGCTACCTTCTTAACACTCAATAAGAGCTTCTCAATGCCGATTAACCAGTTAACGATGCAGGCTAACTCCATCTTGATGGCTTTAGCCGGTGCAGAACGTATCTTCAAGCTTTTGGATGAGCCTTCTGAAGTGGATGATGGATATGTAATGTTGGTGAATGCCAATGTGGATGAAAAGGGAAGAATTACCGAAACCAAAGAACATACCGGCAAATGGGCTTGGAAACATTATCATCAGGCTACCGATTCGACAACCTATCAGCTCTTAGAAGGTGATGTTACATTTAATGGAGTTGACTTTGGTTATACCGATGACAAGATGGTCTTACATGATATCTGGCTGCATGCCAAACCGGGCCAGAAGATTGCCCTTGTTGGTTCTACCGGTGCCGGTAAGACAACCATTACTAACTTAATCAACCGTTTCTATGATATTCAGGATGGTAAGATCCGTTACGATAATATCAACATCAATAAGATCAAAAAGAAGGACCTTCGCTTGTCTTTAGGTATGGTTCTTCAGGATACTCACTTATTTACCGGAACAGTAATGGAGAATATTCGTTACGGTAAATTAGATGCGACGGATGAAGAAGTATATGCAGCCGCAAAACTTGCCAATGCGGACAGCTTTATCAACCATCTTCCAAAGGGGTACGATACGATGTTGACAGGAGATGGAGCTAACCTTTCCCAGGGCCAGAGACAGTTATTGGCTATTGCCCGTGCTGCCATTGCCGATCCTCCTGCATTGATTCTTGATGAGGCGACCAGCTCCATCGATACCCGTACCGAGAAAATCGTTCAGGAAGGTATGGATAAGTTGATGAAGGGAAGAACATCCTTCGTGATTGCGCACCGTCTTTCTACTGTACGTGACTCTGACTTAATTGTCGTATTGGAGCATGGACGTATTGTAGAGCAGGGTACGCACGATGAATTGATTGATTTAAAACAGCGTTATTATCAGCTTTATACCGGCAATAAACCGGAACCACAAGCTGCCTAAAGAGTCTTCGGACTCTTTTTTTATTTCATTGCATATGGAATTAGGGTAAAATGAAATCAGAAGAGGTATACATATGAAAATACATGAATATGGAATTAAAAACGGGCCTGTGATCGTATTGATCCATGCCAAATACTCCAGCGCAAAATATATGGAGCAATATATTGAACCGTTAAAGGAGCATTATCATATCATCATGCCGGATATGTCAGGACATGGTGAAGATGTTCGTCAATACCGTTCCACCAAAGAGGATGCCAGAGAATTGGCAGATTGGTTAGTGGATAAAGGATATGATCATCTTCGATTGGTTTTTGGGCAGTCATTGGGCGGACAGATGGCCATGTATCTTGTGAGTGATAAAAGAATCACATTTGACAGGATGTTTGCGGATAATGCACCGCTCACACAATCCAATGCGGTAATGTCTTTATTTATGACATCTAACATGAAAGCGGACGATACTTTTACGGAGCAGGAATTAAAGGATATCGCAGAAGATGAAAACTACTTCCGTTTCCCAATTATTCCGTTTGACAAGCAGGAAGCTATTACATTGGAATATGATAATTTGATGTTCAGTAAAACTACGCAAAAAAAGATTCGTGAAAATTATCCGAAGATTAAAATTAAGACCATTCAATCCGTTCGTTATGATCCGGGAAAGTATTCCGATCGCATCTTAAAGTATTTAGGGCAGTCGGAGGATATTGCCTATAAAAAGAGTCATACTCCGTCAAAGGCTCTTGTTGGGATTGCATCGGGTATTACGGGAATTGTTGGCTTATTGGCTTTCTTCCATCGAGATAAGATTTCCGCTTTCCATAAAGCAGTAAAACGTATTACACGTATAGGAAAGTTTTAATTACAAGCACCGACTCGGGAGGCTGCTGAAAAACCCCTTGCCTAATCTCTATTTAATAAACTCATCGAAAACTAGTAGATGAGTTTTCATATTTTAGTTGAAACTAGCGGCTAGTTGTGATATAATAATACTGTCAAGCGAGGTGTTTCATCATGAAATCAAAAACCGATAAATCTACTTATGATATGAACTATCAGAAAAACCATATGTCCAGAGTTACCGTCTGGTTCAATCTTGAAAAAGATAAGGATCTTCTTGACTGGCTCAATCAGTCAGGAAAGCCAAAATCAGAACTGATCAAACAATCATTGCGTAACGAGATGAAACGCTCAGGAGAATCCAAATGATCCAGTCTGACAGTGCGACCTTGAGCCCATACAACGATCTGTATGACATTATCATTCCAAAAGACCACGTGCTCCGTCAGTTAAAAGACCTCGTGGATTTTTCCTTTGTCGATGAGATG
Source organism: Faecalicoccus sp. (assembly GCA_017941505.1). The sequence goes on along the minus strand of JAGAWH010000125.1, from coordinate 1,464 downwards.
CTTAAAAATACATATACCCTCGATAACGGGAGACCCGGCTACCGCCCGCAGGTTATGTTCAAGTATCTGATGCTTAAAAGGATGTATGAATTGTCGGATCGTGACGTTATATCCAGAGCCATGACGGATATGGCATTCAAGTACTTTCTCGGCATTGCCCCGGAAGATAGTGTTATTGATCCATCGAGTCTTACAAAGTTCAGGAAACTGCGTATGAAAGACGATGCCATAATGGACACCCTGATTTCCAAGAGCGTTGCGATTGCACAGGAGAACGGCATCAAACTGTCGAACACATTGATCGTTGACTCTACTCATACCGAAGCGAGATATGGCAAAAAAAGTGCCCGCGAATACCTGCTTGAAGTCTGCAAGAACCTCAGAAAGAAAGTGTATACCGTCGATGAAAGCTACACCGAGAAAATGCCGAAAAAACCGGACAATCACCAGATCGGCATTTATGAGGAAGTCGTCAAGTACTGCCAGAAGGTTCTGGATATTGTAAGCTGCGATGAGAATCTGAAAGTATATACGAACATATCAGAGAATATGAACCTTCTTCAGGAAACAATCGATGACATAAATGAAGAGCTTACCATTTCAAAAGACCCCGATGCCAGAATCGGACATAAGACAGCAGACACAGAATATTTCGGATATAAGACACACATTGCGATGACCCCCGAAAGGATCATCACAGCCGCTACCGTAACTTCCGGTGAAAAGCCTGATGGAAAAGAACTGCCTGAACTGGTCAAAAAGATGGAAGAAAATGGGGTCAAGGTTGAAAACATTGTTGGAGACGGAGCCTACTCAGAAAGAGAACTAATCGAATTCGCAAACGATAATGAGCTTCATCTGGTTTCAAAACTCAGTAAGGTTGTTACTTCCGGAAACAGAAAGAATGAACTGGATGACGGATTCTCTTACAACAAGGATGCACAAATGTATGTATGCCCAGCCGGCCATATGGCAGTCAGGAAAGCACGCTCGGGGGTTAAGTCGCCGGATAAACCGCAAAGGGAATCCTATTTCTTCGATACTGAAAAATGCAGGGTCTGTCCATTGAAAGAAAAGTGCGGTTTCAAAGACGGGCAGAAATCGAAGACATACAATATTACAGTGCGGATGAGTCAATTGCATCAGGATCATCAGGATAAGCAGGATACCGAGCAATACCGACAGCTTGCACACGAGCGGTATAAGATCGAAGCTAAGAACGCAGAATTGAAAAACGAACATGGTTACGCTCATACGGTATATACCGGGCAACATGGGATGACACTCCAGGCAGGTGTGTCAATTTTCGTCGTGAACCTAAAACGAATTCTGAATCTTAAGAATACAAAAAATGAGGGGAAGAAGACTGACTGAGAAGGTCTTTTTCTCATTCTTCCGAAAAACATGGAGGAGTATTCGAGATTTAACTCGATATCTCCTCCATTTTCTTCTTTTATTTGCGTT